>JAIKYU010000070.1 GCA_024682835.1 Lachnospiraceae bacterium | reverse complement strand
GATGCCCGTCGGGAGATGCTTCAGGCGCACAGCGGAGCTCGTCTTGTTGATGTGCTGACCGCCCGCGCCGCTGGAACGGTAGGTATCGATGTCGCAGTCATTCGGATCCAGATGAACCTCCACGTCATCCACCTCCGGCATGATGGCAACCGATGCCGCGGACGTATGAATGCGGCCGCCGGACTCCGTGACCGGAACCCGCTGCACGCGGTGCACGCCGCTCTCATATTTCAACCGTGACCAGGCGCCCTGCCCGTTCACCGTAAAGCTGATATTCTTCATTCCGCCGATCCCGATCTCCTCGGAATCCAGCACCTCCACCCGCCAGTGCCTCCGCTCCGCGTAATGTGCGTACATCCGGTAGAGCTCTGCCGCAAACAGGGCCGCCTCGTCACCGCCCGTACCCGCACGGATTTCCACGATTACGCTTCGGTCATCCTTCTCATCCTTCGGCAGCAACAGGATCTTTATCTCCTGCTCAAGCTGTGGAAGCTGCTCTCTTGCCGCAGCCAGCTCCTCCTTCAGCATGGTGCGCATTTCCTCATCGCTCTCGGCTGACAGCAGTTCCTCGCTGTCGGCAATATCCTGTCTGACCCGCCGGTAGCGCTGCCATGCGTCAATAATCGGTGCAAGGCCGCTCTGCTCCTTCATCAGTCTGGCATAACGATCCGGATCCGAAAGGACCGCAGGCTCCTGCACCTCCCTGCTGATGTCTTCAAAACGCCGGTATAATTCATCCAGTTTTTCAAACATATCAGTAATAACACCCCTTCACCACACGGTCATTTCCGCCGTAATCCTTCAAAATCCCGATGTTTTTATAGCCTGCATCCTCAAAGAGGCCGCGTACAGCCTCCCCCTGATCATAGCCGATCTCCACCAGAAGCCATCCGTCAGAGTACAGATACTCTCCTGCCTGCGCAATGATCCTCCGGTAGAAACAAAGACCGTCCTCTCCGCCGTCCAGCGCCTCCCGAGGTTCATGGTCCCGCACCTCCGGTTGCAGCGTATCGATGATCTTCGTGGCTATGTAGGGCGGGTTGGCCGTCACCAGATCAAATTTCCCGCACGCGCCCGGCCAGAGATCTGCCTGCACGGGAGTGATCCTCTCTGTCAGACAAAGAGCGGCAGCGTTGTCCTTAACCCGCTCAATCGCCGTCTCCGACAGATCCGTCACCACTGCGCTCGTATCATTGGAATAATGCAGGAGAGACAGCGCCACGCATCCGGTTCCGGTACACAGATCCAGGATCCGCATCCCGTCATGCAAATGCCGCATGGCCTCCTCTGCCAGCATCTCTGTGTCCTGTCTCGGAATCAGCACACCGGGCGACACGGCAAAGGACAGCCCCATAAACTCCTGCCTGCCGATGAGATAAGCAAGCGGTTCCCGCTGCGCTCGCCGAAGCAGCAATGCCTTCATCGCCTGCTCCTGTTCGTCTGTCAGCAGCGTCTCCGGATGCGCCAGCACTTGTGCCCGGGTGATTCCTGAGACCTCGCCCAGAATAAGCGCCGCGTCAAGCGCTGCCTCCTCCACGCCGGCATCGGTAAGCAGTTTCGTCGCGTCCTGTAACGCACAAGCGATTGTCATTCGCCACTCTCTGCCGATTCTTCAGCAGGTTCTTCGGCAGGTTCTTCGACGGATTCTTCGACCGGCTCTTCGACGGATTCTTCGACCGGTTCTTCTGCCAGAGAAACGCCAAACGCGTCTGACAGATACCGCTTCCAGTCAAATACCGCTTCCACGGATGCGATTCCCACTTCGATCATCGAATCGTCCGGTTCTTTTGTGGTCAGACGCTGCAGCCAGAGTCCCGGTGCTGAAAGTGCACGGATCAGGAAGTTGTCCGTGTGTCCGGCCAGATAGATCAGTTCATAGGAGATTCCGGCAATCACCGGTATCAGAACCACGCGCAGCAAAAGCCTTACCGCCAGTTTGTCCGAACGGATAAAGAAAAACAGAATCACGCTCACCAGCATGACGAAGAGCAAAAAGCTGGATCCGCATCTTCTGTGCAGCCTGGAAGCCGCACGGGCATTTTCCAGTGTGAGGGGTCTGCCCTCCTCGATGCAGTTGATGCATTTATGCTCCGCGCCGTGATAGGCGAAGAGACGCCTGATATCCTTCATCAGGGAAATCAGCAGAATATAGGCCACAAAGACAACGATCCGCATCAGCCCCTCAATGACCGCAATGAGCCCGTCGGAGGTGATCACCCGCCGAAAGAGGGATGCAAGAAAATACGGGAGCAGCATAAACGCCGAAATGGCAATCGCAAAGGACAGGATCGTGACCAGGACGGAGACCGCATCATCTCCCGTGCTCTTCCCGGTTGCATCCTTCTTTTTCGAAGCGGACTGTTCCGTCTCCTCCTCATCAAACCAGGCAGCGGAGAGGTTGATCGACTTCAGTCCCAGCACCAGCGAGTCCACAAAAACAAAGATGCCGCGCAGAAAGGGGATCTCTCTGAACACCTTGCCGCGTGCCATCGCATGATATTCGTTCACATCAACCGCGATTTCGCCGTTCGTTTTTCGCACCGCAACCGCATACCTGTCCCGGTTGCGCATCATGACCCCCTCCAGAACTGCCTGCCCGCCGATGCCGGAATACTTTGTAATTTTTTTCATGATCCGGTTCTCCGTTTTTTACCGCACGAATGAAAAGAGGTTGAAGCCATCCGCCTCAACCTCCCGCAAACACCCTTAATGAATAATAACCGATCAGGCCTTGACACCGTACTTGCGGTTAAACTTCTCAATCCGTCCGCGAACCGCATTGGCCTTCTGCGTGCCGGTGTAGAACTGATGGCACTTGGAGCAGATTTCCACGTGAATCTCACTCTTGGTGGAACCGACCGTAAAAGTGTTACCGCAGTTGCAGGTAACGGTTGCCTGATAATACTCGGGATGAATGTCCTGTCTCATAATCTCACCTGTTCCTTTTCTTCATACTCCGGTATAGTTTCCGACTATACCCGCCAAAAACAGCTTGTATAGCATAGCACAATCAAAAATGAATTGCAAGCAAAAAAACGAATTCATCGCTCTATTAATGCTTTTTTCGTTACTATTCAGAGCCGAGCCACGCACTTGCTGCGTGGCTACGGCCCAAGCTGATTCAGGAGTGAGGTCGGGCTGCGCCTGAAGGGCGCACTGGAATGCCCGACCGAAGCAGTTAAAATTCAGCGCTGTTAAAGCGCTGAATTTTAACCCTTTTTCGTCTCAAGCAGACGTTTCAGCTTCGCTTTTGCCCGTTGCAGCGCATTTTCCGAGGCTTTCTCGCTCCGGTTCAGGATGCGTGCCGCTTCGACGCTGCTCATCCCGATGATGGCAAGATCCAGTACCTGCTTTTCAAAGGGACTCAACTCGCTGTCTATCCACTCCTCCAGCTCACGTTCGTTTTCCCGGTCAAAAAAACGGGCCTCCGGATCGTCATCCATCGGGGCGGCCAGCTCACTAAGAGCCTGCGAGGCGCCCTCCCCGTCCCCGTCGTAGAGGGATATGTAGGTGTTGAGCGGCATATGCTTCTTTCGGCCGGAGGCCTCCACGGCAGAATACATCTGTCTGGAAATACACAGCTCGGCAAAGGTGGAAAAGCTCGCGTCCCGGCCGACATCATAGTCACGTATGGCCTTGAACAGGCCGATCATTCCCTCCTGAATCAGATCCTCCCTGTCCGCGCCGAGAAGATACATCGATCCTGCCTTGTAACGAACCAGATCCTTGTACCGGTTCATGATGCACTCCGTCACATGCTCCTCGCCGTCGCGAAGACGGAGAATCAGCGCATCATCCGACTCTGATTCCTCCGATGCCGGAAGAGAAACGGTCTGCCTCATTTTTTTGCCTCGCTCATCCGCTGTCTGACAATCTCCGCCGCAAGAATTCCCGCCGCCACAGAGGCATTGAGGGAAGCGATTTTTCCGCTCATCGGAACCGACGCCGTAAAGTCGCAGTGTTCCTTCACGAGGCGGGATACCCCGTGTCCCTCATTGCCGATCACCAGGCAAACCGGTCCTGTTAACGACAGGCGAAAGACCGGCTCACCGTCCATATCCGCACAGACAAACCAGAGCGGACGCTTTTTCAGTTCATCCATCGTGCGCACGAGATTGGTGACACGCACAATCGGTATATGGTGTACGGCACCGGCACTGGCGCGCACAACCGCCTCGGTAAGCGGCGCCGACCGGTCCTTTGCCACGATGATTCCATGGGCTCCGAGTGCCTCCGCCGTGCGGATGATCGCTCCGAAATTGTGCGGATCCTCAATCCCGTCCAACAGGAAAAGGAACGGATCCTCGCTGCCTGCGCGTGCAAAGATGTCCTCCATCTCGGAAAAGGCTACCGGCGCGGACATGGCGATCACCCCCTGATGATGACCCGTTTTCGACATTCTGTCCAGGGATGCGCGATCCGTTTCCTTATAGGGGATCCCGCGGTCTGCCGCCTGTTTTTTGAGGCCGGTGAGCGCACCTTTTTCATCATGCTTCAGAAACCACAAACGCTGGATCGGAATCCCGGCCGCAAAAGCCTCCCGCACCGCGTTTTTGCCTTCTAACTGCAGTCCTTCATCCATCTGCTTCCCCTCCGGTTTCCAGACCGGCATGCAGGATCTCCAGAAGACGCCCGGTCCGCCCCGTGAGATACAGATACCCCACGAGTGCCTCCAGGCCGGTCGCCATATGATAATCCGCAATACTCTGATTCTTCGGTGTCGTCTGACTGTGTGCGTTGCGCCCGCGTCTTAGAATCTCGGCCTCCTCCTTTGTCAGGATGGGTGCCACCCTCTCCGCCAGCATTGCCTGTGCATGGGCATTCACCACGGCCGCTTTCTCCCGGTGCAGCTTTCGTACCGGCCGGTTCTCCCCAAGGGTCACAGCCGTCCGGATCACCAGATCAAACACCGCGTCACCCACAAAAGCACAGACCAGAGGCGAGTACTCTCTGATATCCCGCATTTCGCTCCCGAACAGGGCGCTGATCTGTGCGGTCTCCGGGAGACTCACCGCCTCTCTCACGCTCTCTTCCACTTCACTCCCTCGCGCGTGTCCTCCAGAATGATTCCCATCGCCGCCAGCTCGTCACGCACCGCGTCGGCCCGTGCAAAATCCTTTGCCTTTCTGGCAGCTTGCCGTTCGGCAATCATCGCCTCAATTCTGGCATCCTCCTCCGCATTGCCCGAGGCTTTGTCAATGGAAAGATCCAGCCCCAGCACGTCGGTCAGCCGATAGAGCCTCTCCTGTAAAGCCTGAACAAACGCGGCAGAGCTTTCTTCGGTGGTCCTGCTGTTGATGAACCGCACCAGTTCATAGACGGCCGCAAGGGCATCCGCGGTGTTAAAGTCATCGTCCATCGCCTGTTCAAATGCCGTGCCAAAGCGATCACTCTCATCAAGAAGCGCCTGCTCCTCCCCGGTCATTTCGGCTGTCTGCGCGTGCTTTGACAGATGATCCAGATTGCCCGCGCAGTTGATGATGCGTTCCAGACTGCTTTTCGCCGCACGCATCAGCTCGTCGCTGAAATTGAGGGGGCTGCGATAATGAGCGGACAGAAGGAACAGCCGCAGCACCCGCCCCTCATATTTTGCCAGAATGTCCCGTACGGTAAAGAAATTGCCGTCGGATTTGGACATTTTGTGATTATCGATGTTCAGGAACGCATTGTGCATCCAGTACTTTGCAAATTCTTTGCCGCTTACCGCTTCCGACTGGGCGATCTCATTTTCATGATGAGGAAAGATCAGATCCTCCCCGCCGCCGTGGATATCGATCTGCTCGCCCAGATACTTTCTGCTCATCACCGAGCACTCGATGTGCCATCCGGGTCTTCCCTCGCACCACGGTGAGGGCCAGGCGGGTTCTCCTTCCTTTTTGGGCTTCCAGAGGACAAAATCAAGCGGATCTTCCTTCTGTTCTTCGCCGGTCACGAGGATCGACCGGTTTCCGCTGCGCAGATCGTCCAGGTTCTTATGGGAGAGCTTACCGTAGTAAGGAAACTTGCGTGTGCGGTAATAGACGGTTCCGTCCCCGGCGCGATAGGCAAAGCCGCGGTCAATCAGGGTGGCGATCATCTCGATCATCCCGTCGATTTCCTCAGTCGCCAGCGGATGCGTCGTCGCCTCCATCACGTTCAGACTCACCATATCCTTTTTGCACTCTTCGATGTAGCGCCTGGAGATCACGGAAGAATCCACCCCTTCCTCCAGCGCTCTCTTGATGATTTTGTCATCGACATCGGTGAAATTGGACACGTAGTTGACCTCATAACCCCGATAGAGGAAATAGCGCCGCACCACGTCAAAAAAGACCATCGGCCGCGCATTTCCGATATGGATCAGATTGTAGACCGTCGGTCCGCACACATACATGGAAACCTTTCCGGGCACAAGCGGTTGAAACTCTTCCTTCTGTTTTGAAAGTGTATTCAGTATTTTCATGTCAGCTCCTCTTCTGCGATGGTCGTCAGGAAACAGGTGTCCGGGCTTCAACAGATTCCCTGACCGGTGTCGAAGGTTGCGTTTCTCGAATGCACATCGGCCGGGGATGCAATCAGACAGACCGCCTGTGCGGCGATGCCCTCGCAGCTGCCGGTAAAGCCCAACCCCTCCTCCGTTGTTGCCTTGACACTTACCTGGGTCACATCCAGATCCAGAGCCTCTGCAATGTTCTCGCGCATCCTGTCTATGTATGGCCTGAGCTTCGGGCGCTGGGCAATCACCGTCGCGTCAATGTTTTCTACAAACCAGCCGTGGTCATTAAGCAGCTCTCCCACCCTCGTAAGCAGAGCGATACTGGACACCCCGCGGTACGCTTCGTCGGTGTCGGGAAAGTGCAGCCCGATATCTCCCAGGGCGGCAGCGCCCAACAGCGCATCCATAACGGCATGAACGAGCACGTCCGCGTCGCTGTGTCCGTCCAGCCCCCTGTCATGTTCAATCTCCACCCCGCCAAGGATCAGTCTGCGGCCCTCCGCCAGGCGGTGGACATCATATCCGGTTCCGATTCTCATCTGCAGTCACCATGCTTCCTTCAGTCTACATGCTTCAGTGTTTCCAGGATCAACTCCCGTGCGGCATCGACCCTGCCCTGCGTCATCTCCCTGCTTCCGCCGCCCCTTCCGCCAAGCTTTTCCCCAAGAAGCTTCGCGGGAATCCGGGCATCGGCGTGATCGCCGCCCACACCGATCAGGTACTGATAGCCGGTCTCATCATCCCCGAGAAAAACCAGAACAAGACCGTCCTGTTCCTCCAGCCGGGCATTGACGGCTCGCCGTGCCGCCTGCGCGTCGGCTTCGGCATCAAAAAGAACCGCCGCGCGCTCATCCCGAAACGATATGGCAGGCTCCGTACGAAGCCTGTTAAGCAGCACGGATTCACAGTAAACAGCCATCCGGCGTCTGCAGTCGGTCAATTCCCTGCGCAGACGGGCAAGCTGCCCGGGCACCTCTTCAGGAGCCGTGGAGAGCTCCTTCGCCATTCCTGAAAGCGTGTCGCTTTGTCCCGATAAATGGTCAAATGCCCGCTTTCCGCAGGCGATCGTCACACGGATTCCGCCCTTATAATTCTGAACGGACAGCACCTTGAGCAGACCGATTTCCCCTGTATGACGGACGTGCGGTGCACAGCAGGCACACACGTCCACGCCGGGAATGGTCACGATACGGATCCGGCCGGAGAGTTCCTTCTTGCTGCGGTAGGTGAGCTTCTCAAGCTCCGCGCCGGTGGGAAACGAAATCTCGATCGGCAGGTTTTTCCAGATCACCTCATTGACCTCCTGCTCGATCGCGGCGATCTCCTGTGCCGTGCAGGCGCGGTTATAGTCCATCGTCACCGTCTGGTCGCTCAGATGAAAGCCGACGTTGTCGCAGGAATACTTCCCGCAGAGAAGCCCGGAGAAAATGTGTTCTCCCGAATGCTGCTGCATATTGTCAAAGCGATGCGTCCAGTCAATCCTGCCCGTTGCTGTCCCGCCTTCCGGCAGCGCCTTGTCCGTGAGGTGAAGGATCCGTCCCGATTCCTCGTCTATCTGCACATCCCGCACCTGCGCTTCGGTCCCGTCGCAGACAAGCGCCCCCCGGTCGGACGTCTGACCGCCCGCCTCCGGAAAGAAGGCCGTACGATCCAGCACCACGCGGTATCCGTCGCCAAAAGTCTCACAGGAAAGGACACCGGCGGTAAACTCCGTGAGGTACGCATCCTCATCAAACAGTTTTCCGGTTGATTCATTCATGGGCGTTATCATAGCACAAAGAAGTGCAAAAGGGAAGACAGGTTCCGACGGCGATCCGTTTCAGAAATCGGGAATAAAGCTCTCCGAAGCGGTGTCTGACCCCTGGAAGAATCCGTTCTCCAGACCGTGTTCAATCGCATAATCGATGATCTCCTCGTACTCATTTTCGGTTATGCGTCTTTTTAGATTCGGTATATCGTTTACGCCCGGCATCGGCGTATATTGATTCATGATGCTCAGATAGATGCTGTTTCCGAACTCGCCAAGCAGCGCACCGATGATCCGCCGAGCGTCCTCCCCCTCCCCGGGGAGCAGAAGATGCCGCACGATCACCCCGCGCCGCATGAGAGGTCCTTCATAATCCGACTCCGGATCCGTCTCCTCCGCCAGTTCATTGTAGGCGGCGGCATCCAGTGATTTCCCGTCCTTCGAGACAAAGACGGGCGCACCGGTCTGACGGAGCATCTCCCGGATCGCCATCATACAGGTGTTGAAATAGTCCGGCGCACTCGAATATTTGCCCGCGGGTTCGGACGAAGCGTACTTGCAGTCCGTGAGGTAGATATCCACCACGCCGTCCAGCATACGCAGGGTTTCCACCGTCTCATAGCCGCTGGTGTTCCACACAATGGGAAGGAGCAATCCGCGGGCTCTGCCTGCCATAACCGCCCTGGCGGCAGTCGGAGCAAAATGGGTCGGGGTCACCAGATTGATATTGCAGGCCCCCTTCTCCTGCAGCAAAAGGAAGATCTTCGCCAGCTCCTCATAATCACAAAATCTGGCCTTGGAGGGGATCCTTCCCCTTCCGGAAATCGCTGCGTTCTGACAGTACACGCATCCGAGGTTACAGCCGCAGAAGAACACCGTTCCCGATCCGGTTTTTCCGGAGATACATGGCTCCTCCCAGTGATGGAGCGAGGCGCGCGCAACCGCAGGCACCGCCCTTTCTCCGCAAAATCCGGTCCCGGTCAGCCGGTTCGCATGACAGCGGCGCGGACACAGTACGCATTCCTGATATGCTTTTTTCTCTTCTTCGGACAGATTATTCATTTTGGGACTTCTTATCCTTCCAAATATATGATATCATGAATCGCTTTTGTGTGCATTAGTTTTTGAAAGGAAAATCATGCTTCATCAGGATTATACCCTCGGCATTGATATCGGCTCCACGACCGTCAAAATTGCGCTCATGGATGCACAGGATGTACTGATCTATGCCGATTACCGCCGTCATCATGCCAATATTCAGGAAACGCTTCTCTCCCTCTGTGAGGACGCGTTGAAAAAGGCCGGTGATGTGACCGTACATCCCGTAATCACCGGATCCGGAGGGCTGAACCTCGCCAAAGCGCTCGATATTCCCTTCACCCAGGAGGTCGTCGCCGTGGCAAGCGCGCTGAAAAAGCTTGCTCCCCGGACGGATGTGGCAATCGAGCTTGGCGGTGAGGATGCCAAAATCATTTATTTTGAAGACGGCAATGTGGAACAGCGCATGAACGGAATCTGCGCCGGTGGCACCGGATCCTTTATCGATCAGATGGCTTCCCTTCTGCAGACGGACGCAGCCGGACTCAATGATCTTGCCGCCGGTTATCACTCTCTTTATACTATAGCCGCCCGCTGCGGCGTTTTTGCCAAATCGGATATCCAGCCGCTCATCAATGAGGGAGCGACACACGAGGATCTCGCCGCATCCATCTTTCAGGCGGTTGTCAATCAGACGATTTCCGGCCTTGCCTGCGGCAAGCCGATCCGAGGGCATGTCGCATTTCTCGGCGGTCCCCTGCATTTTCTGCCTGAACTCCGCGCAGCCTTCGTGAGAACCCTCCATCTGGATGAGGAGCACACGATTCTTTCGGAGGATTCCCATCTCTTTGCGGCGATCGGCTCGGCGCTCACCGCCAGAGAGGAGCATCAGCTGTCCCTCCGTGAGCTCACGGACAGGCTGTCCGGCCCGATCCGTCTCGAGGCAGAGGTGGCACGGATGGAACCGCTTTTCGAAAACGAGGAGGACTATCGCAGATTCCGGAACAGACAGGAAAAATACCGTGTGAAGACGGCGAAGCTTGACCATTACCGAGGCAACGCCTATCTTGGAATCGACGCGGGCTCGACCACGACCAAATGCGCACTGATTTCGGAGGATGGTGATCTGCTTTACTCCTTCTATTCCGGCAACAACGGGTCGCCTCTTGCGACCGCCATCCGATCGATCCGTGAGATCCGTGATCTGATCCCGGAGGGGGTTCATATCTCCCGTGCCTGCTCCACCGGCTACGGTGAAGCACTGTTGCAATCCGCGCTCCTGCTGGATGACGGTGAGGTGGAAACCATCGCGCATTACACGGCAGCTGCCTTCTTTGATCCGGATGTGGACTGCATTCTCGACATCGGCGGTCAGGACATGAAATGCATCCGAATCAAGGATCAATCGGTAGACAGTGTGCAGCTGAACGAAGCCTGTTCCTCGGGCTGCGGCTCCTTCATCGAAACCTTTGCCCGGTCACTCGACTACTCGGTTTCCGATTTTGCAAAGGTGGCCCTCTATGCGCCGCATCCCGTCGATCTCGGCACGCGCTGCACGGTCTTTATGAATTCCCGCGTCAAGCAGGCCCAGAAGGAAGGCGCCGAGGTGTCGGATATCTCCGCGGGGCTTGCCTACTCCGTCATTAAAAACGCGCTGTTCAAGGTGATCAAGGTGTCCGATGCCAGAGAACTCGGCAAAAACATCGTCGTTCAGGGCGGCACCTTCTACAATGATGCCGTTCTACGCGCCCTGGAGAAAATTGCGGGCTGCGAGGTCATCCGTCCGGACATTGCCGGCATCATGGGTGCCTTTGGCGCCGCTCTGATTGCCCGCAACCGTTTTCTGGAGGATCCGTCGTACAAAACCTCCATGCTCTCCTTCCAGGCAATCGATGAGCTGGAATACCAGACCAGCATGACCACCTGTCAGGGCTGCACGAACCACTGTCGTTTAACCGTTAATAAATTTACGGGTGGCCGTCAGTATATTTCCGGCAACCGCTGTGAGCGCGGCATCGGAAAGGTGAAAAACGCCGAGGGGATTCCCAATCTGTACGAATGGAAATACCGGCGCATTTTTGCCTATGAGCCGCTTGCGGCAGGGGAAGCGATGCGCGGCACCGTCGGAATTCCGCGCGTTCTCAATATTTACGAGAATTACCCCTTCTGGGCGGTTTTCTTTAAAAAACTGGGCTTCCGAGTGGTGCTTTCGCCCCGTTCCACGCATGAGATCTACGAGCTTGGCATCGAGTCGATTCCCAGTGAATCCGAATGCTACCCCGCCAAGATTTCCCACGGCCACATTGAATGGCTGATCGCACAAAAAGTGGACTTCATCTTCTACCCCTCGCTCTTTTACGAACGAATGGAGGTACCCGGGGCCACCAACCATTACAACTGTCCGATTGTCACCTCCTATCCGGAAAACATCCGCAACAACGTGGAAAAGATCGTCCGCGGCGAGGCCAGACTGCGCAATCCTTTTATGTCGTTTACCGACCTGCGCACGGCGACCGATGCGCTGCTTCATGAGTTTCAGGAGCTTCCGGCCAGGGAGGTCATAGACGCGGCGAGGGCCGGCTGGGAGGAGCTTTCTGCCACGCGGCAGGAAATCGAGGCGAAGGGAGAGGAAACCCTGCGCTGGATCGAGGAGAACCACCGGCACGGCATCGTGCTTGCAGGACGGCCCTATCATCTCGATCAGGAAATCCATCACGGCATCCCGGATATGATCTGTTCTTACGGTGTGGCCGTACTCACGGAAGACAGCGTCTCTCACCTGGGGAGGCCTGACAGACCGCTCATTGTCTCCGACCAGTGGATGTACCACTCCCGTCTCTACGCGGCCGCCAGCTTTGTGCGCACGAGGGACGATATCGACCTGATCCAGCTCAACTCCTTCGGCTGCGGTCTGGATGCCGTAACGACGGATCAGGTTGCGGATATTCTTTCAGGTTCAGACAAAATCTACACCTGTCTGAAAATTGACGAGGTCAACAATCTCGGCAGCGCACGAATCCGGGTGCGTTCCCTTCTCGCCGCGATCAGAGAGCGCAAACGCAGACACAAGACCCGCACGATCAACCCCACCAATATCAATCGGAAGATCTTTACCGAGCAGATGCGCAAAGACCGCTATACCATCCTTTGTCCGCAGATGTCGCCGATCCACTTTGATCTTCTGGAAACAGCCCTGCAGGCCTGCGGTTTCAATCTCGTTGTCATGCAGAATGATAACCGGCATGCCATAGACATGGGGCTGAAGTATGTCAACAACGATGCCTGCTACCCCTCTCTCTGGGTGGTCGGACAGATCATGGATGAGCTTCATTCCGGAAAATATGATCTGAATCGGACCGCGGTTCTGATGACCCAGACCGGCGGCGGATGCCGTGCCACCAACTATGTCGGCTTCATCAGACGTGCGCTGGGCAAGGCCGGCATGGAACAGATCCCTGTGATCTCCCTGAATCTTTCCAAACTCGAATCGAATCCCGGCTTTCCCATCGGTCTTGAAATGCTTGAGCGTGGCGCCTATGCAGCGGTATTCGGCGACATCTTCATGCGCTGTGTCTATCGCATGCGGCCCTATGAAATCACGCCGGGCAGCGTCGAAGCCGTCCATCAGAAATGGCTGAAGGAATGCCGGGCTTTTGTCAGCGGCAGGCACCTTAACTACTTCCGCTTCCAGCGCATGTGCCGCGAGATGATCGAGGAGTTCGACCGGATTCCCATTCATGAGACCCGCAAACCACGCGTCGGCATTGTGGGAGAAATTCTGGTCAAATTTGCCCCCGCCGCCAACAACCATCTGGTGGATCTGCTGGAATCCGAGGGCGCCGAAGCGGTTGTGCCGGATCTGATCGATTTCATGCTCTACTGCTTCTACAACCAGATCTACAAAGCAAAGGAGCTGGGGACAAGCAGCCGCACCGCTGCCTTCTGCCGTGCCGGCATCGCAGGCATTGAGCTGCTGCGCAGAGGAGCTGTCCGGGCCTTCAGACAGAGCGTCCACTTTGATCCGCCCACCAGCATTTACCAGACTGTCCGCTATGCCGAAGAGATTGTCTCCATCGGCAACCAGACCGGCGAGGGTTGGTTCCTCACCGGCGAAATGGTGGAGCTGATCCGGGAGGGCGCGAAGAATATTGTCTGCACGCAGCCCTTCGGCTGTCTGCCGAATCATGTCGTCGGCAAGGGCGTCATCAAAGCCCTTCGGGCCAGGTATCACGGAGCCAATATCGTCGCAATCGATTACGATCCCGGCGCCAGCGAAGTCAATCAGCTGAACCGGATCAAGCTGATGCTTTCCACTGCCCGGGCAGACACAGAGCGTGATGATATCTTGCGTCCGGCGTAGATAGATCGTAACGCTAACTCCTTTTGATCACGGTTGTATTTCGGCTTGAAATGGTGTATACTGATTAGGCAGACCCATGGAAACCCTTCACCGATGACAGCATAAGGAGGTGGTCGAAATGAGCTCTGATCGAAAGAGTGAGGAAACGACCGGAAAAGGCACGACAACCCGCAGAAAGACCAAACGAACCAGAGAGCTGATCGCGGAAAACGAAAAGCAGCGAGAATCCCTGATCAAGCTGCATGACGATCTGCAACGGGATCTGGAGGAGCAACAGGCGGAACGCAAAAAGCTCGGCGAACATGAAACGATCGGCATGGTCGTCCGCCACAAGAAGTTCGGAAGAGGCACGGTCTCCAAAGAGGACGGCAAATACATCGAGGTGACCTTCGATAAGCTGACAAAAACCTTTGTCCTGCCGGGTGCCATCGCAGACGGTTTCCTCGTCCCCGAGGATGAATCACTTATTGAGTATTATAAACGGAGCGCCGCCATTCACGACCGCATTCAAAAAACGGAACTCCATCTCCGCTCGAACGGATTCGCCACCGAACGGATCAATGAACAGCTTGAAAAACTGGAAGGAAGAGCCTGAGCTCTTCCTTTTCTTTTTTACTGCGTGAGCGCCCGCGCCGCCTCGCGATGCCCTTCTTCCCCGAGGATCTGTCCCCACTGGTAAGGGGTGTTCTGATACACGTAATAGTTCAGCCAGTTTGTGTAGAGGCAGTTGCTTGTGGCCCGCCAGGAAAGCAGCGGTTTTTTTGCCGGATTATCTCCCGGATAGTAATGCTCCGGCATCGCAATTTCCAGTCCCTTGTCCAGATCCCTGCGATATTCCTTATCCAGCGTGTACCGGTCATACTCGCTGTGTCCGGTGATAAAGACATTCTTCCCATCGGCGGACAACAGCACAGCGCTTCCTGCAATCTCTGATTCCCCGATGATCGTCAGATCCGGGCAGGCTGCCACCTGCTCCTCGTCAAGCGATGTGTAACGGCTGTGCGGAAGCATGAACACATCGTCCAACCCGCGTGCCAGCGGCACCTTTCTGTTCAGAACGCGGTGCCGGTAGACGCCGAACAGCTTCCTCGTGAGCGGCAGCTTGTTGATGCCGTAGTGGAAATAGAGCCCTGCCTGCGCCCCCCAGCAGATGTGATAGGTCGAGGTGACATTGGTTTTCGACCACTTAAATACCTCACAGATTTCTTCCCAGTAATCCACCTCCTCAAAAGGCAGCTGTTCCACCGGCGCGCCGGTGATGATCAGGCCGTCGTAGGTGTTCTTCTCCAGCTCGTGGAACGGATGGTAAAAACGGTTCAAGTGGTTCGGCGAGGTGTTGGAGGCGTGATGCGTGCTCATCTGCATAAAGGAAACATCAATCTGCAGAGGGGTGTTGGAAAGCACCCGAAGCAGATGCAGCTCCGTGTCCTCCTTGAGCGGCATCAGATTGAGAATACACACCTGCAGCGGCCGGATATCCTGATGCAGCGCCCTGTCCTCATCCACGACGAAAATATTCTCTCTCTCCAGATTCTCCCTTGCGGGTAGACCGTTCTTTACTTTGATCGGCATAATTCCATCAACTCCTCTTCTGTCACAATGCGCACACCCAGCGACTGAGCTTTGGTCAGCTTGGAGCCGGCCGCCTCTCCGGCGACCAGCAGCGTGGTTTTCGTGCTGACGCTGCCGGTTACCCTGCCGCCGTTTCTGCGCACGAATTCCTCCGCTTCCTTTCTCCCAAGTGTAGGTAACGTCCCGGTGATGACGACCACCTCTCCTTCCAACGCCCCGGAGGCTGCCGTCTCCTCACGCTGTTCCATGTTCAATCCCATCAGCCGCAGCTCGTTTAACAGCCGGATATTGCCTTCCTCATGAAACCAGGTGTACAAATCCTCCGCTGTTGTTTCCCCGATGTCCGGAATCGCAAGAAATTCTTCCTTCGATGCCGCCGTCAGATCATAGAGATTCCGGTAATGACGCATAATCTCGCGCGCGGTGGAAACGCCCACATTACGGATCGCCAGGCCCGTCAGAAGGCGCACCGGATCATTGTCCTTGGATTTCTCTATCTCGGCGAGCACCTTGTCCGTGTTCTTTTCCTTGCCGATAAGGCCCGCGTCAATGAGCGCCTCCCGGTGATCCCGCAGTCTGTAGATATCCGCAATGCTCTTCAGATACGCCGTCCCGGTCAGTGCCTCCACCAGTGTCTCCCCGAGACCCATGATATTCATGGCGTCCCTGGAGGTGAAATAGGAGATGGTTCTCACAAGCTGGGCCGGACAGGAACCGTTCACACAGCGGATATCCGCCGTGTCCGGTTCACGGATCAGCGTCTCCCCGCAGGCCGGACAGACAGCCGGAGCGGTAAAGATCTCCGGAGGTTCCTTCACGCAGCCGTTGATCCGCGGAATGATCTCCCCGCTCTTATAAAGCCGGTACCAGCCGCCGATACCGATATGCATGTCACGGATGTAATCCTGATTGTGAAGCGTCGCGCGGGAAACACTCGTACCGCAGAGTCTGGCCGGTTTTCCGGTATCCTTGTCATGGAAAACGCCGGTGAAGGTGAGCTTCCCTGTTCTGCCGACATCCGTCACGATTTCATCCATTTCAACGATCTTTTCCTCAGGCGGATATTTGTAGGCGATATGTCCGGACGAATACTTGCTGCCCGCCGGGAATTCCTCCCGCCATGCAGTGTGGTCAATCTTTACCACCGCCCCGTCCAGATCAAAGGGCAGCTCGCCCCGCATTTCTCCGATTTCATCAATCGCGGCAAGCACCTCCTCAGCGGTCGTGCACCGCCTGTGAAAGACCGTCGGCACGCCTGCGGCGGCAAGCATCTCCATTGCAAGACAGTGCTCCTCTTTGATCTCCCCCGGCCCGTCCTGGACATTGAAGACAAACATCGAGAGACCGCGTTCTTTCGTGATCTGCGGATCCAGCTGTCGAAGCGTTCCCGCTGCCAGGTTGCGCGGATTCGCGGCAAGGGGTTTCCCCGCCTGCTCCTGCTTTTCATTGTAGTGCTCGAAGGCCTTGTGGCTCATATAGACCTCGCCGCGAAGCTCAAGCATATCATAGGGCAGATCCAGTGTGCGTTTCACATCGGGAATCGTGAACGCATTCAGTGTCACGTCTTCGCCGATCCGTCCGTCTCCGCGCGTCTCCGCAAGCGAAAGAGAAAGCCCTCCCTCCTCATTTCTGGTGTAGCGCAGCGTCATGGAGAGACCGTCCACCTTGACTTCCACGGAAAAGGCGCAGCCGGGATGCTTCTCCTGTACCCGTGCAACAAAGGCGGCGACATCCGCCTTATCAAAAACATCCTCAATGGACAGCATCGGCACCCGGTGGGTCACCTTGACACCGGCCTCCCGTTTTGCCGAACCGCCGATCTTTTGCGTGGGGGATTCCTTTGTCACCCACTCCGGATGCTCCCGCTCCGCCTCCTTTAAACGCTGCATCAGCGCGTCATACTCCTGATCGCTGATCTCAGGGGCGTCGTCATCGTAATACTTGACCATATGATGATTGATCTGCGCCGTCAGCGCATCATAGGCCTGTCTATCCATCCGTTTGCTCCTTCAGGCACGGCATCCACTGCCTGGATTGATGCGATAAAATAACGCAGCCGGTTTTGCATGCCGGCTGCGAAATCATCTGTGCGACAAAATCGATTTTACTTCTTTGTCACGCCTTCTACGCCGACCAGTTCGTCGATGGCGCCCACAAGGCTGCCGATTTCCGGCTTGGTCAGCTGTCTGTCCGCCCCAAGCTGCTCACCCTTCTTGCGCATCTCCTCATTGATCAGGGAGGAGAAAATGACAACCGGAATCATGTGCGTCTCTTCATCGGACTTGATAAGCTTGGTAAAACGATGTCCATCCATGAGAGGCATCTCGATGTCGGTGATGATGCATTGCACGTTGTCCAGCAGGGTGCCGTTGTCCCGGCATTCCCTGACATAATCATAGGCGAACTTTCCGTTTTCAAAGTGACGGACATTGGTGTAGCCGGCCTGTTCAAGGGATGCCACAATCATCTTGTTCAGCATCTTGGAATCCTCGGCCAGCACGATCGGTACCTCATTGCGGGGACGCGGTCCCATCGCCGTCACATCGTCCATCTTCAGACCCGTCGCAGGGTTGATATCTGTCACCAGCTTTTCGAAATCGAGAATGATGATCAGACGGTTTTCGATCTTGATGATGCCCGTCGAAACGGCGGCATCAGTGTTGGAGATTGCCTCATTGGGCTTGATGATGTCCGCCCAGGAGACGCGGTGAATTCCGGAAACATAGTCCACATGGAAGGCAATGTCCAGCTTGTTGAAATTCGTGACAATGAAAAGCCCGCCGGGTTCTGAAGTCCCCCGCTGAAGACAGTTGCGCAGATCGATTGCCGTGATCATGACATCACGCGGCATGAAGATCCCCTCTATGCTCGGATGTGCATTGGGAACCGGCGTCACCGGCTGGTACTGAATGATCTCCTTGATCTTTGCGACATTGATGCCGTAGAAATGCTCGTCAACCTTAAATTCGAGAACCTCGAGCTCATTTGTGCCGGAATCCAACAGTATCTTTGTATCCATGCTTTCCCTCCGTAATAGGATTTATGCTTCATACTATTTTACACGTTTGCCCTGTCGCCGTCAACAAGCAATCCGCTTAAGCACACAGCCGACCATTTCCGCAAGCACCTCGTCATTATGCCGTGCCCGCTTCTCATACGCCGAGATCATCAGTGCTCTGCGGCGGACGGACAGCTCTTCTTTGTGCTCCGCGGAAAGCAGTTCAAAGAGAAGGAGCATATTCGTATGGATCGCCGCCTCCGCGATTCGCCGCACAAAGGAATAATCCTCATAGCTGTCAAACCAGGAGCGAAGCAGACAGTAGGCAAAATACCGCATGTATTCCCTGACCCCGGCCGGACCGTTCCCGGCAAAAAAGGAGGCCACCATCCCATCGAGGCGCTTCTGCCCCTCGATCTCGGTCAGCGGATCAAACAGCCGGTAATACCTCCTGCAGGAGCGATACAGCAACGGATTCGACCATCGAAGATGGCTCTCGAAAAAACTGGTACTCATCAGTTCGTTCAGAAGCATGATGGAAAAAGGGAACATGCCGATACGCTGGACAAATGTCTCTGTCGTCCGCAGATAGCTGCTTTGCGCCTGCTTTGCGTCCGCCGTGAGCCTGAAGATCTGTTCGTCAAGATCCTCCGGTCCTCTGTGTGCGCCTCCAATCAGAGTCTTAAGGATCTCCTCCCGCTTCTCAAACAGCCACGTCAGAAACGCAGAATCATCATTGTCTCCCGCGCGCGGTTTTTCCCACAGCCCGGTTTCCTCAGAAAACGCAAGTCCCCACTGATCCTCTGTATCCGCCTCCAGAAAAACCTCTGCTGCACGCACGCAGGAAAGATCCAGCGTCCGTTCAACAAAGGAGCCGAGATTGGCCCATTCCCGGGGGTAGATCCGGCAGGTCTCCGGCAGAAACTTCTCTCCGCGCTTCTTCTGCAGCGCACAAAGACCGTCCGGATCATGCAGCGGGCAGCCAAGCGAGAGCCGGTTAAAGGATGGTGCCGTCCTGCGCCTGGAGAGCGCAAGCTTCGCCCGGATTCCAAGAATTCCGGGTTCTCTGTCATACCGTGAAACCGACGCGAGATCGACCGGTATCCGCCAGCCGTGACAACAGCTCTGCGGGCAGTCCGCTCCCAGACAGGAAAAGTGATGATAAAAGGAAATCGTGCGGATCTTTGTCTTCATAGATCCCGGAAATGAAACGCCTTCGTTCCCTCCGCGAATTCACGAACGCACTGGCCATGACCCTCTATGTGATACCGATAGCTGGTCAGCCCCTCCAGACCCACAGGTCCTCTGGCGTGAAGCTTTCCGGTGCTGATTCCGACCTCTGCTCCGAATCCGTACCGGAATCCGTCAGAAAACCGCGTGGAGCAATTGCGGTACACGCCAGCAGAATCCACCAGCGAGAAGAAACGTGCGGCGGCTTCATCCGATCTTGTCAGAATTGCATCCGTATGATGGGAGCCGTAGGTGTTGATGTGATCGATCGCTTCATTCACGTCACCGACCACCTTGATTGCAAGGGTGAGATCACCGTATTCCTTTCTGTATTCTTCCGCATCCTCAAAGACGGCATCCGTTTCGATCAATCCGGCGACCTCCCTGTCTCCGCGCAGGGACACGCCCGCCCCGCGCAGGGCATCGGCAAGAATCGGGAGGAATTCCGAAGCAATCGCGCGATGCACCAGAATCGTCTCCACCGCATTGCAGGCCGCGGGATACTGCGTTTTGGCATCCAGAATAATCGGTACGGCCGCATCCTGATCTGCGTCCCGGTCCACGTAGATGTGGCAGATGCCGTCAGCGTGTCCCATCACAGGGATCTTTGTATTCTCCATAATATGACGGACAAAAGCGTTGGATCCGCGCGGAATGATCAGATCCACATCATTGTCCAGCTTAAGGAGCTCATCAATCTCCTCATGCGCGGATACCTGCAGAAGGCAGTTTTCAGGAAGTCCCGCGTCCGTCACCGCCTGCCGGATCACGCTGAACAGTATGGTGTTTGTGCGGGCGGTTTCCTTCCCGCCCTTTAATACCGCACAGTTGCCGCTCTTTATGCAAAGACCCGCGATCTGTACCAGTGCATCCGGCCTTGCCTCAAAGATCACGCCGATCACGCCGATTGGTGTCGTCACACGCTTAAGGAGCAGGCCCTCATCCATCTCCCGGCAGAGCGTCACACGCCCCACCGGATCCGGAAGAGCTGCAAGCTGCCGTAAGCCCTCCCTGCAGGCGGACAGCTTCCCTTCATCAAAACGCAGCCGTTTGATCACGGAAGCCTTCACATGATTCTCCTCAGCCAGAGCCAGGTCCGTCCTGTTTTCAGCAAAGATCTCATCCCGATGGGCATCCAGCGCATCCGCAATCGCGGCCAGCGCACGGTTTTTGTCCCTGTCTGTCACCGCTGCCATCTGCGGCGCGGTTCTCTTCATTTCATGTACCGTTTCCCGAAGCGTCATAACCAAGTACCACCTTTCATCATTGCATTGTATCACATTTTTCCTCCCGGTTACAGTTTTGCTTATCCGGACCGACCTGCTATAATGAATGATGCCAGATTCAAAAGCTCATGCGACAACCAGACTCGCATGAATTGCCACATGAGTTCTTGAACCTCCGAACATGAGCAAGCAACAAGATGCCCGTATTCTTTGTAACGCAGCGGATTGCGACACATATTCCACTTAACGAATGGAAGCAACGAGACAATCCTTGGGCATCATTGATTTCAGACAGTCACCGACCATCCGGAGGTAAACCCGACATGCGCAAGAAAAACAACATCTTCTCCAACTGTTTCATAAAGACAGCGGGCGTCCTGCTTTCCATTCTTCTCCTGCTGTCCTTCCTGACAGGCTGCGGCGAAAGAAACACGATGACCGCTTCGATCGCGAATTCCTCCTACACACAGGGCGACAGCACCGGGGTGTCCAGCGCCGCTTTGTCGGAAGAGCCTCCCGCAGAAACGGTGAAAGCAAGCGAAGCGGCGGCTGAAGCGACGCCTGCAAAAGTGTCTGAGGAGGCATCCGAAGAAGTGTCGGTCGAGGCTTCCGCATCCGAAAATACCGGATCATCGCTTGCCAAAAGATTATGCGGGAAGTACAGCCGCAAGACCGACGATTCAGAAGAATCAGAATACGCAGTCCTGGAGATCGTAGAATTTGCCGATAACCTTTATGCGTTTGGAGGCGACTCCATGGATGAGGAAGGTGTATTGGAAGCCTACTCCTTCTGGGCGATGGAGTTTCTGCCGGAGGACGCCGCGGTCCTCTCCTCCGCGGATGCGGACAGCTGCAATGTCGGCGTTCTGACCTTCTCCATCATGTCGAATCTCGGACGATACTGGAGTGCCCCGCAGAAGGAAACGATACGCCTCACAGATGACGGCGTGATCATAAACGGAGACCATTATCTCCGTGATGAACGGGTGAGCGACACCTTCCCGTATCTCATCCCTGACGGGAAAGGCAGCGCCGGATCGGGAAAGCTTGACGGTCTATGGAAGGAGCGCGGCTCCTCTTCGCCGCATTACCTGCGCTTCTCAGACGGGGTCCTCACGATCTACCGGAAAACAGCGGATCAGGAGGTCTTCTTCGGCCGCGGCGGCTATGAGACCGACGGAAAATGCTTCCGCTGCACCTACAACACACTGGGATGCGGCACTATGCCATACAGCATGGAAACCGCATATTCCGTTGGAAGCAACGGTCTGCTCACGCTTAACCCCACAGAGGACGATCTCGAACTTTTCGACCGGGACACCGTCTTCGAACCGATTGTGGAAACGGCCGTACCGATTATCACCCTGTCCGATGCGTATCAGGCCGGCCTCACGGAAGACCGGCATTACCTGATCTACGATCTCCCGGCAGAGACCGACGACAATCCTTTCTACGGCGTATGGGTATCCGCCTACCCTTCAAAAGAAGAAGCTGAAAAGGATCTGAAAAAGCTCGAAGCGCTCGATCTCCCTGCCTGTGTCATCCTGTCGTCCGACTGGAAAAACCTGAACCGTACCCCGTATTATTGCGTGACCGCAGGGCGATTCGACTCGGAAGCGGATGCGAATGTCATTCTGGAGCGCGTGAAGTCGGCTGGATACCCCAATGCCTATGTCAAGCACTCAGGCAACCGGATCGGTTTTTGAAAAAGGCATCGAGCGCGGGAATTCAAGCGCTTTTTGTCGCCTGCGGTGACATCACTCGCTCAGCCGATGGCAAGCGAGTGATGTTTGCTTTGCCATCGCCCCCCTCGAAGACTGTACAATCCGATGCCGCCGCAGGGCGAGAACAGGGTAAATTTCATTACTTTTCTCCCATTGACGAATTTACAATCCTATATTATAATACCCCTTGGCACTTTTTCACTTTAACGCAGTGATGCGTTTAAGCGTTTAAGTGTTAAAGTAATCGTTTTCACAAGAACAGGAGGTTTCCATGGTAATCAAAATTTTGCTGCTGATCATCTTCTTTGCGGTCATGCTCGGCGTCGGCTTCTATTCCCGCAGACATGCAGGCAACGTCAACGACTACGTCCTCGGCGGACGCACGGTAGGACCGTGGATCACGGCCTTTGCCTTCGGCACATCCTATTTCTCCTCCGTCGTATTCATCGGCTACGCCGGCCAGTTCGGCTGGAAATACGGCGTCGCCTCGACTTGGATCGGCCTGGGCAACGCATTCATCGGTTCGCTCCTGGCATGGCTGGTTCTGGGCCGCCGCACCCGCATCATGACGCAAAAGCTCGACGCACGCACAATGCCAGAGTATTTCGGAAAACGCTATGATTCCAAAATGCTGCAGATCGTGGGTTCCATCGTCGCCTTCGTCTTTCTGGTGCCCTACACGGCGTCCGTTTACAACGGTCTGTCCAACCTGTTCGGCATGGCCTTCCGGATTCCCTACGAAGTCTGCGTGGTCGTGATGGCGCTGCTGACCGCCGTCTATGTCATCATCGGCGGCTATATGGCCACCGCGCTCAATGATTTTATTCAGGGCATCATCATGCTGATCGGCATCTGTGCGGTGATTGGCGCGGTTCTTTCCGGTCAGGGCGGATTCCTCTCTGCTCTGCACAAGCTCTCCGAGATCAGTGCAGATGATGTGGCTGTTCCCGCCCTGCAGGGCTCCCATGGTCTTCTGACCTCCTTCTTCGGTCCCGATCCGATGGGGCTCCTCGGGGTCGTCGTTCTCACCTCTCTCGGCACATGGGGTCTGCCGCAGATGGTTCAGAAATTCTACGCGATCAGGGATGAAAAGGCTGTCAAGACCGGCACCATCGTATCCACCTTCTTCGCTCTGATCATCGCAGGCGGCTGCTATTTCAACGGCGGTTTCTCGAGACTGTTTGACGTCCCGGCAATCTACAAAGCAGACGGAAGCATTGCCTATGATATGATCGTTCCGCAGATGCTCGCCACACTGCCCGATATCCTGATCGGTATCGTGGTCGTTCTGGTGCTCTCCGCTTCCATGTCCACCCTGTCCTCTCTCGTTCTGACCTCCAGCTCAACCCTCACACTCGATGTGTTGAAAAAGACCTGCATGAAGAACATGACGGATAAGACGCAGCTCGTGGTCATGCGGGTTCTCGTCGCCTTCTTCATCGTGCTTTCCTTCGTCCTGGCTCTTCGTCCGCCGACCTTTATCGCGCAGATGATGGGTATTTCCTGGGGCGCGCTGGCCGGTGCCTTCCTCGCTCCGTTCATGTACGGTCTCTACTCCAAAAACGTGACAAAGGCTTCTGTCTGGGCGAGCTTTATCACCGGTGTCGGCATCACGGTTTCCAATATGTTTATCAAATTCATCAAATCACCCATCAACGCCGGCGCCATTGCGATGGTCGCCGGACTGATCGTCGTCCCGATCGTTTCCGCCGTCACAAAGAAGCCGGACCGCGCCTTTGTGGACGATATCTTTACCTGCTATGACCAGACGGTCACGGTGAAGAAGAGCACCGCTCTGGAGGATGACGACTGATCCCCTGCGCATCGAAAAAAAGTCCCGCCCGGTACGACCGGGCGGGACTTTTCATTTACTTTGATATCATCGTGTCAGGGATCAGCCTTCCGAGTGACGCTTTTTTGCCGCCATAAGGGTCTCGATCAGCGTATCGATCTCCTGCTGGGATAAAACCGCCAGACTTCCCGCTCCCGTATCGGCAAAGGTCTGTGAACCGTCGTAGCGCCGGACCACATGCAGGGTCTCGATCAGGGAATCGATCTCTTCCTGCGACAGCACCATCTGACTGGACGCATCCATACCGGAGAGAATCAGGCCAAGCTTTTGTTTCTTGGCTTCACTGAGTGCCTCAATCAGCGCGTCAATCTCCTCCTGGGAAAGAACCCCCTGCCGTTTGGCGATGGCTTCTGACAGGCTCTTGTTCTCTTCAAGCATCCGGACATCCTGTAATGCCTCGATCAGCGCGTCAATTTCCTTCTGTGATAAGATTTTCTGATCCATGCTTTGTCACTCCCTCCGGCTATCAAACAAACCTCAGCTATTATACCAGACCCTGCCGGCTTTTACAAGCCGCCTCTTGTCCACGCTCTGATTCGGAAAGGAACCCGGATGATTCCTCCGTACTCCCCGATTCCGCGGACAGTCACCATGGCTGTTCCCTTTCTGACATTGTTGGAGTAACCAAGGATTTCAAATCCGGTATCCAGTCCCCCTTTTCCATCGGAATCACCGGGATAAGCCGTAAACTGTTCCGCGGAAAGGGAGATGGATCTCCCCGAGTAGGACTGATCCTTAACGGTAAACATCCTCCTTGTCATCTTCTCCGTGTAGATGTGCACGACGGGAAGAATCAGCGTTGCCTGCGAAACGGCATCGTATCCGCCGGCGGACTGAAACTGTCCGTAGATCGTATAGCCGCCCTTTTCGTCCTGAATTTCGCCAAGCGTCGTCCGGTCCGAAACCGGCGTCCCGTCCTTATCCACATAACCGATAAACCGGTAATCATTGGCCGCCGAAGATGTTTCCGCACGAATGGTTTTCCCGGTCAGCCGGTCAAACAGCACCGGTTTTTTTGCAGCCGTCCGAATATAGCTGCCGACCGTGCCTTTGCTGCTTTGATAAAGCTGATCCGCGGATCCCGCATACACCGTATCCCGGGTAAACTCATTGGGCACGATGACATAGGAAAACGACACTTTTCCGTAATTGCCTTTCCCGGCAATGGTAGCCTTCACGGTTTCGCCCGGCCGGTTTTTGCCCTTAAGCTGCAGGGAATAGTCCACGCCCTCACGAAGCACGACACCATCTCCGATTCCGTCCAGAGCCCGTACGGTCAGATTTTCAATCCGCAGCGCGCCGGCGTGGTAAACCACCTTCGCCGGGTTTTTATCCCCGGAAGAGACGGATGCAAAGCCGGATCCGGTCACTCGCAGATCGGTCCCGTCCACTGAAATGAGATAATCCGTCACCTTTGCGATCGTAACGGACTTGCTGACCGATCCGGTATATGCTCCCGCCCCGGTGAACACCACCGTCATGGTTCCCGCCTTCATATTGTTCCTGTACGAGACCGTATAGTCCATATTATGACGATAGAGCGTAACGATCTGACCGTAGTCGTCGGGCCGTCTGCCGTATGCGGTCAGAATGCTTTCGAGCGTGTAGATATCACCGGTATAGGGAACCGATATTCTGCCGTTTCTGTTTGCACCCAGTGCGTCAAAGGAAAAATGCTTCGGATCCAGCCTGCTGCCCGTCAGATTCACGACTGTGTACTTTGTCCCGGTCAGATTCAGATCCGAAAGAGCGTTATCCGTCGCCGTGATCTGCATTCTGGTTTTTCCGGCTTTGTAGGATCGCTGGGTACCGTTTTTCAGCACCTGCACCGTGAAATAGGTTCTGGCATCCTCCTTCAGCTCCCCGTCTTCAAAATCCTCCGCCCGGACAAATTCGCTTCCGCCTTCCGCATACCGGCCAAGGACAAACTGCTTTTTCCGCCAGGTCAGCGTCACCTTCTGAAGATAATTCTTCTCATCAAACTGCGGTCCGGTCTCTCCCGGTGTCACCACGGCGAGATTTGTGTCCGCCCGGACACGCAGTGTATGAATGGGGGACGTCTTTTTGCTTCCGCCTGCCACGATCAGGCTGCAGATCCGTTTACCGCGGAAATTGCCGATCGGCTTTCCTTTGTCCGTTTCCGCGCTGATGGTGATCTCATAGGTGCCGGGGGCCACGTTTCTTGTGCCGGTGGTGATCGTTCGGCCCGCGAGATCCTTGGGATAAATCACGCGAAACTGCGAATCCTTTACCTTCGTCTGATTCCACTTCAGAATCGGAGTCTTTACGGCATCCTGCTCCCGGATTGTCACATTTTCAGCGAAAAACACCGCCGATCCGATATCCACAGGTCTGATCACAAAGGTCTTTCTATCGACCGTCCCCAGGAAATCTCCCTTTCCCGTGATCGTCACCGTTGCTGTGCCGGCGTTTGTGTTGGCATCATATTTCAGGGAATAGTCCTTGTTCTGTACCAGCAGATAGTCGTCCCAGTAGACGTTGAGATTCGGCAGCGTGACAGGCTTGCCGGTATAATACAGATCCTCCGTGATGCCCAGATCCACCGTCCATTCCTTTTGCTCTCCGTTTGCACCGACGGCCAGCCATTTACCGCTTTCACTCAGCCGATAGGTCTTTCTGTCCGGCTTGGTCAAAAGCCCGACCGTATTTTCAAAGGCTTCATCGCAGTAGTAGCCGCCGAGCATCACACTCGCCTCATAGGTCACGCTCCTGCTGCCCGTTGCGGTTGCATCAAGATCCGCGTAGATCACAACCTCCGATTCCACCCCGCTGAGCCTTGACACCACTACAAAATCGACGCGAACCACCGGTTCCTCGGCATCAGTTTCATAGAAAGCCGGCCAGTTGCCGAAGTGCACGCCATCCCGTCCGCCTTTGACGAAGACGTAGACACAATCCGTTTCCTCATCGATCGCATATGAAATGCCGGTGACAGGATCCGTGTAGGTCCCCGAAGATGTTCCGTCATATCCGATCTTCTGGCCGTAGCTGTTCACATAGTATGGCTTTTCTCCGACGATCACCACACGCGCAGTGGTGATGATTCCCTTTTCGTCGATCAGATAAGCATGATTTCCCTTCCAGATCCCCAGCTCCCCCTCATAGTCCGAATCGATCAGGGAAAAAGCGGACAGACGCCCCTTTCGCAGATGCAGGTCTTTATCTACATAATAAAGCCGTTCCCTGACGGTGATGAACTGGTCTCTTGCCAGCACGCCCCCCTTCTGTGCGTAGAGCGTGTTGCCCTCCTCGTCGGTAAAGAAGCTCCCTTCTATCACCGTGCCCTTTGTCTCGTCGTCCTGCGGGTCGGACTGGCGCACATAATACCAGACCGAATCATGAAGCTGCTTCAGGCCGTCCTCCGCGCGCTCGGTATCTCCGGTCACTCCGCATTTCATCAGGCACAGCTTCCTCTGTTCTCCCGCGCAGCCCCAGTCGATCACGATGAAATCCTCGTCAATCAGCCCGCTGTAATCCTCCTTCACCAGCGGATTGTGGCCTGTGGAATCAAAGAAATAGGTTTTTTTGGAAATTGTCCGGACGACGTCTGTTACCTTTTCGCCGCCTTCACGATAGGCGATAATATGGCCGTTCCGGTACTCCGGCCCGTCCCCCGTGACCGTCAAGGTGTAGGAGGAGCTGGCGCCGCCAATGATGGCCGTCGCCGTGATCGTGGCGATACCGGCCGCTTTGGCGGTCACCGTGCCGTTATCCGGATCAACCGACGCGACCATCGGATCGGAACACCGCCAGATACAGTCTTTGACAACAGCTTCCTCCGGTCCCACGGTAACGCTCGGTTTATAGACACCGTTCACCTGCATGGTCAGTCCCCGTTCCGGAAGATTGTCACCGATCGACACGGAATTTGGTGCAATCAGCGTCGCGTTTTCGGTAAACGCCTTGATCCGGTAATTCCGGTTATTGGCCGCGCCAGAGTCAATCCAGCGCACGTTGTTGAAATAAAAGCTCTGTCCCGGCTTTGCCGATGCGGTCGACTTATACCAGTCACTCTCCTTGGTGTTCTCCGTACCGATCTTCGGCTGGGATCCGACCTTGCGCAGCGTGACGACGACGGAAAAAACGTCCCCTCTGGTCACTGGCACGCTCTCGGGAAGCGGTACCGTATAATAGCCCGCGCATCCTGTCCGGCCTACGGCGGTCGTCCGCAGCACCCCGTCCCTCGGATCAGTGGTGCCGGGCGTAAGTCCCGTATAGATCTGTACCGTATACTCCACGTTTGTCTCCTTGTAGCACTGGAAGGACGCCGCGCGGATCAGCTCGCCGGTCGAATTGGCACTGACGGAAAACACATTGGCCGTGGTGAAGACCTCATTGTTTTTCAGTGAGGAGTAGTCAGGATACATACCGCCGTCATACTGATAGTTGTTGTCATATTTGTCATTTAAATCAAACACAAAGGAATAACCCGTATCCCCCAGGGTGGCCTCCTCGTAGGACATCCAGAAATAACCGGAATAGCAGCGGTTTTCGGCCTTCTCATAGCCCCCCGTCCCGGACATCCAGCTGTTGCGAACCAGCCATGCGCCGTCTTTCTCCGGTTTTTTCTTGAAGTGCTCCCTGGGGAAATGATCGTCCCACCCGACAAGGGTGACTGCGTGATTCGCGGTCGCCTTGGTGGAACTGTAGTAGGAATTATACTCCGCGTCGTAGTTTGATCCGCTCCCCGCCGCACTGGTTCCGCTCGCGGAATGGTACTGAACGCCCAGGCCTCCGTTCTGTGCGATCAGCTGCTTTGCCTTCTGCGGGTCCTCCTTGATGTTCACCTCGTAGTAATTGGACAGATGTGCCGCATCCAGATAGGCCAGCGATTCATCCAGTCCCTCCTCGATAACCACCGCCGCCTCAGGGTAAGGTGCCGTTTCCTCGGCAGCCGCTCCCGTCCAGGAGGCGAGCACATTTTTAGACAGAGCCAGATTGCCGCCTCTCGTCATGAAATTGCTTCCGTTTCCGTACTTTGCCTCGTTGCAGTCGCCGGCCGTCCCCCCAAGCGGATCCGTCACGGAATGATAGGTAAAGTAAGCCAGATGCAGCTCCGAAAGATCCTTATTTACCGCAAGTCCCTGTCTGGCGAGAGAGATCTCCGCAAGTGCCAGAGAAGAAAAGGTCCAACAGGCGCCGTAGGGACTCTGGGCTCTCAGATCAGGAAGGTCCTTCGGCACAAAATTGGCGGACACGCTGTTGGCCTTCAGCAGATCCACCGCCTGGCCGGCATTCATCACGCGGGTATCATAATCATCGCCGTAATCCGAAACACTGGCCGGCGCCTCCAGCTCGGGCATGTCCATGTAACCGAAAAACGATTCGCCTGTATGCTGCCACGCCGGAACGTCATCGAAGAATGACGGATGAAACTCCTCAACCGCTTCCCCGGTCACCAGGACAGGCTCCGGATCAGGATCCGTGAACGTCGGCACTTCGTAGAATCCGGACGATTCCGCATCCTCTGACAGCTCATCAACCTCCGGATCCATATTGCCTTCCGGCACCGCCGTCTCTGTCCCGCTCTCCTCGAACACAGGCGAGGCTTCCGCGTCATCCCCGATTTCGGGATTTCGTTCTGTATATTCCGCAAGCGGCATCCCCTGCTCCCCTGCAAAAACGGCTGTCCCGGGCAAAGCTCCTAAAGCCGTCACACAGGAAAGCAGAGCCGCTGCCACGCTCATCTTTCTGTTGCGCTTTCTCATCCTGTTTTTCTCCGCCTTTCCGCATCCTGTCCGAAAGCAAAACTACCACTTTCATTATACCAGATGTTGCGCCCGGTGTACACGCCGAACAGCACCCAGGATCTTACCGATTCTTAAGACTTCTTTAAATAGGTTGTCATGCCGTTGCGTTTACAATATCATATGTTATAATATATTCATAACAAGAGTGGGGAAAAAGAAGAAGGAAGGCAGAAGATGACCATGAAAACCGTTTCATTGATGATTCATACCCTGCGTCTGACCGGCGCTGCGGGAATCCTGGCCGCAGCGCTGTCGTTTGGTGCTGTTCCCGTTCACGCCGCGGAAGCCGCGCCGTCTCAGGCAGATATCGCAAAGTCTGATCCCGGGAACAGCCAAGACGAAACCGCAGCCGCGACGTCGTCTTCGACCGCCTCCAATGATCCATCCGGGCAGACGGATGCTCCTGCGGAAATCCGGATTTCAATCGACAAGCCGGTTCTGCTTCTTGCCGCCGGTGAGCAGGCTCAACTGCACGCCACTGTGGAATCGGACGATTCCACGGTTACCACCGGCGTGACCTGGTCCTCCAGCGATCTTTCCGTCCTGCACGTCTCACGTACCGGGCGGGTGACCGCCGTTTATCCCGGTCAGGCCAGCATCATCGCTTATGCAGGCGACACGAAGGTCAGCGCCAAATGTGCCGTTGTGGTCTATCCGGACGGTGATCTGGCTGTCATCGCCGAAGAACAGGAAAACTGGACCTTCAAAGCATTCTACCGCGCCATGGCCAATCTGAAGGGCAAGACCAGTCCCTGGCGCCGGATCCTCTGTATCGGCGACAGTGTTACTGCCGGCGTACAGGCAGGTCCCGGGCTCAAGGCCTGGATTCCCAACTATCCGCTGGTCATGTCTTCGCTCCTTAAGGTCCCGGTGTTCAACCGCGGCGTGGGCGGTTCCTCAATCTGGAGCCGCGGCAGTTATTCGATTCTGGATTCGCTTGATCACTATGAAGACGCAGACGCCATCTTTCTCATGGGCGGCTACAATGACTGGTTTTTCGGAGAGGAATGCCCCATCGGGGATCTGGAAACCCCCGGCACCTTTACCTATGATTTTGAGGCGCTCTGTATACGCATCAGCGAAACCTGGCCCGACGCGGATGTGTTTGTCATCCTGCCTCCCACCCCGCATGACCACATGGGTGTTGAACCGTATTACGACTTCTCCTGGCTCAAGGCGATCGAAAGGGAGCGGGCGGAAGCACACGGTTTCCGTGTCCTGAATCTTCCCGCCGAGGACATTCTGAACGGTCTGGAGGAGGACACCTGGAAGACCTTCTTCTCCGATAATGTCCACATGAACGATTACGGTTATCTGGTGCTGGGCAGCATCATTGCCGATAAGGCCCTGCAGTCGATGGAGGATATGCCCGCCGTCGTCAGCGAGTCAGTGGTGGAATAGTTTTGCGGTCTGATATTTCGGTTCACAGGTGAGATTGACCCGCAGCTTCTGACAGGTGTTCTCATCCACCGGCGAGAGGATCACCGTTGAATGCATCTCGCAGCCCGCCAGCTGATCCAGCTGATCGAGTGCCGCCTGTGCATCCGGGTTGGTCGCCGCACAGATCGTTAAGGCAATCAGCGTTTCATCGATGTGCATATGTGGGTTGTGATTGCCCAGATGCTCCACCTTCAGCTTCTGAATCGGTTCAATGACCGATGGCGCGATGAGCTCAACCGCATCATCCACCCCGGCCAGCACCTTAAGGGCATTGAGGAGCATGGCTGAACCTGCCCCCATGAGATCCGACGTTTTTCCGGTCACGACCTGGCCGTCGGGCAGCTCGATGGCCGCTGCCGGCAATCCCGTCACCTCGGCCTTCAGACCGGCGGCCGCCACAACAGGCCGATCCTGAATCGATACCCCTGCCTTGCTCATCAAGAGCTCCAGCTTCTCCACGACCTGCTGCTCGCTGTTGCCCTTGCGAAGCGCACAGCGCTCCTTATAATAGCGGCGGATGATTTCCTGTCTGGCCGCCTCGCACACCGCTTCATCGTCAATGATGCAATGACCGGCCATGTTGACGCCCATGTCGGTCGGGGATTTGTAGGGAGAATCTCCGTAGATTTCCCTGAAGATCGCGTTCAGTACCGGGAAAACCTCAATATCGCGGTTGTAGTTGACCGTGGTCTCGCCGTAGGCCTCCAGGTGATAGTTGTCGATCATGTTCACATCATTCAGATCCGCGGTCGCCGCCTCATACGCCAGGTTCACCGGATGCTGCAGCGGAAGATTCCAGATCGGGAAGGTCTCGAATTTGGCGTAACCGGCCTTGACACCGCGCTGATGCTCATGATAAAGCTGGGACAGGCAGACCGCCATTTTCCCGCTTCCCGGGCCGGGCGCCGTCACGACCACCAGCGAATGCCTGGTTTCAATATAGTCGTTTTTGCCGTATCCCTCGTCGCTGATGATCAGCGGCAGATTGGAGGGATATCCGGGGATGGCATAGTGCCGGTAAACCTTCAGTCCCAGAGTCTCCAGCTTTTTCTGGTAAGCCAGAACCGCTTCGCTTCCATCAAACCGGGTCAGCACGACTCCGCCGACATAGAGCCCGTATCCGTGAAAGGCATCGATGAGGCGAAGGACATCCATGTCATAGGTGATACCCAGATCCCCGCGCACTTTGTTCTTTTCGATATCCCCGGCATGGATGGCGATGATGACCTCCACATCCTCCTTGAGCTGCAGAAGCATGCGGATTTTCGAATCGGGTCTGAAGCCCGGCAGCACGCGGGAGGCATGATAATCGTCAAAGAGCTTGCCGCCGAATTCCATGTACAGCTTGCCGCCGAACTGGTCGATCCGCTCCCTGATATGCGCCGATTGCGTGGTGAGATACTGCTCGTTGTCAAAACCGGTTTTTATCATACCGCCCTTCCTTTCTGTGATATCGGTGTTCCTGTTGTTCCCTCGTCTCCAGGATCAGTCTTCGATAGTTTTCGTACCTGACTTCGGAAAGCTCGCCCTTTTCCACTGCCGCTCTGACGGCACAGTCCGGCTCTTCCATATGTCTGCATGAGGTGAACCGGCAGTTGTTCCGATAAGGGAAGAAATCCTCATACAGATCGGCCACCGACTGTTCAGACAGATCGTGGAGCTCGAGCGCAGTGAAGCCCGGTGTATCGACGATCCATGTGTCCTGCTTTCCTGCCGCGCGAAACAGCTCGCTGTGCCTTGTGGTATTCCTGCCGCGCGCAAGCTTTTTACTCAATTCCCCGATCTGTGCGTAAGCCTCCGGGCAGATCCGGTTGATAAACGATGATTTTCCGGCGCCGGAGGGGCCGGCCAGAAAGCTGGTTTTCCCATCCAGCACATCCAGTAAAGACTCGATGCCTTCTCCGGTATGCACACTCAGAAAAAACACAGGATATCCGGAACGGGAGTAGATCCCGCGGATCCTCTCCGTCTCCTCCTCTGATATCAGATCCGTCTTGTTAAAGCAGAGAATCGGCCTGACCGCCTGCCCGGAGAGGAACAGAAGATACCGGTCAAGAAGCAGAAAAGACGGATCCGGATTCCGGACGGCAAAAAACAGAAGCGCCTGATCGACCCCTGCAACAGCGGGCCGGATCAGCATGTTTTTCCTCGGGAGAATCTCCGTCAGATTTCCCTCGAGATCCCCTTCATGGGTGACAATAAAGCGCACGCGATCACCGGGGAGCGGTTTGAGCGATTCCCTGCGGAATCCGCCCTTGGCCCGGCATTCGTAGATCTCACCGTCCGCTGTCTCCACATAATAAAAACCGGCAATTCCGCGCAGGATTCTGCCCTGCTGCCCTCCCGGCTCCTCCATTCCGTCAGTTTTCCGGAGTAAAGGTGATGGCACGCCTCTGCTCCCTGGTCTCCGTGGTCGAGGGGACCACTGTCTCCTCGCCGGTATCGGGGTCCTTCACCGTGGTCTGCGGCGTTGTGACCGTATAGGTCAGCGTCAGCCATCCCGTGGGCTGGGTGATGCCCGTGACATTCACACGGTCTGGGAAGGAGGCAATGGACCACTCCCTGACCGGGGTCCCGTCACTTGCGACCAGCTGCAGATAAACGGAGGTACCCTCCGCATAATTCTCATCCTCCAGAGCCGGCGACTCGATATCAGCCACATAGCGATAAGAGGTCACCGTATTCTCTCCCGTTCCGGTGGAAAACTCAAGATCAATGACCGTTCCGTCGGCCACCTTCGTGCCCGCCTCCAGCGACTGTTTGCAGATCAGCCCGGAAAGCGCCGCATCCGCATAGGTGACCTCCACCACGGAGCCGCGCACCAGATGATTCTCCGCGATGATGATTTCCGCGTCCTCCAGGGTTTTCCCGACAAGATTGGGCACCTCATACTGCTTTGCCTGCGCTGGCTCCACCTTGGCTGCGCTTCCGTCCTCGTTGGTGACAACAGACCCCGTACTCACCGTCAGGGTGATCATCGTGCCGCTTTCCGCGCGAGTATTCTCCGCGGGCTTCATGGCGATTACCGTATTTTTGGCAGCCGTCGAGGTGGTGTCCTCCGCCCGCTGGACGGAGAAGCCCTTGTCATTCAGGATCACCTTGGCTTCCGTAAAGTTCTTCCCGAGCACATCCGGTATTTTGATTCCGTTCTCGTCATCCTCCTCTTCCTGGGTTGATGCGAGCACGGAGGCGGCCTCCGATGCCTCCTTGTCCGTCTCCTGCGTGCGGTCGGGGAGCAGTCCCTCCTTAAAGAAGCCGAGCCTGTCGCCGACGAAGAAAATGATCATGATACCGACAAACAGTGCTGCCACGATCGCCAGCACGACGATCAGTTTTTCAAATACGGAGTTCTTGCCGCTCTCCTCCTCATAGCGCCCCTTATTCCGCGCGCTGCGCGTGGAGGGCTTGCTCTGGCGGCCCTTTTTCCTGGATGTATTCTTTCTCTTTCTGGATGATCCGGATTTGCCCCGCGAACTGTATCCGTCCTCGTCTCCGCGTTCTCTGGATTTCTGATCACGGAGTCGTTTTTCCCGCTCCCTGGCTGCCTCCGCATTCAGGCGCATGGTGTCTCCGATGCTGCCGGAGCGCCTGGACGCTTCATGAAGGGATTTTCGCTCAGCCTCCGTCGGTTCTCTGGTCGCACCGTCCTCATCCGGGCTTGAAATGACCACAAAATCCTCGTCCGGAGTGATCAGCGAACGCTTCAGATCCGTGATCAGCTCCGCTGCGCTCTGGTAACGGCGGTCCGGGCTCTTCTGACAGCATTTCAGAACGATTTTTTCAACGCTGACCGGCGTATCGGGTGCGAATTCCCGCGGATCCGGCATGGATTCCTGGATGTGCTTGATGGCAATGGCCACCGTCGTGTCCCCGTTGAAGGGCACACGTCCGGTCAGCATCTCAAACAGGGTGATTCCCAGGGAATAGATATCGGATTTGACGTCACTGTAACCGCCGCGCGCCTGCTCAGGAGAAGTGTAATGCACGCTGCCCATGACATTGGAGGTGATGGTGTTGCTGGTCGCGGCTTTGGCGATTCCGAAATCCGTAACCTTGACCTTACCCTCCTTGGAGATGATGATATTCTGCGGCTTGATATCGCGGTGAATGATGTGATTGTTGTGTGCGGCTTCCAGCCCCATCGCAACCTGAATGGCAATACTGACTGCCTCCTTGACAGTGAGCCGCTGTTTTTTCTCGATATACTTCTTGAGCGTGATTCCGTCGACGAGCTCCATGACGATGAAATGGATTCCCCGCTCCTCGCCGACATCATAAACATTGACGATGTTCTGATGCATGAGTCCCGCGGCAGCCTGTGCTTCTACACGGAACTTGGAGACAAAATTCTCATTCTCCGCAAATTCCTGTTTGAGGACCTTGACCGCCACAGGCCGATTCAGCTTGTGGTCAATCGCTTTATACACATCGGACATGCCGCCCGTGCCGATCCGCTCCAGGATCTCGTAGCGCTCTACGATGAGCATCCCCATCTTAACCATAAAAATCAGTCAACTCCCTCATCCGCATACGGCTCCACCAGAACCACGGCAATATTATCCCTGCCCCCGTTCTCATTAGCCGTATCGATCAGCGTCCTGGCCTTTTTTACCAGGTTTTCCCTTCGTGTCACAATCGACAGGATATCCTCATCGGAAACCATATTGGTGAGACCGTCGGAACACATCAGAATCAGATCCCCCTTCTTCAGAGGAATCTCGAAGTAATCCACATCCACCTTTTCCGTCGCACCGACCGCCCGGGTGATAATGTTCTTATCCACATGCCGTCTTGCCGTTTCCCGGTCGATTCCGCCCATACGCACCATTTCCTCCACCAGGGAATGGTCTCTGGTAATCTGGCTGATTGCGCCATCCCGGATAAGATACGCCCGGGAATCCCCGACATTGGCCACCTTAAGCGTCCCGCCGAGAATGGTCGACGCAACAAAGGTCGTGCCCATACCGAAAAGCCGCTCATCCTCAGCCGCTTTCATCCGCAGCTTCCGATTGGCAGCATCAATTGCATCCCCGAGAATCACCTCCGGATTGCGTTCGTAAGAGGAAGCGATCTCCTCCACCACCGTCTCCACCGTAAAGCGCGATGCATAATCTCCCGCCTTGTGTCCGCCCATGCCGTCCGCGACAATAAAGACATTGGAGAGATTGCCCACCCGCTCCACCGAGGTGAAAACATAGTCCTGATTCAGTTTTCTCTTCCGACCGATGTCGGTGATCGAAAAGGCTTTAAGCATACGAAAATAAATTATATCATACCGCAAAATCTTTTTCAACTGTTCCGAACGACCGGTTCCTGGTGTATAATCGAAGGCGAAAGGAGGAATTGCCATGTACGAGCAGATCCAGTTACACTATTCCATGGACGCATTGGAGCCGGTCATTGATACCCTGACCATGGAAACCCATTACGGAAAACATCATGCGACCTACACGAAAAATCTGAATGATGCCGCCGAAAAGGCGGGCGTCGCAGACAAGACGATCGAAGAGGTGCTTGCAAACCTTGACGGAATCCCCGATGAGGCCCTTCGCAAGGCGCTTCGCAACAACGGCGGCGGCTTCTACAACCACAATCTCTACTTCCAGATCATTTCTCCGGACGGTGATCGTGCACCGGAAGGTGCGCTGGCGGATGCGATCAACCGGGATTTCGGCAGTTTCGATGCACTGAAGGAGAAGCTGGCATCCCTCGCCGTAGGTCAGTTCGGCTCCGGATGGTCCTTTCTCTCCGTCGATAAGGAGGGAAAGCTGTATGTGAGCGCTTCTCCGAATCAGGACAATCCCATCAGCGAAGGGACAGGCCGGATCCCCATCGCCTGTGTCGATGTGTGGGAGCACGCCTATTATCTGAAGTATAAAAACCTGCGTCCCGACTATGTCAAGGCCTACATCGGTCTGATCGACTGGAAGACGGTCGGGGAAAACTACGCGAAGGGAATTGCCTGACCATGAAGGTGTTTTTCTCCGATCTGGACGGCACCCTGCTGAATGACCAAAAAACGATTGGAAGGAAGACCCGGTCGGCGCTGGAGGCTTTCCTTGATGCCGGCAATGCCTTTGCCGTGTCCACCGGCCGGGCCATGGAAAGCGCCCTTGCCGTACAGCGTGAGCTTCATCTTTATTATCCACGCACCTTTCTCATTGCCTACAACGGTGCGCAAATATGGGATTGTGACAGGAAGCAGACCATCCACCGCATCGGTGTTGATCTGAATCTGATCGACCCCATCTTCGCACTCGCCCAAAAACACAGGATTCATATCCACACCTACAACGACACGCATATTGTCACTCCGCCTGTCAGGGATGCCGCGGATGAGGAATGCCTCACCTTCTACCGGCGTGTGATCAAATCCCCTCTTCTGGTGACCGAAGACATCACAGGCGCCCTGCCCGAACCGCCGTGCAAGTGTATCGCCATTGAGCTCCATGACGCCGATCGCCTGGAACGGTTCCGCATGGAGCTGAAGGATCTTGCGGGTCCCAGGCTTACGCTGCTTTATTCCAATCCGTATTATCTTGAGATTTTCCGTGCGGAGGCAGGAAAAGGTTCGGCGGTAAACAAGCTCTGCGAATATTTGGGCATTCCCGCATCATCTGCCATCGCTGCAGGGGATGAAGAGAATGACATCTCCATGATTCAGGCCGCAGGCCTGGGTATTGCCATGAAAAACGGCAGCCTGCGAACGCAGGCTGCCGCTGATGTCGTGACGACTGAGGACAACAATCACGACGGACTGGCTGATTTTCTGATACGGGAAACAGACTCCTGATTCCGCCCGGCCTGTGCCGTGATCCACGGCAAGGCTTGTTTCAGCCTTCGACGATCAGATACCGTCCGTCTCCGATCTCGAAGACCTCGTCCGCCTCAAGCGCACTTCCCTCACCGATCTCCATGCCCTCTTCTTCGAAGTATTCCCCCACCTCGCTGGCGGAATCGAGAACCACCGCCATACAGTCCGTGAGAAACGCCTCGGCCTCCTCTGGTGTAGAAGCGACATCCTCTGAGAAAAGCTGCTGCTGTCTGTCCAGAAAGCATTGAAGAACTGCGTCGTCGTATTCGTGCATATGATTCCCTCCTGATGAAACATCACGTCAACGGCTGCACATTTCTACAAAAACCGATCCGATAATATCCTGTAGAGAGACGCGATCGGAAGTCCCACCACATTGCAGTAATCTCCGCGAATGCCGCGGATATGAACAGCGAAACGTCCCTGAATGCCGTATGCGCCGGCCTTATCATCCGCCTCGCCGGTCTCCAGATATTCCCTGATCTCCCTTTCGGATAAGGGCGCCACGTCAACCGTTGTGCATTCCGCAAAGGTGACCGCGTGTTCGGAAAAGTCTCTCTCTTTATGATACGATGCGTTTAATGCCGCTTTTCCGGCAAAGCCTTCCGTGGAAACGGGGATCACGGTCACACCCGTCCACACCTCATGGCATCGCCCGGAAAGCATCGCAAGCATCCGCGCGGCATCCTGCCGGTCTCCGGGCTTGCCCAGGATCTCCTGATCTAATGATACAACAGTATCTGCGCCGATGACAAGCAGATTCTCCGCACTTTCCAAAAACCTTTCAGGAAGCAGCAACGGGGCATCGTTCAGGAGACGTCCGGCGACCTCCGTCGCTTTCTGCATGGAGAGAAAACGCACCATTTCCTCCGGTGTCCGGTAATCCGGCTTTTCCTCTCCTTTGGCAGGCAGCACGAAAAAATCATACCCCGCCTGCTCCATGAGCTCCTTCCGTCTGGGCGACGAGGAAGCCAGAATGATCCTGCTGTTCATGTCTGCGCGGATTCCGCGGGACTGCCCAGAATGGGTTCAAACACACGGGTCTCGTGCTTTTTTCCTTCCTGTGCCGCAGCAAGCGCCTCTTCTCCGAACTGATGCTGCGAATTGACCCGTTTCTTTCCCTTCTTATCTACATCCGCATAGGTTGCATCCGGCATCAGCAGATGTGCCTTTTCCGTGTCCGCAAGCTCTGTATCCAGAATATGGCGGAGCTTCTTCATGCCCTCCTCTCTCTCCACAGGAAACATGATTTCCACCCGGCGTTCAAGGTTTCTCGGCATCCAGTCGGCACTGCTGCAATAGTACTCCGGCTTTCCGGCGTTTTCAAAACAGAAGATCCGGCTGTGCTCCAGAAAATTGCCCACAATGGACCGCACCCGGATATTCTCACTCAGTCCGGGAACACCCGCTCTCAGACAGCAGATGCCGCGAATGATCAGATCGATCTGGACTCCCGCTTGACTCGCCTCATAAAGTGCCGAGATCACTTCCTCATGACACAGGGAATTCATCTTTGCAATGATGCGGGACGGAATCCCCCCGCGTGCATTATCCGTTTCCCGCCGGATCAATGCCAGAATCCGCTCCTTCAGCCAAAGCGGAGCCAGGGTCAGCTTATTCCAGACGACCGGTTCGGAATACCCGGAGAGCATATTGAACACAGCGGTCGCATCCTCGCCGTATGCCTCCTCACAGGTGAACAGACCGATATCCGTATAGAGCCGCGCAGTTGAATCGTTGTAATTGCCCGTTGCCAGATGGACATACCGCCTGATGCCATCCTCTTCGCGCCGTACCACCAGCGTGATCTTGCAGTGCGTCTTCAGACCCACCAGGCCGTAGATGACGTGACATCCTGCTTTTTCAAGCATTCTCGCCCAGACAATATTGTGCTCCTCGTCGAATCTTGCTTTGAGCTCCACCAGGACGGATACCTGTTTGCCGCTCTCCGCCGCTCTTGCCAGGGCGGCAATAATCGGAGAATTGCCGCTCACGCGGTAGAGCGTCTGCTTGATTGCAAGCACAGCGTCATCCGTCGCCGCCTGCTCCACAAACCGGACCACCGGGTCGAAGGTCTCGTAGGGGTGATGCATCAGAATATCCCCCTCGCGGATTCTCGCAAAAATATCGTGCAGATCGGACTCCTCACGGAGAGCGGGTACCGGTTGTCCGGATGTATAGCCGTGCTCCTTCCATTCATCGAATCCGTCCAGAGAATACAGCTTCATGAGGAAGGTCAGATCAAGCGGCCCATTGATCCGGTAAAGCTCCCGGTCATCCACATTCAGTTCTCCGCGTATGTGGGCAAGCAGCCTGTCGTCGATATCCTTTTCCACCTCCAGCCGGATCGCCTGACCCCACTGCCGCTTTTTCAGCTGCTTTTCGATCTCCTTCAAAAGATCCTCCGCCTCGTCCTCGTCAATGGACAGATCGGCATTTCTCCCGACACGATACGCGGCGCAGCACACAATATCATAATTAAGGAACAGCTTGTCCATGTTGCGGCGGATGATCTCCTCCAGCAGAATCATGCGGCGGTTCCCGTCCCCGGGCAGTTCAATCAGGCGATTCACCACACCGGGCACCTGAACCGTGGCAAATTCGATCTCCCCGTCACCGCCCTTTTTGGTGACCAGCGCACCGATATTCAGACTTCGGTTGCGGATGAGCGGAAACGGGCGGGAGGAATCCACCGCCATCGGCGTGAGCACCGGATAGATGAATTCGTCAAAATAGCGGTCCGTGACACAGCAGTCCTCCTCCGTGAGTTCCCTGTAGCTGTCGAGAATCTGCAATCCGTTTTCTTTGAGGCGCGGCCGAAGCTCCCGGTTCCAGACATCATACTGGGCATTTATGAACTCATGAAGCCTTTCCTCAACCGCAGCCAGCTGTTCCGAAGCTGTCATGCCGGCGATGTCCTTTTTTCTGTATCCGGCATTGACCATATCCTTCAGGGATGCCACGCGAACCATGAAAAACTCATCCAGATTGCTGGCCGTAATGCTCAAAAACTTCAGCCGCTCAAACAGCGGATTTTCCGGATCGCCCGCCTCATGCAGGCAACGCTCGTCAAACGCGATCCAGGAGAGCTCCCGATTGGTAAACCGTTCCATTTTCTACACACCTTTCTTTTTCATCTACTGTCCGCGGACGGTATCCGTCTTTTTTCTGACAACCGGCACAACGCCGAAAATCTCCTCGAAAAAGGTGGCTCTTCTTCCGAAGAGACTCTTCTCAAGCGTGATATCCTCCTCCGTGTTGGCCGTAATCACCAATTGATTATCACAGAGTTTAAAGCCGGCGCCCTTGAATTTCTTCAGATGGGAGCGGTCCAGTCCGCCGGCCACCCGAAGCATCGCCGTAAGCTTCAGCACACGCAGACGGAGGCTCTCGTCAATCAGGCCGTTGTCGCGGGTCCCATCCTCCACATCCGGGATCGCGGAATAAATATTGTGCACGACCCAGGCGACAATCTGCCGCTCCCTGTGTGAGAGGCCGATGATCTCCGTCGACATGATGATGGCATACGCGCTCTCCCCGATATTCATCATGCTGACATATTTTCCGCAGTCATGCAGAATCGCCGCAATTTGCAGAAGCAATCGGTCGCGCTTGCCAAGGCCGTGGATTTTCTTCATGCTGTCAAAGACGCCCAGCGCAAGATTCCCGATCAGCTCGCTCCGTTTCCGGTTTCCTTTGTAGCGCTGGGAGATATGATAGGCGCTCGCGATGATGTCCTGCTCGAAATCGTGTCTCACCTCCAGGATACGGTGTTTCTCGGCATATTCATAGGTGATGCCGTCACAGAGTGTGACGCCGGGCGCCCAGATCGTCACCGTATGCATCATTTCCGCGATGCATTTGATAATCAGTCCCGAGATGTAGACAAGAGGAAGATTCTCCAACGGGATACCGAGCCGGTCGGCATTCCGGATCTGCGATTCGGTGGGCACCGCTGCCAGAAAACGGATAAAGTTTTCCGCATCCACCATTCCACCGGATGCCGATCTGCTCGCGTCACTCAGCAGGCCTATTTCATCCAGTGTCTTTTTCTTCTGTAGAATCGGCGAGATGTAATCGTCAACGATGATCATGTTGGAGATATTGTCCTTATCCCGCAGATACATCCGGGCAAACACCGAAAGCTGCGCCTGAATCAGTTCACAGACCAGCGTGTTGTATCGTGCCGTTCCGATTCCCATCTGGTTGACCCGCTCCCTTAAGCGCAGCACCCCCATTCGAAGATTCTGCGTCGTAATGAGCTTGTCACGGTCAAACAGGGAAATCTGGACGCTCCCGCCGCCGATGTCGACAATGGCGGTAGGTGCTTCAATCATCTTTTCAAAGACCGCGCTTTTCAGCGCGATGGCCTTGTAATCCAGAAACCGCTGCTCCGAATTGGACAGAATCTCTATGGTAAATCCGGTTCTCTTTTCGATCTGCTCGAGCGCAACGCTTGCATTTCTGCTCTCACGCAGGGCACTGGTACCGCACACACGGACCTTGTCGGCCCCCCAGGTTTTCATGACCCGTTTGAATTCCGTAAGAATCCGGCATATCTCAGAGATGCGCGCGGCACTGATTCTTCCGGTTGCGTAGCTCTCGCTTCCGAGATCCAGACGAAACCGGACATGATCCAGCTCCCGCACGCCCTTCCTGGCGCTGAGTTCAAAAATCTTCATGGCGATCTCGTAGGATCCTACGTCAATCGCTGCCATTACCTCCGCCATGGATTACGCCTCCCGAAGCAGCGCTTCTTTTCCGAGCAGGTCGTCGATCATCTGCTGTGCCGTCCTGCCCGAATAGCCGGCATGCTTGAGTTCCCAACGGTTTGCACAGGCCAGCAGTTCGTCCTCCGGCATGCTGATGCCCGCCCGTGCCGCGAGCGTCCTGACAATCTCATAGTACTCCTGCGGCGTCGGTGCGCCGAAGTAGATCGTCAGTCCGAACCGGTCGAACAGAGACAGCTTTTCCTGAACCGTGTCACTGCGATGCACGTCGTCATCAGAGAGCTTTTGCTTGTCCCGGAAGCTCTCCCGAACCAGATGTCTTCGGTTGCTGGTTGCGTAGATCAGCACATTATCCGGCTTTTTCTCCAGTCCTCCCTCTATGACTGCCTTGAGGTACTTATACTCCGTCTCGAATTCCTCAAAGCTTAAGTCATCCATGTAAAGCAGGAAACGGTAATTCCGGTGCTTGATCTCGCCGATGATCTGATGAAGGTAGCGGAATTCATGACGGTAGATCTCGATGATCCGCAGTCCCCTGTCGTAGTAGGTGTTTGCGAGGGCCTTGACGGAGGTGGATTTTCCGGTGCCCGCATCGCCGTACAGAAGACAGTTGTTGGCGGGCGCACCGGCAAGAAACGCTTCGGTATTGCGAATCAGCTGCTCCTTGGCGCTTTCATAGCCGACCAGGTCATCCAGCCGCACATCGGCGATTCGGGTAATCGGACGGATCACAGGATGCTCATCCGCCATACGCAGCCGGAAAGCCTTATGCAGTCCCAGCGCACCCACCCCGTAATGCGCGTAAAAGGAGGTGAGGGCATCCAGCATTTCGCTGTCGCTCCCGCACTCCGCGAGCTGACCGGCCAGGGTTTCGATCCGCTCTCTGATCCGGGCACTGTACACCTTGCCCTCCCCCTGATCGGTGTGGTAGTCGGCAATCTGTTCGATCATCGGCAGACCGCATTTCTCCGCAAGTCCATGGAGATCCAGCGCAAACCAGCCGCGAACGACGGTCATGTCATGCAGGGCGAATTCCCTGACCGTGCCGTCCGGTGCTCCGCGCAGCTCTGCCGAAAGCGTGTAGCTGTTTTCGCTGCTCACCAGAAGTCTGGTCAGAAAATCATGCCAGAGATTCCCTCCGAACCCGGTCTCCCCGGCCATTGACAGAAGTGCCTGCAGACAGTGCGGCGCAATCTCCTCCGCCGTGTCTCTGTCTCCCTCGATCATGAGACAGAAATCCCGCAAAAGCGCTGTGTAAGGCGATCGGCAAAACAGCAGCAGCGATTCGTCTCTGGTCATTTGCCCTCCTTTATCAGTAATTTCCGAGAATCCGCAGATTGAGGGCTTCCTCCCTGAGGCCGCGCAGCGCGTTCTTGACGGCGCTGTCCAGAAGGTTGCCCTCAAAGTCAATGAAAAAACGATATTCCCAGTCCCTCTCCTCCATCGGACGACTCTCTATCTTCGTCATATTCAGATTGTTGTAAATGATATGGGACATGAGATGATACAGGGATCCGGCCTCATGGCGGATCTCAAAGCATATGCTCACCCTCTTCGCATCCTTCAGAAAGACCTTCTGATTAGTGACAATAATAAAACGGGTGGAATTGCTCCTGGCGGACTGAATGCCCCTGCGCAGGATCTTCATCCCGTAGATCCCGGCCGCCAGCTCCCCGGCGATGGCTGCCTGTGTGGGATCACCGTCCGATTTCACCCGCTTGACCGCAAAGGCGTTGTTTTTCAGACTGATCTGCTGCCATTTGGGATGGGCAGCCAGAAACTGGGCACTCTGCATCAGCGCCTGGGGATGGGCAAATACCGTCCGGATCTCCTCCTCCCGGGCATCGGGCAGCCCGATCAGGCAGTGTCTGATCGGAATGATCTGTTCCGCGATGATGTAATTCTCATACTCCGAGAGCAGATCATAGATCTCCGTAACGACGCCTGCCGTGGAATTCTCGATCGGAAGAACGGCAAAATCGGCACTGCCCTCCTCTATGGCGATCATCGCATCCCGGAAGGTGTCCACGGCAAAGCTCTTCACGCCCTCTCCGAAGAAGCTGTTTGTGGCCTCCTGAGAATAGGCGCCCTCCGCCCCCTGGTAACAGACGCGCACGTGCTCCTTATCAATTGCATCGATCGGATAAAACGGGAGTTTGCCAAGTGCCCCGGCTTCCGAAAGCTTCTGATACTGCAGCTTACGGCTTATGGACATGATCTGACCATACAATTCCCCGATCCCCTGTCTATTGAACTCGTTGTGCGCAAGCGCCCTGAGTGTTCTGATTTTTTCCTGTTCTCTTGCCGGATCAAACACCTTTTTCCCGGTCTGGATCTTATCCTCCGCCACCAGCTCCGAAATCGCCATGCGCTCCTCGTAAAGCGCCACGATTTTTTCATCGAGTTCATCGAGCTGTGCCCGCAGTTGCTCAAGTCCCATTTCGATTCCCGCCTTTCATAAATAAGTATAATACCAAAAAGGGGTTGATCGCAACAACGGGGAAGAAGTATAATGAAAGGTGTTGAGTTTCATGAATTCCTGACAGAGGTGAAGCATGCAGAACCGACTGAAAATTATCCTGGTTTCCCTCGCTATTTTGATTATCGCAGCTGTCGCCATTGTCTATTCCGTCCTTTCTGACCGCATCCCCTTAAACGACTCCTCCGTCACCGGCAACCTGCCGGGCAATCTCCTGAACGGAGGCTACTTCTGTGAACTGGACGGTACAGTTTATTTTTCCAACGTGTCAGACAGCAATACCCTCTATCGCATGAAGCCGGACGAATCGGACTTTAAGCGCCTTGGCTCCATGGGGGTCAGTCAGATCTCCGGTTACGGCAAATTTCTCTATTTCTTCATGGATTCCTCCCAGTATACCAGCGGCAAAGGTCTCGGCTACATCGGCAACAACTACGGAATCTACCGCTGCCGGATCAGGGATAATAAAATGAATCTCATGGAAAGATGCCGTCCGCGGACCATGCTGCTGTGCGGATCCTATCTTTATTTCAGCGGCACCGGGGAGGATGGCGATACCGGCATGTACAAGCTGCGTATCGACAAAAAGGATCGAAAGAAGCTCTCGGATTCCATGATTATACCCACCGGCTATGACGGACGCTATCTCTTTTTCGCCGGTGCGGGGGGAGACCCTTCGGTGTATTACCTGAACACGTCGCTCAATGACATGGAAAGCAGGCTCTTCGTCGGCAGTGTCTCCTCGCCCATCCCGGTCGGAGATTACATCTATTTCATAGACAATGCGGCCGGTTACCGCCTGTGCCGCTACAACCGCACGACCGGCGCCCTGGACCGAATCGGTTCGGAACGCATCGACCTGTTTAATACCAACGGAAACTATATCTGGTATGCAACATCCGCAGACACCACCCCCGCTCTCAGGCGGATGCGGATGGATGGTTCCAATGTGGAGACCATCGTAGAAGGTGTGTACAACAGCATTCACGTCACTTCACGATTTGTCTATTTTGCACCGTACACGGAGGGCGGACCGACCTCCATGCTGCATATACCGGTGAATGCCCTCGGTCCGGTCAGTTATTTTTCGCCGCCTCTCGGCGAATCCTGAGATGATATCACCAAGCAACCGTCAAGTAGGAGGAACCTGATGATTGAAACCAATGCCCTTCGTCACCTGATGACACCGATGGATTTTTCGGTGGACGAGCTGGAACGCCTGTTTGACAAGGCGGATGATATCGCCCTTCATCCTGCGCAGTACGCGCACATCTGCGAGGGGCGTATTCTGGCCACCTGCTTCTATGAACCGAGCACACGTACCAGGCTTTCCTTTGAGACGGCGATGCTGAGACTGGGCGGCCAGGTCATCGGCTTTGCGGACGCCTCTTCCAGCTCCGCCAGCAAGGGAGAAAGCGTCGCCGATACTATCCGTGTGGTCTCCTGCTTCGCTGACATCTGTGCCATGCGCCATCCGAAGGAAGGAGCCGCAATGGTAGCAGCCGCCAGATCCGGGATTCCCGTCATCAATGCGGGCGACGGCGGGCACGAGCATCCCACCCAGACACTGACCGATCTGCTGACCATACGGTCTCTCCACGGCAGTCTGTCGGATTTCACCATCGGGCTCTGCGGCGATCTGAAATTCGGGCGCACCGTTCATTCCCTGATCCATGCGCTGATCCGCTACAAAGGGATCCGCTTCGTCTTCATCTCCCCTCCCGAGCTCAGGGTTCCGGACTACATCACCGAAATGCTTCGAAACAAAAACATTCCCTTTGAAGAGGTCATCCGTCTGGACGACGTCATTCCCGATCTCGATCTTCTCTACATGACCCGTGTACAGCGTGAGCGTTTCTTCAACGAAGAGGATTACGTGCGCCTGAAGGATTTCTACATTCTGGACAAGGAAAAGCTCTCCCGGGCCAGGGAATCCATGTATATTCTGCACCCGCTTCCCCGCGTCAACGAAATCGCCGTCGATGTGGATAATGATCCGCGGGCTGCCTATTTCCGTCAGGTGCAGTACGGACTGTTTGTCCGCATGTCGCTCATCCTGACTCTTCTGGATCTCACAGATGATCACATCAATCATGGCCTGCTGAAATGGCAGTCGCCGTAACATGCCCGAACAGTTCCGGCACCCTGAATGCGTCAGCCGCGGAAAGGAGTAACAAGCTATGCTGAATGTAGGTAAAATTGAAGAAGGATTTGTCCTGGATCACATTCAGGCCGGCAAGAGCCTGTCCATCTATCACCAGCTGGGTCTCGACAAGCTGGATAATACCGTGGCCATCATCAAGAACGCACGCAGCGGAAAGACCGGTAAAAAGGACATCCTGAAGGTCGAGGTCGATATCAACACGCTGAATCTCGATGTTCTGGCTTTCATCGACCACAACATCACCGTCAACGTCATCAAGGACGGGGAGATCGTAGAAAAGCGGTCTCTGGTTCTGCCGAAAGAAATCCGGGATATCATCCGCTGCCACAATCCCCGGTGCATCACCTCCATCGAGCAGGGGCTGCCGCAGATCTTCTATCTCGCTGATGAGGAAAAGGAAATCTACCGCTGCCGGTACTGCGATGAACGATACAGAAAAAGAGACGGAGAGCTGTAACGCTCTCCGTTCTTTGCAGAGTCAATCCCCGTCTTATGTTTTTTCCTGACATCAAAGGCCGTGCTTTGTTCCCACAATCACCGTGTTTTCATCGCAGGTGACGTTCCTGCCGTTGTCGTTATTGAAGTAACCGTATAGTCTGCAGTTCTCGAATCGGATATTCTGCCCGGAAGGGGTTCCCTCCTTATTCGGGTTTTTGTGGGTGTAGAATACGGAATACCGCCAGTCGTCCGCCTCATGCGCCGTCACGGTGGTGTTGGTAAACCGGATATTTCTGCAGGGGAAATTCACGCTGTTTACGGAAGCGCCGGCATTGGGCTCCACATCGATCTCGCACTGCTGCCCCAGGGTTGCCCCATAGGCATTATGAATCAGGCAGCGATCGACGACCATGCCGTTGACATCCACAATTCCCAGATTATTCCGGTGACTGTTCAGGATTTCGCAATGCTCGATCGTGATGTCCTCGCAGCCCATCGGTGTGGAATAAAGCACCGCCGTTCCGGCATAGATGCCGTCCCCCCAGCAGCCGTCTATCACCATATCCGATACCGTCACATCCTTGCTGCCACAGATCTTCACACCGTGGCCGTCCTCCGCCGCCTTTCCGCCGGTTCTCTCGTGGCGCTCACCCGTGATACGCCCGCCGCGGACCGTGGCATGATCCGCAAACCGAATGCTGATGGCGCAATAGGACTTGATATTGGTTTTATGAATCTTCAACTCCGCGTCATTGTCCAGCAGCAGCGTCACATTGCTCTTCAACATGATATTCGGGTTCTGCCTGTCGATGTCCACCGGCTCGATATCATATACACCGGCCGGCACATAGACCGTGCGTCTTCCGCCCTCCGGTTCTTCCGCCGCCTGATCGATGGCCCGCTGAATCGCGGCAGAATCGTCCGCTCCGTCCCCGGGCTTTGCTTGAAACGGTGCATCCAGCACATTGAAGCAGGTTTCAGGATCCGGTGCCACAATCCTTCGCACCACGACCGGCTTCCATTTCGCATAGATCGTCAGATTGCCGGAGCTACCCTGCTCGATCTCATAGATCCGCCTGGCTTTGGTGCAGGCTTTGTCGGTATACCAGCCGTCAAAAAGATCATCCCCCTCCTTCGTCGGATCAAGAAGCGTGATCGTTTCGCTTTCCGCCGTGTATCTGTCCGGATTGCCTGCGGCATTCACCCCGCCGTTCAGCACATAGGTGATCGTGTATTCGACGGGATTCCACTGCGCGTATAGCGCGAGCATACTCTCCGCGGTAACCGACGCGCCATCCCGAAAGGCTGTGCCGCTGCCGTCCTCTGCGGTGTTCCACCCGCTAAAGGTGTATCCGATTCTCGTAAACTTATTGGCCAAAAGACTCCCCTTCCCGTCCGCAAGGATCTGACGCTTCATGCTTCCGGCGGTCGCCCCGTTTCCGTAATACACAACCGCCGCATTGACCGTCCGGTCGGCAATGACGAAAGGTACGGTCTTGCGGCCGCCGTAATTACCGATTCCTTCAAGAATGAGCCTTCCGGTTCCCTTCCTCGCATTGTTCGACCAGCCCGCAATCCGATAGTCTCTGCCCTCCTTCAGCACTTTCACGTCCCGCACGACGACCTGTCGGCCGGACGGAGTCGCCGGTGTTCCTTCGTAGTACTGTGTATCCACCCGCACCTTCGTGCCGGCGATATCCGCCTTCACGACGCGGAAGGCACATCCCGCAGTCCCGGTGTAGTAAGAACCCGCTTTTGCAGTGACCTCCGTCCAGAGAACGGTTCCGCCTTCCTCCACGGACACCGTATCCCGGGCTGACAGCGGACGGCTTTCATCCTTTTCCCAGATGTCTCCGTTTTTTTTCGCGTAGAAATAGGAGGCATTCCGATTGTCGAAATCCTTTCCGGCAGCAAGCGTTTTTCCGTTTCGATCCGTCACAGTGACAGAGGTGAGGAAGTTTCCGTTTTTGTTCCTGTAAACCCTGTCGGCGGCCGTCACCTCCAGTGCGGACAGCTCCTGCGGGATGATCGTATAGGGCTTTTTTACAATCTTTGCATAGTTGCCCATTCCCGTGATCACCACCGTCGCTGCCCCCGTCTTCCTATGATTCTGACAGGTGATTCTGTAATCCTTTCCCTTCTCCAGCACAAGCTCCTGTGTTACCGGATGACCGTCGGCATCCGGTACCGGCGCCGTGAGCTTCACCTCCGCTTCGGGGATCGCGCCGCCTTTTACGTAGGGCACGTTCTCTCCGCCGTTTACCGTGATATGCAGCGCGTCGCCGGAGGCTGTGCTCAAGTCAAAACCGGTAATCCGAAAGTTCTTTTTCAGCTTACCCGTGTAACCGCCCATCCCGGTGTAAGTCACCGTCGCCGTGCCTGCCAGGCGGTTCTTCTCATAGGAAACCGAATAATCCGTTCCCTCCCTGAGCGGCGTCTCCGCGCTTCCCTTCTTCGGCAGAAGCGTCACGCCGTTTTGCCTGACCTCCGCTCCAAAAGCGTAGGGAAGGGACTTTTCAAAGCCCTGGAGTCTGGTCGCCGAGATGGATGTACCGGCAATTCGAAAGGTTTTCACCAGGGTGCCCGTATAGGAGCCCACACCGGTATAGGTCACGGTGGCCGTTCCCGCCTGCACGTTATCCCTGTAGGTCACGGTGTAATCTCCCTCCGCGCCCTCTTCCTTTTGCTCCTTTAGCGGCTCGCTGCTCCCGGGATAAGTCAGATAAAACCGTTTATCCTCGCTGATCGCGGAGTTTTCCTGCGTAATCTCCTCCCCGTTTCGCCAGGGTATGCTCGCCCGGAAATGATGAAGCACCGCCTTACCGATCGGTTTTTTATTCTCCACCGTCACCGGGATGACAATCGTCCCCGTGTAGTTTCCCGTGCCTGAGATGATAAGTTCGTAATCTCCGGCAGCCTGCGGAACACCGGGACGATACTGGAGTTCATAATCCCTGTTTTTCACCAGTTTTACGCTTTTGCCGTCGACTGTTCGAACGATCGTCGGGGAAGGCTTCTGTTCCTTCCCGGTACAGGCAAGGGAATATGCCCTTTCAGAAATCGAAAGCGCCGCGTCGCCGGCGGAAATCGTGTAGGGATGAATCAAAAACATCTGCTGCAGCGTCCCGCTGTAATTGCCGATCCCCTTCAACGTCATGGTCGGCGCCTTCTTCTCCGGATCTCCGTTCTGCCAGGCATTCCTGTTGTTTTTATAGGAAACCGTGTAATCCGTTCCAAGGACAAGCGTCCTGCAGTGGTCATAGTCAAACAGTCCGATTTCCGCGGCATCATAGGTAATGGGCTGTCCTGAATATACCTTTTCCGTCAGCGGAATAAAACGGATACCGGTCGGTGTTGCGCCTTCATGCGGTTCAGAAATCTCCTCCGCTCCAAGCTCCTCTGCCAGCGAAAGATCCCGCGTCTCATTGAAGCAGAATTCTTCCCCTTCGGTTTCATACAGAAGGCCGACCTCCCCGGCCGCTGCAGTAAGCGTCGTCATCTGTCCTCCCGACAGCAGCATCACGCCGCTCAGGATCAGAGTCATGATTCGTTTGCCTTTCATCATTTCATTCCCTCTGTCAACAAAAGTGCTTCTAGAACATCTTATAAACAAAATCCCCGCCGGTCTAGCCGACGGGGATCTGCAACCATTCGTGCAATTTATACACTACGCCATGAAAGATACGCTGAGTCGGTCAGCCTCCATCAATATCCGAATTCCTGTGCCCAGTAATAGTCACCGCCATCCTTATAAATGCTGATGCCGCAGGTCGCGAAATCGGCTTCCATGATATTGGCACGGTGCGTAGGAGAATTCATCCATGCCTGAACAACCGCTTCCGGTGTGTCGTAAAACTCCGCGAGATTCTCACCGTACATGATGGTCTCATTCACCGTGTACCAGGCGGAACCATCGGGTCTCGTGTGGGAGAACAGCTTCGGCAGCTCACTTGCGCGGACATAAGCCGCACCTGCCAGACCATTGCTCCAGGAAAGGGGGGCAAGATTGCCGGCCGCTCTCTCCTCGTTTACCAGATCCAGCGCCTCATTGGCTGCCGCAAGAAGAGCCGGATCACCGGGTGTTGCGGCAAGCGGAACTGATTCATCCGGAATCACGCCCTCAACGAACGCACGACTCGCAGACGCCTCATCCAGCGCGGGTGCCTTTGCACCGCAGCCCGCCACCAGGGCAAGCATCGATGCCAATGTAACAACTGCTGCGACTTTCTTCATGTTTTTCATGGCTTTCTCTCCTTTCGGATATCATGAACCTATCATGTTGATCTTATTCTAATCCCGTTTTTCGGGAAAAGCAATACGAAATCTCAAAAAAACCGTAAATTTTTGTTTTTTGTGATTTTTGTGATATTTTGTTTCGACACGCTCTTTCCCGTCATTCAAAAAATAAGACGCAGGGAAACGGCAAAAAGGGTCGCAAAATCGAAAAAAAGGTTACAAATATTTTTACTGCCCGGATCTCTGCCGCAAGAGCCCGTAATAAGCCTGTCCGACGGCTATTCCCCCATCCCCTGACGGAATCTGAGACGGAACAAACACCTCCATGCCCCGTTTCTCCAGCGCGCTTCTTAAGAGGGAGGTCAGCAGCCGGTTGGCGAAGCAGCCGCCGGAAAGGATCACCCGTCTCTCCCCCGTCCGTCTGAAGGCTTCCAGTGCGGCGTCCGCAAAGGCATCTGCCGTCTGCTCATGGAAGTCCAGCGCCTGTCTCTCCCGTTGTCTGTCGCAAGAAAGGCCTTCTCCCCGCAGAGCCCTGTGGGCTGCCGCTTCGAGCGCCATGGCGCACTCCCCCTCGTAACGGTTTTCCTCCGCGAACCCCAGGATAAACGACATGGCATCAAACAACCGTCCTGCGCTGGTCGTTTCCACACATCCGGTTCCGGTGCGCAGCGCTGCCTCGAGGATCCGGAGCCGGTCGTCGGGAATCCGTCCCCTAAGCGCCTCCCCGACCTTTTCTCCCCTGGCGGCAAGCCATCCTGCAGCCGAAAGAGACGCGTCACGCGCAGCCGCGTCTCCCCCGGGGATATTCATGGATGGCAGATGCCATGCGCGCTCACAGTCCGTTCCGTTTACGATAAGCACCTCTCCGCCCCAGATGGTTCCGTCTTCGCCGTATCCCGTTCCATCCATGGCGATACCCAGACAGGCGGTCAGTCCGTATTCCGCCATCACGGAAAGGATATGGGCATGATGATGAAACACGCGCACGGGCTTCGGAAGCCCCAGCCTCTGTGCCCACTCTCCCGCCAGGGCGGTGCTGTGATAGCCCGGATGCGCGTCAGAGAGGATCTGCGTCGGATGCAGATCATAGATCCGGATGAAACGCTCCAGTTCCGCAAGATAAGCCTGCCTGACAGGCCGATTGTCCAGATCCCCGAAGGGCTGCGAAAGAATGATCCGATCCCCGCGGGCCAGGGCGAAGGAGGCCTTCAGATCCCCGCCGAAGGCGATCAGATCCCCGGACCGGACGAAAACATTTTGCCCTCCTTCGGGAAGGATGACAGGGAGCGGTACGTATCCCCTCGCGCGCCGCACGAACCGAAGCCTGCCGCCTGATTCTTCCGTTCCCCCGTCAGAACAGTCATCCGCAAAACAAACCGAATCATCTAACGGTGCCAGAATCCGACGGTCATGCACCAGTGCGCCGTCTGCCCTGAAGGGGTCCTTCGGTTCGTCACACAGAAAGTGTCCGGCAAACGCCTCATCCGATATCATCATCGGTGCCCCGGAGAGATTGGCACTCGTTGCAATCAATGGCCCGCAGGCGTCGACCAGCATCTGCTGCGCGCCGAAAGCCGGCAGGAAAGCCCCGATAAACGCGGCCTGATCACACACCTCCCCGGACCACTCATGTTTCCGTCCCGACGCTGCAAGAGGCGCAAGCAGAACGATCGGCCGAGCGGCCGATTCCAGCACAGACGCTTCAAACGGGGATACCGCGCAGTATCTGCGCACCTCATCCACCGACCCAAACAACACGGCGAACGGTTTGCTCTCTCTTCCCTTCATCGTGCGAAGCCTGCGGACAGCCTCCCCGTTTTTGGGATCCGCAAGCAGCTGATAGCCGCCGATCCCCTTGAGTCCGATGATTCCGCCCGTACGAAGAACCCGTACCGCGCAGGATACCGGATCCGGATCGGTCGGTATCCCCCTCCAGACAAGCTGCGGTCCGCAGGAATGGCAGGATATCGTCTGGGCATGTCTGCGTCTGCCCGTCCGGTACTCTCCTTCACACGCCGGACACAGAGAAAACGGCCTCATCGTGGTCCTCTCCCGATCGTAAGGCAGCGACTCCAGAATTGAATAGCGCGGCCCGCATTGTGCGCAGCTGATCAGCGGATAGCGAAAGCGTCTGTTCTTTTCATCCCTCATCTCCGCAAGACAATCCTGACAGACGGCCAGATCCGGCGTAAACACAGGGAACTGCCCCGTCTTCCCGCCGTCGCTTTCCGCGATCGCAAATCCGTCCGCCGGACCATCCTCTGCATTCCCGGAGTGAGGCGCCTCCTCAGTGACCGCAAGCACCACGGCTCCCTTCGGAGCCCGCTCCTTCAAGCCGCGCACAAAAGCGGCGATATCCTCCGGATTCCCTTTTGTTATGAGAATCCGGACAATACCGCCGCTGTTCCTCACCGTCCCGGTCAGATGGTATTCATCCGCCAGCGCTTTGACAAAGGGCCGGAAACCGACCCCCTGTACCGCGCCGGTTACACAAAGCCGCTTGAAGGATCCGGACAAGGTGCCTAATTCCTCTCTTTGATGCGATACCGGACATGCTGTTCCCGCTTGTTTTCAAACATGCGCTCATCCGCAAGCAGATACACCTTGTGCGCGTCCCCTCCGTGGCACTCATGGCGGAATGCGTAACCGATGGCAGCGCTCCTAAACAGCGTCTTGTCCTTTTCGTTCATTTCATCCAGATCATTGTAAAGCCTCCGCAGACGCACACCGAATCCATCCGCATTGGTTCTTTTCATGACCACGAGGAACTCATCGCCGCCCATCCGTGCACACAGCTCCTCGTTGCCGAAATTGGCCTTCAAAGCCTGCGCATATTCCTTAAGCAGGCGGTCGCCCTCCAGATGCCCCAGCCGGTCATTGGTATCCTTGAGTCCGTTCACATCCACGCTGACCAGGCAGTAATCCTCTCTGCTGCGGTTGAGTTCGTCAAAAACCTTGTCCGCGCGTGCTCGGTTGGCCAGTCCCGTCAGCGCATCCGCGTAGGCGATGTTCTGCAGGGATGCATAGTCCTTCTGTCTGGAACCGGATTCGGAAATGAAGGACAGGTAGTTCACGATCTGCGAAGCGGCATAAATCATGGCTCCGAGCGGCAGAAAGTTTCTTCCCGTCTCGCGTTCTATAAAAGGCACGCCGATCCGCCAGAGCACAAAGCAGAGCATATTGAGAAGAAGGCAGACGATCAGGGAGCACAGTCCGAAAACACTCACATTTCCGGAAGGCGACAGCTTCTTTTCCCTGAAATTGTGCGACACCTCCACCACCATGATACCCACGCCGACGGCCACAACCACATAGTAGAAAAACAGAAAACGGTTCATGTGAACGATGTTCAGCAAATGCAGCAGGCAAAAAACCACGGGCATGACCAGCGTCAGCCACTCAAAGCCCTTGTAAAGCTTTACCGGCACGCGGTGTTCGATGCGCAGCACGTCCATGAGCAGAAAGGTGATCGGCAGAAGCGAATAGATCGCCAGATAATCAAGAACGGTAGCCGTATCCGCGTCCATGAAGAGGAAGGCAATATGATCATTGGTGATCAGAAGAACGCCGAGAGCGGTGCACAAAAGGCTCCCGACCATCTGCGGCTTCAGCTCCGGGACGCGATTTAAAAACAGCAGGGTCAGAAAGAGAAAGCAGAGTCCGAAAATCACCAGGAAAAAGCCGCAGGTGACGGCAAAGAAATTGTCGTGCAGAAGCATGGCTTCCATGTCCTCATGCGCCCCGATATAGGGTGTCTTTATGGCACGACCAGCAAGGCTCTCCGTCCGGTGAAGGGTAATCGTCACGAATTTCTCCGCATACTCCTCCGGAAGCGTCACAAAATGGTAGGTTGAGCCGGCAAATTTCCCTGTTCCGACCGCATCCATATCGAACCGGTCCACCACGACACCGTCGACGCTCACCTCATAAGCGGAATACCTCGTCTCAAACATCAGCGTGGGAAAAGGAATATCCCCCATATCCGGAAGCTTGGCGGAAATCTGGAAATAGTCGCCTCTCCTGCCCACCGGAACCTCATCGATCGTAATGCTCTCGTTTTCCAGATGCTCGACCTTCCCGCCCGCGCCGGCGATTGAACCGCGAAGACGCCAGCCATCGTACAGGATCCGGTATGGATAATGCACCGCATTCCCCATGACGCCGAGCATGATGACAAGCAGCGTGATCAGCACCGCGAAGCAGGCCGGCAGAATGAGAACCATCTTCTTACGCACGGACACCTCCCGTCTCCCTTGCCGGGTCCGCATTCGTGGTGAAAATCCCGCGTTTTTTGTGATGCTCCTCCTTCATTTTATACATGCGCTCATCCGCCAGCATATACACCGCCTGGACATCGTCCGCCTCCCCGCTGTCGGCCGTTCCATAAGAAAAGGCGTAACGGAAGGTGGCGCCCCGGCGGTTCTCCTCCTCCGCGCCCAGCGTCAGACTGCGGATATCCGCTTCCATATCCCCGCGCCCGGCATCCTTTTTGATAACCAGGAACTCATCGCCGCCCATCCGTCCGACCAGATCACAGTCAGAAAAGGCATCCCGCAGCAGCGCGCCGAAGCCGGAGATCATCATATCACCGATGCTGTGTCCCTGCTTGTCATTCACGATCTTTAACCCATCCAGGTCAATACTGACCACCGCATACCGGGAGTCGCCGAGTGCCGCCATAAACTGGTCGCAGCTGGCCCGGTTGTCTATGCCCGTAAGCGCATCCGTATAGGCCATGCCGTGGAGACGGATTCTCGTTCGGGCCTCCGTCAGATGATCCACGGAATGAAAGAAATAATTGAGCATCATACTCAGGACAATGGAGAGCGCGCCGATGGTGATGCAGTCAATTCCGCTGCTATCCCTGGAACTCAGCACATAGGCGTAGACATAATAGCGGATCACCTCCATGAAAATCGACAGGATAAACACAAAAATCCCGTAGAGGAGCACCCGCTCCGAACTCATGCCGATCAGATTGCGCCGCTCATTTCTGGATTCGCGGTCGCTTCGGACAAGAAGATAGATCAGATACAGACTCTCCGACAGAAAGGCGACATGAAAAATCAACAGGAAGTGATTGATCATGAGCATCCGCGTCACATGTAGCACGATGGCCGCAACCGCCAGGGAAAGGTCGGTGAAAAGAAGCCCCCAGAGAACCTTCACGCGGCCTCTGGAAGCTCCGCTCGTCAAAATGTATAGAATGATCACCGAAGGAGTGAAATACAGCGTCAGATACTCGATCAGATGGGACAGCACGTCGTTGTGCGTGAAGTACGCCATGATTTCGTTGTAGCACAGGACATAAATGCCCAGCATCATGGCGATCATCGCACTGAACAGGACAGACCAGTCCTTCGCGGCACCGATGATCAAAAACGGGGACAGCACCGCCAGGAGAAATCCGAATCCGAACATGAACACGCCAACCAGTGCGCCGATGCGCCGCGACTGGATGTAATGGCGGATCAGATCCTCCGTGTTGCCGAGCGTCACATCATAAGCACCGGAGAAAGCCCCGTCGTCCGCTGCCGTGATCTCTATCCGCACGAAATGCCCCGCATAGGCCGACGAGAGCGGCACATAGTGATAAGACTTGGGAACGAAATCCCCCTCGGCGATATCGTATCCATAGCTGTAAATCCGCTTTCCGTCCTCATAGACATAGACACGGGAATTTCTGGTCTTAAAGGTCAGGCAGGGAGAAAACAGATAGAGATCCGGAAGATCGCGCTCTAAAATGAGGCGCTCACCGGTCACGACGCCGTCCGCATCGAAGGAATCCAGCCTGGTGTTGGAATAGAATCGCCCGCGGTAGATGATGTTCCATCCCTCCGACAGTTCCAGGTGATCGTATTTGTAAGGCGTGCTGAAGCGGCTGCTCCCCATCAGAAACAGAAAAAGAGGGACAAGCATCGCCGCCAGAAGACACAGGATCCCTCTAACCTGCGAATTCTTTTCGGTTTTCTTCTCCACAGCCGTCATCCGTCGCCGTCCAATGCTCCGTCAATCCGCGTCACGCAGGAAAATCAGACGCGGTCTGAAAAAGAGTGCCTCGCTTTCCTCTGCGAAAAACCCGAGGAAGGTGCCCGTGAAGGTCATCTGCCCGGTGATTTCCGTGCAAAGAGCCGCTGTCGCTCCCTCATCCAGCAGCAGGTAATGCGCCCCGTCCGTCGAATAATAGAGATGATAGTTGCCCGGATCTGCCGTAATCTTTAAGTACACCTGCGAATCCGGGATCGGCGCCCTTCGTTCCTGGGTGATATTGAAAACACGAATGCGCGAAATCACAAAGAAGGAACCATTCTCCTTGGTGATCAGGATATCCATGTGATGGGAGCTGTTGTAATAGGCACAGATCCCCGCGCCCCCGTCAAACAGCTCGTCATTTTCCGCGGAAATCAGACGCACCCCTGTCTCCAGGGAAGCATAAAACTCCTCCTGCCGCACCCCGGCAAACGTGGGGGAAAGACGCTCATCCTCCCAGTCGTCCAGCGTGGCCGTACCGCCGATCAGATGCAGAATCTCATCCTCCGTATCAAACTCATACCGGAGCATATCGGGCATTCTGACAAAGGTGAAGACGCGGGAATCGAAGAGTCCCGGAAGCGTCATCATGCGCATCTCTCTTCGTTCCAGATCCTCACCGGAGAGAACGGGATCATCAAAGAAGCCCTCCGTCTCTCTCTCCATATCCGCAACCCATCCCTCATCTCGGGTGGTTTCGTCCGGCTCCCTGCTCCCGGGAAGATTGGCCTCCATCCGGATATCAATCCGACCTCCCCGTCCGACAAAGGGCCAGCCGTCCACCCAGCGAACCGGAGCAAGGAAGGTCTCCCGGCCCAGATTGTGGAGAAACACGCCCGGAAGGGTCCGGACACCGAGACACACCATCCAGAGTCTGCCGTTCCTGTCATCGACCAGATCGGCATGTCCCGTGCAGGAGATCGGTGAGCCGCAAAGCTCCGCGTGAGACAGAATCGGGTTGTACGGACATTTCTCATACGGACCGTAGGGGGAAGCGCTGCGCAGAATTGTCTCCCGGTGACCGTATTCGGTACCGCCCTCCGCAAGCATCAGATAATACATGCCCATGATCTTGTACAGATGAGGTCCTTCGGCATTACGGCCGCCGCATCCGCGGGTCAGAAGAAATTCACCGGTCCTGCGCTGTCCCGTCAGCGGATCAATTTCACACATATAGATGCCCGGATTGCCGGCCTCATCCTCCGTGGAAAGGAAATAACAGGTGTGGTCGGCAAACAAAAGCGACGGATCAATCCCGCGCCTCTTAACGTAGACCGGATCCGACCACGGTCCTGCGGGATCCGCCGCATGCACAACGAAACTGCCGCCGCCCGACACGTCTGTGCAGGCGACATAAAAAAGCCCGTCGTAATACCGGATGGTCGGTGCATAGAGGCCGCCCGAATGGGCTGTCCCCGTCAGATTGATCTGGGAAGGTCTCGTGATCACGTGACCGATACAATGCCAGTCCGTCAGATTCCTGCTGCGGAATATCGGCAGTCCGGGATAGAACTCAAACGTCGAAGTCACGAGATAAAAACAGTCATCCACGCGACAGATGCTGGGATCCGGATGAAAACCGGGAAGAATCGGATTACGATAACTTCTCATGCTGTATCCCCCATATCAAACCGGTACACACAAAAACTTTCCTGAAAAAAACAACAGAAAAGAGGTCTGCTCGATGTTCCATCTTTCAGACCTCCTCATTATACCATAATTCATGCTATGATTCAAAAAAAAGATTGAGAATCAGATGGTTCAAAGATCTTCGATCAGCCGGTACCACTCCTGTGTCTCCCCGTAAAGCTCCGGGGACAGGGTCTGGATAATGCAGCCCGCGTGGACAAGGACATGGTCTCCGGGGCACACCGTAACCAGCCCCGCCTCCGCATCGACCGTGTTCCCGTGAAAATCAACCGTGGCCTTTCGTCCTTTCACGGCAAGCACAGTGCCCGGCATTGCCACACACATTTACGTTCCTGATCCTTCCGCGGCTGCTGCCTGTTTGGCGGCCTCCGCCTTTGCCCTGGCTTCTGCCGCTGCTTTTGCCTTCTCCGCCGCGATCCGCTTCATCTCCTCTTCAGCCAGTCTTGCTTTTTCCGTCTGGTGGCAGGTGATGGTAAGCTTGTCCGGTCCGGGTTCCGTGAACCGTTTTTCCATGGACAGACACTTCTTCGGACAATTGTCCACGCAGGCGCGGCACTGGATGCAGCTCATCGGATGAATGGTCCAGGTCTTCTCATTCCTGTCCACCGTGATCGCCCTGGAGGGACATCGCATCATGCAGGCTCCGCAGAAAACACAGAGATCCATGTCATTGACCACATGTCCTCTGGTGCCCTCCGGATACTCCTTTTCCGTCTTTCTGGTCACCGGCTTGCTGAACAGATTCTTCAGCACCGTGCCGGTCATATTGATCATTGCCATGGCTGCCCTACCTTTCCGTACAGGAGATGCACGGGTCGATTGTCAGAATCAGAATCGGCACATCCGCCAGGTCGCATCCCTTAAGTGTTTCCACAAGACCAGGGAGATTGGCAAACGTGGGCGTGCGCACACGCATCCGCTCGATAAACTTCTTCCCGTTCGCCTTGACGTAATACAGCGCCTCTCCTCTGGGCTGCTCGATTCTTGTCATATACTCCCCGTCCGGGAAACCCTTGACCGGCGTTTCCACCGGGCCGGCCGGAATCCTGCCGATCGCCTCCCGCAGGATCGCAAATGACTGGAAAATCTCCCGGATACGCACCTCACAGCGCGCATAGGAATCGCCAACCATGCTGATCACCGGTTCAACATGCACGTCACCATAGGCCGCATAACCGCTCGTGCGAATATCTCTTGCAACGCCGCTTGCCCGAAGGAAAGGGCCGGCGCAGCCAAGCGCCTCCGCCTGATCCGCCGTAAGAACACCGACTCCCTTCAGACGGCTGATGACTGCTGCATCATCCAGGAAGGTCCTGGAGAGGGTTTTCAACTCCTCCTCCATCCTGTCAAAACGCTCCAGAAAGCCCTTGAGCATGTCCGTCGGCACATCCCTGCGCTGACCGCCGATCTTCATGACGGAAAAGATGACACGTCCGCCGGTCGATTCCTCGAACATATCAAGCACCTGCTCCCTGAGTCGCCAGGACTGCATATGCAGACTTTCGAAGCCGAAGCCGTCAGCCAGCAGTCCGAGCCACAGCAGATGAGAATGGATCCGGCTCATCTCCGACCAGATGACCCGGAGGAATTTTGCGCGGTCGGGAATCTCGATATCCATGATATGCTCCACGGCATCACAGTATCCAAGGCCGTGGCCGAGGGAGCAGATACCGCAGATGCGCTCCGCGACGTAAACCATCTCCTGAAAATCCTTTTTTTCGACCAGCTTTTCCAGCCCGCGATGAATGAAGCCGATGGACGGAATCACATCCACCACGCGCTCGTCCTCCATCACAAGATCCAGATGAATCGGCTCCGGCAGCACCGGGTGCTGAGGGCCGAAGGGAATGACACTTCTTGCAGCCATGATTACCTCTCCTGTCAGTTTTTAAACGGTGTCTTGACGGCAGTCCGGTACAGATTCCCGCGATAGTCCAGATTCATCATCAAAACCTCGACACCGAACAGATCATGCATCTCGTTTTCATAGAGAAAAGCGCACGGATAAGCGCTGGTGATGCTTGCGATTTTCTCGGTCTGCGGGATGCTCACCTTCAGCTGTTCCATCAACAGTCCCATGCCAAAGGTGTAAAGAATCTCATAAAACGGTGTCTCGTCAACCTCCGCGCGGGTGGCACAGATCTGCATCAGGCGATAGCCCTCATACTTCATCTTCTGCGCCTCCTCCAGAATCGCGCCGGCCTCCACGCCGCGGATCTTCATGTTCATGACGTCTCCTCCTTTGCTTCCTGCGGATCGGTCTGTTCATCCTCCGGTACAGGCGGCTGTTCCGATGCTTCCCTGGATTCTTCCTCATAATCCTCTTCGGTGGTGTGAACAGAAAGACGCCCGTAATCCACCGTGCAGTAGCCCTGCTGCATGGCGATCTTTTCCTGCCGCCTTTTTTCGTCCAGCAGCGCGACCGCCTTCTTCACTCCTTCAATCAACGCCTCCGGACGAACCGCACAGCCGGGCACATAGATGTCCACCGGAATCACCTGATCCGCCCCGCCGGAAACATTGTAGCAGTCCTTAAAGATCCCGCCGTCGCAGGCACAGATCCCGCAGGCCACGACAACCTTGGGATCCGGCATCTGTCTGTAGAGCTGGCGCACAACCGGCGCCGTCTGTGAATTGATGCTGCCTGTCAGAAGCAGGATATCGGCATGCTTCGGATTGCCGGTGTTGATGACGCCAAAACGCTCCACATCATAATGCGGCATCATCGTGGCCAGCACCTCGATATCACAGCCGTTGCAGCTTGAACCGTCGTAATGAAGAATCCAGGGTGATTTTGAAAGCTTCAAGGGTGATTACCTCCTCATTTGATCAGATTCAGTATCAGTAGATTGGTGCCGGCGCACACCAGCACCACAAGCCAGGTGATACCGAACATATGCATAGCCTTGACGCGCGGATGCGTATTGTCCACCAGGGTGATGAGGAAAAACACAACAGCGCAGGCAAGAATGGCAAACAGGTAGCTGACCGGATTGGCAGTGACAAAAAACATGCCGATGATGCCCATCATCAGGGTGGTGTCATACCACTCCGCAAGCTCCACCAGACCCATATCGCGGCCGGAGATGTCGGTGGTCAGTCCCTTGACCATTTCCTGGTGCGCATGATGCGAGGTGCTCAAATCAAACGGTGACTTGCGAAGCTTGATGATCAGGACAAACGCGAAACCGATAAACATGCCGGGCAGCGCGATGACCGCAGGCCTTGTCGCGCCGATCAGATCGTTTACCATAAAGCTGCCCTGCGCAACGTAAAAGCCGATCGCCAAAAGCAGCATCATCGGTTCGTAGCACATCATCTGCAGCAGCTCTCTCTGCGCGCCCATTGCACTGTAGGGGCCGTTGACCGAATAAGCCGCAAGGACAAGCATCACCTCCGACATCGAGAGAGAGAAGAACACAAGCAGCATATCGCCGCCGCCGAAAAACAGCGCGCCGGTAAAGACGGTAAAGATCAGGTATGCCATGATAAACAGTACCTGAATGCTGTTCACAACGATGGTCTGCTTGTTCAGCAGCTTGTACACATCGTAGAAGGGCTGCACGATCGGCGGTCCCTGCCGTCCCTGCATGCGCGCGGAAATCACACGGTCAAGCCCCTCCAGAAGGCCGCCGATCACCGGTGCCAGCAGCACATAGAGTATCACCCGGATAATGATTGAAACCGCCATCAGAACACACCTCCCATCACGATGAGCACCATGAGGATCACCAGAATCGCGGAGATGCCGACGCACGGCATGAGCAGACGCTTTTCGCCGAAATAATCCTCCATATACCAGTTGGCCAGGTAGAGAGAACGGGATTTTCCGAAGGAATCAATATAGTGTCTGTCGTCCCCCGCATTGACACCTGCAACATAGGACATGGTCATTTTGTCTTTTGCGCCGACCGACAGGAATCGTGATCCGAGCGGAACCAGGAAGATCATCGTGACCATGATCATCATGATGATCACGTCAGATCCGCCGATGACGTTGGGAACAATCTTATTAAAGGTCGTGTTCAGAACCGGTTGAACCATGGTATTGGACATCAGCGGGAAGGCGAAGCACATGACCACAATGAGCCCGGTCAGCGGAACCATCGAAATCAACTCACTTCCGTGCGTCTCATCCTCCAGATTGACCGACTGGTGAATGACCGTACAGATCTTGCCCAGCCACTTCGCCCAGTAAAACAAGGTGCTGCCCGAACCGAACACCAGGAAAAGCACCAGCCAGACGCTCTGCGAATCCACAAACGCCTTCAGCGCGGCCCACTTGGAAACCAGCATGCCGAACGGAGCCATGAACATACCGCAGATACCGATCATCATGATCAGTGCCAGACGCGGAAGCTTGATGACCAGACCGTGCATATCCTCGATATCACGACTGCCCATGTTGTTCTCGATATCACCCACCGTCTGGAACAGCAGCGATTTCGAAACCGCGTGGAACAGCATCAGCATGACGGCCGCCCAGACACCCTCCGTGGTGCCAGTTCCCGCACAGGCCGTGATCAGACCGAGATTGGAGATCGTCGAATAGGCGAGAACCTTTTTCCCGTCGGATTGGGATATGGCCAGAAGCGATGCGGCGAAAAAGGTGAATCCGCCGAGCACCGTGATCATCACGCCGGTGAATGTGCCGTAGAACTGCGGAGAGAGACGAATCAGCATGTAGACGCCGATCTTGACCATCGTCGCGGAATGCAGAAGTGCACTGGAAGGCGTCGGCGCGACCATGGCGCCTAACAGCCAGCGTGAGAAAGGGAACTGCGCGCTCTTGGTCAGCGCGGCAAAAGCAAAGAGGGTCACGGAAAGCATCACAACCGGTCCGGCGATTCCGACGTGATTGAGCTCACTCAGAGAGGAAATGTGATTCTCATCCATCCAGAACAGCACCAGGATCCCTGCCGAAAAGCCGACACCGCCGAGCAGATTCATCCAGAGTGCGCGAAATGAGTTATTGACCGCCTCCGGCGACCGGGTGTAGCCGATCAGCAGGAAGGAACACACGCTTGTGATCTCCCAGAAGAAGAACACCCATACCAGATTATCGGAGGTGATCAGACCGAACATCCCGCCCAGGAAGACAAAGAGCAGCGCAAGAAACACATTCGTCCGATCCTGCACATCAGTGTGATGGTGGTGGTAATCGCTCATGTAGCCCACCGCATACATACAGATCAGAGGACCGACCACACCGGCAATCAGGTACATGACCGCCGCCAGCGGATCCAGCCGGAGATAGGTCTCGTGCTCGGGCATAAGCCCCAGGAAATCCATCGCGAGAATCGGACAGGTGCCGAGCGCGCCGATCAGAATGCAATAATACTTCTTATATCTGATGCTTAATACCGTCACGACAAGCAGAAGAAAGATCTCACCCACAAGGATGGTGTTCTCTGCTGCTGAAAGCGCCGCCTCGGAGGAAGGTTTGAACAGAATCTCCTGACCGTCCATCAGCGTACAGACCGCCGTATAGACCGCCGCGGCCATGATCAGAAAGCCGTTCCCGATGACTGTCACCCTGCGCAGACGCGTGTCCTTTTTCTGAAGAACCACAAGCAGCGCTACAACAAATGGAAAGAGAATCAGAAATCCGGATGTTTGAAATACTGAGATCAAGTCCTGCACCCCTTTCTATTGATACGGGAGATACCGATGGCACGCTTCCCCGTCATGATCAGTTATCTGACGTCAAACGAATTGATATTATAACGCGCAAAAATCGAAGTTGCAAGAGGATTCTTTACTGCATCGCATTATCACAGATAAAATCGCTGTAAGCCATTCTGACAACCTCACCGTTCTTTACACAGGCGACTTCCATCAGACGCTTTCTGCCGAATGGCCGTCGGGACACCCGCCAGGGCATCCGGTAGCCGGACAGGGAACCGATCGAAAGCTCCTGCGGGTGCAGGTAATTGGACACAACGATTGCGGAACGGTTGCCTTCGGCGCCGGCAACTGCCTCTCCCAGGAGATTGCCGAGCACAATGATGCTTCCGTTAGCCTCCACCCGTCCGCCTTTCCGCACATCCCCCATGATGATCAGGCTGTACTCCGATCGGATCACGGCTCCGTTCTTTACGGGACCCGCATGAATCACGGCAAACTCGCCGCTCATCTGCTTTTCCAGCTCACGCAGAATGGCACGGTCCACACTGGATAGCTCCTCGGTGTCCCCAAACGTGTTGGTTCTGATCGTCGGATCCGTCTCCTGTTGATTCGTCCGCTCCTCTTCGCTCTCCTTACTGAAGATTTCGTCAGCCGTGAGATGCTTTGGCTCGACCGGCGGCTCCACGCGAAGCTCCGTCACCGTGACGTGTGCATTCTGCCGGATCATCTCCAGCACCTCCTGCTGCTCCTCCTCCGAGAGATCCCTGCCCCGTATGATGATCGGGAACCTGGCGTTACCGAGGAAATGCGCGGATGACCGGATACGCTCGGCGATTTCTCCCCGCAACGTATCGAACGGCGTGTCTGCGTCCAGGACGAGAATCACGCCGTTGCCGGTTCCCTTGATTGTCACTCCCCTTGCCATGAAAGTCTTCAGATCCTCATGCCAAGCTTCATGGACATGGTATCCGGATCCTGGGCAAAACGAACCGCGCTCTCCGCGGTGATCTTCTGCTGCTGGAACAACGCCGTAAGCGCATCATCCATCGTGATCATGCCAAGCTTCCGGTTCGTCTGCATCACCGTGATCAGCTGATGCGTCTTTCCCTCGCGGATCATGTTTCTGACGGCGCCGTTGACATGCAGCACTTCAAAGGCCGCCAGTCGTTTTCTCCCGTCCGCCGTCGGCACCAGCTGCTGTGAAATGATGGCCTCCAGCACGTTGGCCAGCTGAATGCGGATCTGCTGCTGCTGATGCGGCGGAAACACGTCGATCATCCGGTCCACCGTGCTGGCCGCACCAATCGTATGAAGCGTGGACAGCACCAGATGTCCCGTCTCCGCTGCGGTAACCGCCGTTGAAATGGTCTCCAGATCGCGCATTTCACCGACCAGAATCACGTCCGGATCCTCGCGCAGCGCAGCGCGAAGAGCCGCGGCGTAGCTGTCGGAATCAAGACCGATTTCACGCTGGTTAACGATGGATTTGTCATGCCGGTACAGAAACTCGATCGGATCCTCGAGGGTGATGATATGCGCTTCCAGATTGGCATTTATCTTGTCGATGATGGAGGCAAGCGTCGTGGATTTGCCGCTGCCGGTCGGTCCGGTAACCAGCACCAGACCGCGCTTTCTGCTGTAAAGGTCAACCACGGACTGCGGGATCCCCAGCTGCTCGGCGTCCGGAACCTCCGTCGCCACCAGACGGAAGGCCAGTGCGACAGAACTTCTCTGTTTGAAAACGTTGGCACGAAACCGTCCGATCGCCGGAATGGAAAAGGAAAGATCCAGCTGTCCGCGATCCTCAAAACGGGAACGCTGCGTCTCATTGATGATGCTGTCGGCGATCGCCTTGGTGTCAGGCGGCATCATGCGGCCATACTGCTCCATGGTGATCAACTGACCATTGACACGCATCTTGGGCGGGATACCGACGGTGATATGAACGTCCGATGCATCCGCCTCCTTGGCCTGCGTCAGAATCTGTTCCAGAATTGTCATCTGTCCTTCCATGCCGTGAACTCCTCCATCTAACGACAATTGCCATCCGATCCTATCCTGCCGGAGTCTCTATGAGAATCCGAGCTTCTTCAAAGCATCCTGATCCATGACATGCCGGTTGTCCATGGTCTTCATGATATCGTCGATCTCCAGATCATCATAGGTCTCCCGGTCGCTCAGATCGATGATCTCATTATGGTCAAATGTGAGCACCACCGGATGCAGAAGATCCCGGTCATTGGACCTGAGCACCAGCGCCTTTTCGCCCGTGTTCAGCTCCACGCTGGTGCCGGGGAGCAGAATATTGATCGAATTCATCAGCGCATCCACCACGGCGGCGTCATACACGTTTGTGCGGTTAAGCATCCTGCGAAGTGTGAGCACCTCGGAGAGCGGAGGCTGATCCATCCGCACCGCCGTCTCGGAATCATACATGTCCGCCACGGCAAGGATCTTCGCGCTGGTGAGGATCTTCATCCGCTTGAGCTCCTCCGGATTGTCCTGCACATCAACCAGATGCTGCGCCTGCGAGCAGATCCGCTTCATATTCGGATCGGCGGGATACAGATTGCCGATGAGCTCGAAGCCGGCCATCTCCGCATGGAGCATGCTCACACGATCCTCCGCCGTCACCTCGCGCTCCGCAAAGATCTTCCGGTCAACATCCAGCTTGCCGATGTCGTGCAGCACCGCCGCCTCTACCACCTCATGCTGGTCCTGCGGCGAGATCCGCATCGTGTGCGCTATCAGCGCACAGAGAATCGCCACATTCAGGCTGTGCTTGAAAATGTAATCGTCCGCGGAACGCAGTCCCTGGATAAAGGTGATCTTTCCTTTCTGATTGCCGTATTCCCGGATGATGCCGTCCACGATCTGCGTGATGTGGCTTGTCTTGCCCGCCCGCCTGCAGACCGACATTTCGTCCTGAATCTGAAAGGCCATCATGGTCTGGAAGCGTTCAAACTCCCGATCCTCCTCCGTCATGGGAGGCACCGGCTCCGCCGGTTCAAGAATAAAGAGACCGATCAGGCCAAAGCTCTTGATATTCTGGATACTCTGTGTATCCTTCAGAACCGTCGCCCGGTCATAGAGCATGACACCCTTTTTGGAAAAGATCGGGCGCGCGATGCGCATACCTGGTTTGAGTTCCTCCAAACGGATAAATCGCATGCAGTTTTCCCCCCAAAAAAGGACAAACGATCGTACATAGCAAACCAATGTTCATCATATCAAAAAACAACAGGAATGGCAACAAAAAACAGCCTGTCTCAGGAGAGCAGAAATTCCGCCATGGCGGTATTCGCGAGATCCGTTCCGGTGTTGGTCAGGAAAACGCGGCCGTCGCGCCTTAAAAGAAGTCCCGAAGCGGCGAGCCGGTCAAGGGTCTCCCCGTAGACTTCATCGATACGGACCGAAAAAGCGTCCGCAAAACGGGACTCCTCCACTCCCTCGCGCAGCCTGAGACCAAGGAACATAAACTCCTCCATCCGGGACGCCTCGCCAAGATGCTCCGTGTCCTCCCGGATCGCACGGAGAGGATCGTCCGTAACAAACGCCTCCAGATAAGCATACAGCTTCCTCGTGTTGGAAAAACGGGTTTCCGCGATCAGGGACGCCGATCCGAGACCAAGCCCCAGATACTCCCCCCGCTCCCAGTAGACCAGGTTCTGTCTGCAGCGGTAATCCTGCGCCTGCCGTTTTCCGCATGCGCCGGCATCCATGCCTGCGGCTGCCGTCCTTGTGAAATTGGAAATCTCATAACGGAAATACCCGTTCTCCTCAAGAACCGACCAGGCAGCGTGTAGCATGGCCCGTTCCTCCTCCTCGCCGGGCAGATGACGTCCGTCATCGTCTCCGACTTCGGGAAGCCCGTCCTTCCCGGCCGTTGCATTGTCCGATGTCCGATATACCGGACGGTCGAAATGCGGATCCTGCACTTCTCCCGCATATCGCTCAAAGAACGGCGTGCCGGGCTCGATGATCAGACTGTAAAGAGAGAGGTGCTCCGGTGCAAGTGACATAGCGCTTTTGACATTGAATAAAAGAGCGTCCTGTGTCTGTCCCGGCAGCGCCGCCATCAGATCCAGACTGATATTGGAAAACCCGGCATCTCTCGCTGCCGCAAAGCATTCCCGCGCATCCTCCGCGCTATGAATCCGGCCCAGGAGCCGGAGTTCCTCATCAAGGAAGGACTGGGCGCCGATGCTCAGACGGTTCACGCCCGCGTCACGCAGAGCCCCAAGCTCCTCCGCCGTCGTCGCCCCCGGATTGCACTCAAGTGAAATCTCCGCGTCCGGCAGGACGAAAAAACGCTGACGCAGCCTTTGAAGCACCGCTTTGATATCCCTGCTGTCCGCATAAGTCGGCGTCCCGCCGCCGAAATAGATGCTTTGTACCGCCCGCTCCCGTAAAGGCATCTCTCCCGCCGCGAGATCAATTTCCCTAAGAAGCGCATCAAAATAGCGCCTCTGCACTGTTTCCTTCCCCTCCGCAAAAGCATCCGGCGGAAAGGACAGGAAATCGCAGTAGGCGCATTTTTTTGCGCAGAATGGAATATGCACATAGACGGCAAGAGGTTGCACCGGAAGATTTCCCCCTCTGTCAACGCAGGATCAGTTGGTATCGTCTCCCAGCTTCAGCACATTCAGGAACGCGTTCTGCGGGATCTCCACGCTGCCGATCTGCCGCATCTTCTTCTTTCCTTCCTTCTGCTTCTCCAGCAGCTTCTTTTTGCGCGTGATGTCCCCGCCGTAGCATTTTGCCAGCACGTCCTTGCGCATGGCCTTGACGGTCTCCCTGGCAATCACCCGTCCACCGACCGTTGCCTGGATCGGGATTTCAAAAAGGTGTCTGGGAATCTCCTCCTTCAGGCGCTCACACATTTTCTTTCCGCGCTCATAAGCGCCGTCCGCGTGGACGATAAAGGAAAGCGCATCCACCTGCTCCTTATTGATAAGAATATCGAGCTTGACGAGATTGGAGCGCTCGTAGCCCTTGATTTCATAGTCAAACGACGCATATCCCCGCGAGCGGGACTTCAGCGCATCAAAGAAGTCGTAGATGATCTCGTTCAGCGGAAGCTCATATTTCAGCACCGCTCTCGTCTGTTCAATATAGTCCGTGCTCAGGTATCTGCCCCGCCGCTCCTGGCACAGCTGCATGATCGCGCCGATATAATCCGTGGTCACCATGATCTCCCCCGATACAATCGGCTCCTCCATGTATTCGATCGAGGAGGGATCCGGCAGATTGGAGGGATTGGTGAGCTCGATCATTTCTCCGTCCGTCTTATAAACGCGGTACACCACACTCGGCGCGGTCGTTACCAGGTCGAGATCGTACTCCCGCTGCAGCCGCTCCTCGATGACCTCCAGATGGAGAAGCCCGAGGAATCCGCACCGGAATCCGAAACCCAGAGCCTGTGAGGTCTCCGGTTCATAGAAAAGAGACGCGTCGTTGAGCTGCAGCTTTTCCAGCGCATCCCTGAGCTCCCCGTAGCGCGCATTGTCCGCCGGATAGATGCCGCAGTAGACCATCGGCATAACCTTTTTATAGCCGGGCAGCGCCTCTGCACAGGGCCTGTCCGCTCCCGTCACCGTGTCGCCGACGCGTGTATCCGCGATGTTCTTGATGGAGGCGGTAAAATAGCCCACCTCGCCTGCCTTCAGTTCCTCGCAGGGAATAAAACGGCCCGGACCGAAGTAGCCGACCTCCACCACCTCGGCCGAAGCGCCGGTCGCCATGAAACGGACGGGCATTCCCCGTCTGAGGCTCCCGTCAAACAGTCTGCAGAAGACGATCACGCCCTTATAGGAATCATAGATGGAATCAAAGATCAGCGCCTTGAGCGGCGCGTTCCCATCCCCCTTCGGCGCAGGCAGCCGTTCGATCACCGCCTCCAGCACCCCGTCGATGCCGGTGCCGACCTTGGCCGAAATCAGAGGCGCATTCTGGGCCTCGATGCCGATCACATCCTCGATTTCATCCTTCACCTTCTGCGGTTCCGCGCTGGGCAGATCGATCTTGTTGATGACCGGAATCACCTCCAGATCGTGATCCAGTGCCAGATAGACATTGGCCAGTGTCTGCGCTTCCACGCCCTGTGTCGCATCGACCACCAGAATCGCGCCGTCGCAGGCCGCAAGACTGCGGGACACCTCATACCCGAAATCCACGTGCCCGGGGGTGTCGATCATGTTCAGAATATACTCCTGTCCGTCCTTCGCATGATAAATCATACGTACAGCCTGAGATTTGATCGTGATGCCGCGCTCCCTTTCGATGTCCATATTATCCAGCACCTGCGCCTGCATCTCTCTGCTGGTCAGCACGCCGGTCTGCTCGATCAGTCGATCCGCCAGTGTGGATTTGCCGTGATCAATATGCGCGACTATACAGAAATTCCTGATATTCCCTGATTCCGTCATAAAAACTCCATTCTGTGATCCGTTTTGCCAAACCTATGTTACCATCATTCAGCGATTTTTTCTATTATTTATAAAATTCTATTGACATTTCGACCCGGTTTATCCTATTATATTCAAGCACGCGCATTTGCGTTCGCGTTTGCGCGCCCGAACAGAGGAGATTTTGAGGAAGAAAGGATCAGTACCATGGCGAATATCAAGTCCGCAAAGAAAAGAATCTTAACCGATAAAAAGCGTGCCGCGCGCAATCAGGCAGTTAAATCCGGCATGAAGACCGCGATCAAAAAGGTTCGTGCCGCTGTTGAATCCGGAGACAAGTCCGCTGCACAGGCAGCGCTCCTGAACGCGACATCGGTCATCGATAAGGCAGAGACGAAGGGCGTCATCAAAAAGGGCAATGCTTCCCGCCGCGTCTCCCGCCTTGCTAAGGCTGTCAACGGCATTCAGTGACAGCGGGTTCGGTCACCGCAGAAAAAGGAAAACCGCCGGTCTGACCGGCGGTTTTTGTTTCTTCCCGTTACTATTCACAGTCGATCTAAGAAGCAGGAACCTCTTCCCCTCTACTCGTTCGGATTGGAAAAATCAATGATCTCGGTTTTCGGCGCCGCTGCTTTCTTGACACTCTCTGCCACAAGGAAGGGTCCCTCTCCGCCATAGGCCTCGACTTCCTTTTTGTCGACCCGGGCGGTGACCTCCACCCACTCCTTTTCCTGAAGAGCCGTGACATCTCCATATTCACAGGCAAAGCCCAGCACCTGGATATCCTGTGCGCAGCAGGTCATAACAAACCTGCCCGGAACAAAGCATCCGTCCGGAATCCCTCCCGGTTTCATCACCATACCGAAAAAACGCACCCGTTTCCCAAGATACCGCTCCACGTGATCCAGCGCATCGAGATAGAAATTGCCGAAGCCGAAATTGTTCAGCTCGATGGGATCCGCATTCAGATCATAGGGAAGATCTTCATCCAGCGTCACGTCGATCTCCCCGTTCATTCCCTCAAAGATGATCTCCGCCTTCTGATTGACCGCCTTGACATTCCTTTTGTAGGTGGGAAGCTCCTCCACACCGTCGGCGCGGTTGAACAGGATCAGATCAGAAGCGCGAAGCTGATCGGAAAGCAGGGATTTCATATTGGTAAAATACATGGAAAAGGTCTGCGTATCGATGACGGTGATCTGCTGTTCCAGCTGCCAGGCCTTCGGAAGCTTCAGATTGCGGAAGTTCCACATCCCGTTCCACTCGATCAGCACGCGCTCCGGGTCATATTTCGCCTCCAGCGCCATCAGGGCAGCCGGCGTGAAATCGCTCTCCTCCTCGATCACCTCCAACACGGTGCGGCTCTTCTTCAGAAGCGTCTCCTCATACCCGTTTTCTCCCTCTTCGCAGACGATCAGCAGGGTGCACCCCTTTGTCTGAAAATACGGCTGCGCCATGGTATAGCGGAAGAAATCCGTTTTCCCGCTGTCCAGAAATCCGTTAATGATATAGACCGGCTTTTTCTTCTTGCCAAGCATGATTGCCTCTTTCCTTCTTCTTGTTCACAGCTTCCGGCGGAAGAGCTTTTCCAGATGCTCTTCATTTAACTGCGCACCGATCACGCAGAATTTGCCCGTCACATCCGGAGACCCGGTACGTACCTCCGCTTCGCCGGGGACATAGTCGAATTCGATCCAGCCACCGTCGAGGTCCGGAACCATGCCCTTGGCACGCAGAACTGTGCCGAAGGTTTCCTCCTCCTCCAGCCGCGCAAGCATACCACGGATCTCCTCCATGCTGTATTTCACCGGTGTCTCCATGCCCCAGCTGGCGAACACCTCATCCGCATCATGATGATGGTGGTGATGATGCTCACGCTCCTCGTGATCATGGTCGTGATGATGCTCGTGTTCCTCGTGATCATGGTCGTGATGATGCTCGTGTTCCTCGTGATCATGGTAGATCTGATGCGCGTCTTGCTCGTGATCAGGGTAGAGCTGGTGGGTGGGTGTC
>JAIKYU010000059.1 GCA_024682835.1 Lachnospiraceae bacterium | reverse complement strand
CAGCGGAATTCGCCGACCAGGCGGATAAAGGTGTCTTCAACATTCTCTGTGTGGAAGATGGAGGCGATCATACGGGCCGGCGTGCTGCGTTTTTTGGCATCAATCTCCTGCCACAGGGAGGCGCGGGAGCCGACGTTGGGCATCAGGATGACATAGGGAAGCACTTCGTCCGTGGTGAAAAAAGTGGTGATGCCGTTGGCGGGATCGGAAAATACGCCCTGGCGGCAGAATGCCTTGAAATCGATGTCGCGCAGACGGTCGATCTGCTCGGAGACGTTTTTCCTGTTGAGATAGGCCATCTCCAACGGCTTTGCGACGTTGTCCCTGTCGAAGACTGGAACAAAGGTGGTGATCCGGCCGAAGGTCAGGCGGTTGCCGGACAGGAAAAAGTTTTTGATTTCAAACTTCAGCTTGTCCACCGCACTGTTAAGCAGCTGGTTGGCCTGAGCGTCCGTGATATCCCCGTTTCGCTTCAGGCTGATGAGGTAGTTGGGGTAATCCAGGTCGAATTCGTTTTTGGAGGGCATGACCTTGCCGCGGTAAATAAGCATGAGCCATTCGACAATGGTCACGACCCTGCAGTGCAAATCAGGCGCGAAGTTTTCAGTGATGGAGGAAAGCTTCGCGGTATTCTCTTCACCGGCAAGCTGTTCGTCCACAAAGCCGAACAGGAGGAACATGCGCACGCCGATCGGGATCCCCTCCCAGGTCTGGCCGATCGTTGCGATAAAGCAGGAGGTATAGAGCTCATAGAAATCAGCGGCCAGTTCCCGACGCAGTCTCCGGATATCGTCGTCGCTCCCGTAGCGATCCTTGTGGCGCATGAAGCGGTCGAGGGACTTCCGGAAGTGATCGAGCAGCTCGGAGGAGGGTCTGGCAAAAGCGGCGATCGCATCCAGGCAGTGGTGGACGGAATCATCCATGGATTCGCCGACGGAATCCTTTGCGCTGCCGGGAACGCTCCTGTTTTTCAGATTCCTGTATTCGGTCATGAATTCCTCTGAATTGCGTCGGAGGGAATCCAGATAATCAAAAATGGAGGAGATGAAGGCCTTGGATTCCTGGGCATACGAGTGGATGGTCAGTCCGATGCCAAGCCCGATACTGGGAATCGGGAAGAAATCCTTTTTGAATTTCGCTTCATAGGTGAAGAGGTCGTCCACAAAGTCTCTGTGCCATCCACGCGCGGTGTCCAGCATGGACGGCTCGGAGATCCAGCTGAGATCCCGGAATTCACGAACCTTGGCACCGACGGAGATGGCCAGCTTTTCATAATCCTCCTGCGCGGCACTGACCGCCGCATACTCCGTTCTGGCCATGCTCATGGTGTCAACGGTCGCGTTTTGCAGGTTTTTGGCGAACCGGATGCATCCTGCCACCAGCATGCCAAGGAGCTTCGGGTTGGCCTTGAACAGGGCGACCAGGGAAGCCTCGGATTCATAGGGATAGGAAAAGAGAGAGACATCCTCTTCCCCGGCTTCGTAGGTGAAGGTGTAGGGAGAATTCGGCGTTTCTCCGATGCCGATGATGCTGCCGGCTGGCAGGTCAATGGTGCAGTAATCTCTCGTGGCGCGGATCACCCCTTTGGCTACAATGTCCAGCGTTTTAACGGTGTCTTTGTCATGCTCGTAGAGGATACTGCCGGATTTCATTACGTGATTGGTCATGCTGCACCTGTATGGGATGTGGAGAGACTATTTATGGGTTACCTCGGCGTGACAGGATTCGAACCTGCGATCTCGTGGTCCCAAACCACGCGCCTTAGCCAAACTGGGCCACACGCCGAAAGGTGCATCAAGGGCACCCTGCATATCACTTTATTATATGAAATATTCACCCCTTGCGCAAGCGCTTCTGTGAATCGCAACTGGTGGCTTCCATGCGGATAGATGATGGGGTATAATGATCTACGGAATGATTCGGTGTAAAGCCGGTTTCGGAGAAATGCCATGCAGGTGATATCACTTTGGTTCCTGATTTTCTTTGCGGTTGCGGCGGCGGTGTATTATCTTCTGCCTCCGAAGGTGAGATATATCTGGCTGTTTGCTGCCAGTATCTTTTTCTATATTTCGCAGGGAACCGCACATACGGTTTTTCTACTCCTGTCCATGGCGACGACCTGGGCGGGCGGTCTGCTTCTGGAACGGTATACAGACCGGGCAGCCGCGCGCCGGATGGTGTTTGTGACCGTTCTGGCCGCCAATCTGCTGATGATGATCTATTTTAAATACATCGGCTTTCTCACGGGCGGAAGGCTTACGAGTCCGATTCTGCCCATCGGGATTTCCTTCTATCTGTTCCAGGCAGCCGGTTACCTGATCGATGTCCGGCGGGGAACCATCCCTGCGGAGAAAAACCCAATCCGCTATGGACTTTTTGTCTGCTTTTTCCCGATTGTGCTGTCCGGTCCCATTGAGAGGGGCGGACACCTTCTTCCGCAGTTCAGAACGGATTTTCAGGAAACGATCCGTTTCGACGCTGACCGGGTGCGCAGGGGAATGGTGCGGATGCTCTGGGGGTTTTTCTGCAAGCTGGTGCTTGCCGACCGCATCGCCATTGCGGTGAATGCGGTTTATTTATCGCCGGCAGACTACGGAGGAACGGTGCTCTTTCTGACTTCTCTTCTTTACACGATGCAGCTGTACCTGGATTTTTCGGGTTACTCCTCCATCGCGGTGGGCACGGCACAGGTCCTCGGAATAGAGGTGATGGAGAATTTCCGTGCGCCGTATCTGACCGAGAGCATCGGCAGCTTCTGGCGGCACTGGCACATTTCCCTCTCGACGTGGTTCAGGGATTATCTGTATATTCCGCTTGGCGGCAGCCGAAGAGGACGGGCAAGAAAGCGGCTGAATCTGCTCATCGTGTTTACATTGAGCGGCATGTGGCACGGCGCGGATCTGACCTTCTTAATCTGGGGGCTGCTTCATGGGCTGTACATGGTGCTTGGAGATCTGACGAAGACAGCTCGTGAACGCATGGCGGCGTTCTGCTGCGGGAGGGACGGAAGATATTGTTCGGTGATTCGCAGTTTGCGGATCATCCGCACCTTTCTTTTCGTGAACTTTGCATGGATTTTTTTCCGTTCAGGGACGCTTACGGAGGCGCTGACGGTCTTTCGCGGTTTTCTCCATCCCGCTGTCTGGCAGCTGTTTGACGGGACCCTGCTGTCGCTTGGCGTCCACACGGCGGAATGGTGGATGATCGTTTTGGGATGCCTTCTCGTTTTTACGTCAGACCGGATCCTTTTGCACGAAGGATGCGATCTGACTGTCTGGATTTCCAACCGACCGTTATTTATTCGTTGGCCGGTGGTGATGCTCGGGATTCTCGTGGTTCTGGTCTGCGGAGTCTGGGGACCGGGATATGACGCATCGAGTTTTATCTATTACCGGTTTTAGCCCGGTTGCTTCTTGACGCTGCTTTCTCAATTTGCTATATTCTGAAGCAGGTCGTATGGATTGCTTTTCTGTGTTTTCGCAACGAGGCGGGGCTTGAAAACGGTTTGTTTTCAGGCTTTTTTACAGGGAAGAGGAGGCAGAGAGTGGATACGCGCGGGGGATTTCGGGAAAACAGCACGGAAGAGGTCGTGAGGCGGTATCGCATTGATGTCATGCAAATGGCGCGCTATCTGCCCTGGCTGGAATCTCATGCATCGACCCCGGTCGCGGACACTTATACGAACGAGCGGATGGAACACACGATGCCGTTTCCCGTGTATGATTCGACCCTTCTTGGCTTTGTGAAGGATTTTCAGAAAACCGCTCTGGTGGACCGCAATTATGCCTACGTCTATTCGCGCAACCGTCTGCGGACGGCAGCGGATGAGCTTCGTTTCATCGAGGGGGCGGAGATCACGGAAATGGCGGAGCTTGCCGGGATTCTTTCCCGCTATGTGCTGGAGGGCAACGTGCGCGGGGCGGTCTGGGCGGAAGGGGTGAGAAACCGCGTTTTGTTCAGCGCGCTGACTAAGATGAAGGAAATCATTGAATTCTGGGGCAAAGAACCTAAGGGTCATGGCCACGGGTAATTGATCAGCGAATGAGGCAAAGGTGCTTCGGAGAAGATCCGGGACACCTTTCTTTGTGGCTTGATTATCACCGGCCGGAGAGATCTCCGGCAGCAGAGAGGAGGCAGCATGGGCGTCAGACGGATCTATGTGGAAAAGAAGAAGGAGTTTGCGGGCGCAGCACGGGAGGTGCGGCATGATCTGAGGCATTACCTGGGCATAGCCGGCGTGGAGGAGGTACGGCTCCTGATCCGCTATGATGTGGAAGGTGTTGGTGATGAGGTGTTTCGGCAGGCCTGTGTCACGGTATTCTCGGAACCACCTGTGGATGAGCTGTATCGGGAGGTTGTGCAGGTGCCGGATGGCGCACGCATCTTCTCGGTGGAGGCGCTTCCGGGACAATTTGACCAGCGCGCGGATTCCGCGGAGCAGTGTATCCGGTTTATTAAGGAGGACGAGGAACCGGACGTCCGAACGGCAGAGACTTATATAATAACAGGTGATATTTCGGATGCCGAATTTGACCGGATAAAAGACTATCTGGTGAATCCGGTGGATTCGCGGGTGACCGATGAGACGAAGCCCGAGACACTTTCCGTGACGTATGAGGAGCCGGCGGATGTGGCTGTTCTGGACGGCTTCTGTGAGAAGCCCGAGGACAGGCTGCGGGAGGTATACGACGCTTTGTCGCTTGCGATGACCTGGAAGGATTTCCTGTGGATCCGCGATCATTTCAGAGATGAGGAGCACCGGGATCCCACCATGACAGAGATCCGTGTGCTGGACACCTATTGGTCGGATCACTGCAGGCACACGACCTTCGGGACGGAACTGAAGGAAATCGACTGGGAAGACGGCGATTACCGGGAGGTTATCGAGGGAAGTTTACAGCATTACTTCGAGGCCAGGGACGAGTTGTACCGCACGCCGGAGAAGAAGGCAAAAAAACCGGTCTGCCTCATGGACATCGCGCTGATGGGGATGAAGAAGCTTAAGGCGGCAGGAAAGCTTACCGATATGGAGGAATCCGAAGAGAACAACGCCTGTACGATCGAGGTTCCGGTGGAAATTGCGGACGAGGATGGCGGAGTCCGCACCGAGACATGGCTGCTGTTCTTTAAGAACGAAACACATAATCATCCGACGGAGATCGAACCCTTCGGCGGAGCGGCGACATGCCTGGGCGGTGCGATCCGTGATCCGCTTTCCGGAAGAGGATATGTCTATCAGGCGATGCGCGTGACCGGTGCGGCGGATCCGACGCGGCCGGCCTCGGAGACGCTTCCGGGCAAGCTTTCACAGAAACGGCTGGTTCGGGGGGCCGCGGCAGGGTATTCGTCCTACGGCAATCAGATCGGTCTTGCAACCGGCTTTGTCCGTGAGATTTACCATCCGAACTATGTGGCGAAGCGAATGGAAATCGGCGCCGTCATGGGGGCTGCCCCGAAGAGCGCCGTGCGCAGAGAATCCCCACGGCCCGGCGATATAGTCATCCTGCTGGGCGGCAGAACCGGCCGTGACGGAATCGGCGGTGCAACCGGCTCGTCCAAGGCGCACGACACCAAATCGATCACGACCTGCGGGGCGGAGGTGCAGAAGGGAAATGCTCCGACGGAGCGAAAGCTTCAGCGGCTGTTCCGAAGGCCCGAAGTGGCGCATCTGATCCGGAAATGCAACGATTTCGGCGCGGGCGGTGTGTCTGTGGCAATCGGTGAGCTGGCACCCGGGCTGGATATCAATCTGGACCTGGTTCCCAAAAAATATGCCGGTCTGGACGGGACGGAGCTTGCTATTTCCGAATCACAGGAGAGAATGGCGGTTGTCATCGATCCTGCAGACAGAGAGACATTCCTTACGTACGCGGGAGAGGAAAATCTGGAGGCCACAGAGGTGGCGGTGGTGACGGACAAACCGCGTCTGGTGCTGAACTGGCGCGGAAAGAAAATCGTCGATATTTCCAGAGCGTTTCTTGATACCAACGGCGCTCCGCAGGAGACGAAGGTTCGCGTGAAGCTTCCGAGGAGGGAAGAAAATCCGTTGCACGGGATTTCCGATCCGGCGGTGCGGGAGGCATTCCGCGCCGGAAAGACCGGGGAAGCGCTTCTGGCTGCGCTTGCCGACCTTAATGTTGCATCCCAGAAGGGATTGATCGAGATGTTTGATTCGTCGATCGGCGCGGCATCCGTGACCATGCCCTTTGGCGGGAAGTATCAGAAGACCCCGACGCAGGCTATGGCCGCCAAGCTCCCGATTCTGCACGGGGAGACGGATGCGGTTTCGCTTATGTCCTACGGTTTTGACCCGGCGTTGTCTGAATTCAGCCCGTACCACGGTGCAGTCTGGGCAGTGACGCAGTCGATCGCCCGGATTGTCGCCAGCGGCGGCGCGCTGCAGGGAATCCATTTCACCTTCCAGGAGTATTTCCGCCGGATGATCGATTCCGAAAACTGGGGGGAGCCGCTCACAGCTCTTCTCGGCGCGTTTGAGGCACAGCTTCGCTACGGGATGGCGTCCATCGGGGGAAAGGACAGTATGTCCGGTTCCTTTAATGAGATTCACGTGCCGCCGACCCTGGTATCCTTTGCGGTTGACATGGCAAAGGCCGGCGAGGTCATCACGCCGGAGTTGAAAAAGGCCGGCAACCGGCTGGCGGTGATTCGTATCGGGACGGACCGGAATGACCTTCCGGAATACGATCGCGTGCTGGAGGTCTACGAAAAAGTGATCGGGTGTATGAGACGTGGAGTGATCGTTTCCTGCAGCGCACTGGATCGTCACGGCGTTCTGCCGGCCCTGAGTGTCATGGCATTCGGAAACAGTCTGGGATATAAAATAACAAGCGATATTAATGAATCCCTGTTCTCTGCTACCCCCGGTGACCTGCTGATTGAAATAACGGATGATATGATATCGGATGCGGAGACGCTGCTTAAGGAAGCAGGCTGCGGCAGCGCGATGATCGGAGAGGTGACGGAGGAACCGGCATTTCGGATTGACGGCACGACGGTGGTTTCCGGGGAGGATGCGCTTGCCGCCTGGACCCGCACCCTGGAGCCGGTATTCAAAACCCGTGCGGACGAAAACCGGACGCCCCTGGAGGAAAAGCTGTATGACGCCAAAGAGGTGTATGTAAACCGGCATCGCGTGGCGAAACCCACGGTCTTCATTCCCGTGTTTCCCGGCACCAACTGTGAGTACGACACGGAACGGGCGTTTCGGCGCGCCGGTGCAGAGGTTCGCACGCTGGTGTTCAGGAACCGCAATGCACAGGATATACTGGAATCCGTGGAGGCCTTTGAAGAAGCGATTGCACAGGCACAGATCGTGATGTTCCCGGGGGGCTTCTCTGCGGGTGATGAGCCGGACGGCAGCGCCAAGTTTTTTGCTACGGCTTTTCGCAATGACAGGATCAGGGAGGCGATGCAGAAGCTTCTGGAGGAACGGGACGGACTCGTGCTGGGGATATGCAACGGCTTCCAGGCGGTGATCAAGCTGGGACTCGTGCCGGAGGGGAGAATCGTGACGGAACAGACGCCGGCCTCACCGACGCTGACGCGCAATACCATCGGACGGCATATTTCCCGCATGGCGTATCTCAAGGTGGTCTCCAACAAATCTCCCTGGCTTGCGGAAGCGGAACTGGGCGGGGTCTACACCAACCCGGCCTCTCACGGAGAGGGTCGGTTTGTCGCGCCCGGGGATGTGATTGCGCAGCTGTTTGCTGCCGGACAGGTGGCAACGCAGTATTGCGATCCGGACGGCGTACTCTCCATGGACGATGAGTGGAATATCAACGGATCGTACTGCGCGATCGAGGGAATCACGTCGCCGGACGGCAGATGCTTTGGGAAAATGTGCCACAGCGAACGGATTGGAGACGGTGTCGCCAGAAATATCGTCGGCGAGCAGGATATGAAGATTTTTGCATCCGGTGTAAAGTATTTTCTGTAAATAACATGGTTTTATAGAGGAGAGAAGTCGAGGAATGGACGCATTTCTGATCCTGGAGGATGGCACGGTTTTTCGCGGTCACGCGATCGGCGCGCATCGTGAAACTGTCAGTGAAGTGGTGTTTAACACAGGAATGACCGGTTATACGGAGGCCTTTACGGATCCCTCCTATGCGGGGCAGGCATTGTGCATGACCTGGCCGCTCATCGGCAACTACGGAGTCTGTATTGACGATATGGAGAGTGAACGTCCATGGCTGGACGCGGTGATTGTCAGGGAACTGGCACCGTTGCCCTCCAATTTCCGGTGTGATATGAGTCTGCAGGAGTTTCTGGTCAAATATGAGATCCCGGGTATTGCAGGGATTGATACAAGAAAGCTGGTCAGAATACTCCGGGAAAAGGGTACCATGAACGGAATGCTTACCACCGATGCGGAAGCGGCCGCTGATCCGGAGCAGGTGCTTTCCCGTGTGCGGGCATACACGACCGGCCGGGTGGTGGATCGGGTGACCTGTAAGGAAAAGCATATCATCCCGCCGAAGAAAAACCTGCCCGAACAGGGTGACCGGCCCGGTCAACGAATAAAGAAGCAAAACGGAACCGGTCTGCGGGTTGCGCTGCTCGATCTGGGGGTCAAGCGGAATATCGCAGCGTGTCTTGCAGCCAGAGGCGTTGAGGTGACTGTTTTTCCAGCACATACCCCGGCGGAAGAGCTTCTTGCAAGCGGCGCGGATGGGATTATGCTTTCAAATGGCCCCGGAGATCCTAAGGATAATCCGGAAATTATATCAGAAATTAAGAAATTGTACGCAGCAGATGTACCGGTTTTTGCGATCTGCCTGGGTCATCAGCTGATGGCGCTGGCAACGGGAGCCGATACGCACCGGCTGAAGTATGGCCATCGGGGCGCCAACCACCCGGTGCGGGATCTGGATTCCGGACGCGTCTATATTTCCTCGCAGAACCACGGGTATGTGGTGAATGAAGCAACGGTGGATGCCAAAGTGGCACAACCCGCTTTCGTCAATGTCAATGACGGAACAAACGAGGGCTTGCGATACATCGGGAAAAACATCTTTACCGTGCAGTTTCATCCCGAGGCGTCTCCCGGACCGCATGATTCCGGTGTGTTGTTTGACCGGTTTATCGCATCCATGCGCGGCGAAAAGCATATGGGATAAGGAAAAAAAGGATATGTCTAAGAGAGAAGATGTAAAGAAGGTGCTGGTGATCGGATCCGGACCGATTGTCATCGGTCAGGCGGCCGAGTTTGATTACGCGGGCACACAGGCCTGCCGTTCCCTGAAGGAAGAGGGCGTCGAGGTGGTTCTGGTGAATTCCAACCCGGCCACCATCATGACGGATCGGGATATTGCGGACGAGGTCTATATCGAACCGCTGACGATCCGTGTGCTTGAGCAGATTATCGAGAAGGAGCATCCGGACAGTGTGCTGCCGACGCTTGGCGGACAGGCGGGCTTAAATCTCGGTATGGAGCTGGCGGAATCCGGTTTCCTTGACAGGCATCATGTCGCCCTTCTGGGCACAACGGCAGAGACGATCCGCAAGGCGGAGGACAGACAGTGCTTCAAGGATACGATGGAAAAGATCGGCGAGCCCTGTGCCCCCTCCCTTGTCGTCACCAATCTGGAGGATGGGGAACGCTTTGCCAAGCAGATCGGCTATCCGGTTGTTCTGCGTCCTGCCTACACGCTGGGCGGATCCGGCGGCGGTATTGCGCACAATCAGGCGGAGCTTGATGATATTCTGACCAACGGACTGCGTCTCTCCCGTGTGGGCGAGGTGCTGGTGGAGCGCTGTATTGCCGGCTGGAAGGAAATCGAATACGAGGTGATGCGCGATTCCGCCGGCAACTGCATCACGGTCTGCAACATGGAGAATCTGGATCCCGTCGGGGTGCACACAGGGGACAGCATTGTCGTTGCGCCTTCCCAGACCCTTGGCGACAAGGAATATCAGATGCTGCGCAGTGCGGCGCTGAATATCATAGACGAGCTGCAGATTACCGGGGGCTGCAATGTACAGTTTGCCCTGCATCCGAATTCCTTTGAGTATTGTGTGATTGAGGTCAATCCCCGTGTATCCCGTTCTTCCGCGCTCGCCTCGAAGGCGACGGGATATCCCATAGCGAGAGTGGCGGCAAAGATTGCGCTCGGGTACATGCTGGACGAGATCCCCAATGCGATCACGGGGAAGACAAGAGCGAGCTTTGAACCGGCCCTGGATTACTGTGTGGTGAAGTTCCCGAGGCTGCCGTTTGACAAGTTTCTGACCGCCAAACGCACGCTGACGACGCAGATGAAGGCGACCGGTGAAGTGATGAGCATCTGCACCTGTTTTGAAGGAGCACTGATGAAGGCGATCCGTTCTCTGGAACAGCATGTGGATTCTTTGCTGAGTTATGATTTTTCCGGGCTTGCGGATGATGAATTGAAGGATCGGCTCCATCGCATTGATGACCAGCGGATCTGGGTGATCGCGGAGGCTCTGCGGCGCGGGTTTACCATGCAGCGTATACATGAGATCACGATGGTGGACATCTGGTTCATTGACAAGCTCAATCGTCTTGTGGAAACGGAGAGGAAGCTGAAGGCGGCAGGCAGAAATCCGGATGGACAGCTGCTGCTTGAGGCTAAGAAAATGGAGTTTCCGGATACCGTGATTGCGCAGCTGACGGGGATGGAGGAGGATCGCGTCAAAGCTCTGCGTTATGGGAGCGGCATCGAAGCGGCCTATAAGCTGGTGGATACCTGTGCGGCGGAGTTTGCGGCAAAGACCCCGTACTATTACTCCGTGTACGGCGATGCGGATGAGGAGAATGAAGCGGCGGAACGTATGATAACGCCCGCTATCGATAAAACGGATAAAAAAGCAAGTGATATTAAATCAAAACAAAAGAAAAAGATTCTGATCCTTGGATCCGGACCGATTCGTATCGGACAGGGAATCGAATTTGACTACTGCTCGGTTCACGCCGCCTGGGCTTTTGCCCGCGAGAATTATGAAACCATCATCATCAACAACAATCCGGAGACGGTTTCCACGGACTTTGACATCGCCGATAAGCTGTACTTTGAGCCCTTGACGCCGGAGGATGTGGAGAATGTGGTGAGGCTGGAGAAACCGGACGGCGCGGTGGTTCAGTTTGGCGGGCAGACGGCGATCAAGCTTACGCAGGACCTGATGCGGATGGGCGTCAGGATATACGGAACCGATGCTGCCGATGTCGATGCTGCAGAGGATCGGGAGCTTTTTGATGAGATTCTGCAAAAGACAGGTATCCCCCGCGCCGAGGGTGCGACGGTCTACACGGCGGCGGAGGCGGTGGAGACAGCGAACCGTCTCGGGTACCCCGTGCTGATCCGGCCGTCTTACGTGCTGGGTGGACAGGGGATGCAGATTGCCCTGAACGATGATGAGATCGTGGAATTCATGGCGATTATCAACCGGTACGCGCAGGATCATCCGATTCTGATTGACAAATACCTGCAGGGGACGGAAACGGAAGTCGATGCGGTGTGCGACGGGGAGGATGTGGTCATTCCGGGAATCATGGAGCATATTGAGCGTTCCGGCATTCATTCCGGCGATTCGATATCCGTCTATCCCGCGCAGACCCTGTCGGACAAGGCAAAGGAAACCATTGCCGAGTATACCAGGCGCCTGGCACAGGCGCTGCATGTGATCGGACTGATCAACATCCAGTTCATCGCGGTGGGAGAGGAGATTTATATTATTGAGGCAAATCCCCGTTCCTCGCGTACCGTGCCTTATATCAGTAAGGTGACAGGTATTCCGATCGTCGATCTGGCTGTGCAGGTGATGCTCGGGAAAAAGCTGCGCGATCTTGGCTATGCGCCCGGTCTTCAGCCGGAGGTAAAACACATTGCGGTCAAGATGCCGGTGTTCTCCTTTGAAAAGATCCGCGGAGCAGAGATCAGCCTGGGACCGGAGATGAAATCCACGGGGGAGTGTCTGGGGATCAGCGAGACCTTTAACGAGGCCCTTTACAAGGCATTTTTAGGTGCCGGATATCATCTTCCCAGGCACAAGCAGATGATCATCACCGTGCGGGATGCGGACAAGGGCGAGATCATCGGAATCGCGAAGCGATATGAAAAACTGGGCTATATTATTTACGCGACGCGTTCCACGGCGCAGATCCTCAATGAAAACGGTGTGCGCGCGCGAAAGATCAATAAAATTCACCAGGAATCGCCGACGGTGATCGACCTGATTCTGGGCCATCGGATTGATCTGGTGATCGACACCCCCACACAGGGGCGCGATAAGACACGGGACGGATTTCTTATCCGGCGGACGGCAATTGAGACCGGCGTGAACGTGCTGACGGCACTGGATACGGCGCGGGCCCTGGTCACCAGTCTGGAAAACGGTGAGCGCGAGGAGGATCTGGTGCTGGTGGATGTGGCAAAGCTGCAGGACGGCCCCAGATCGACAGCTTCCTGATGCATGTCCGGGTGGAACGATGACGGAAAAAAGAGAGGCAAAGCGCAACTATGACCGCGAGATGCAGCAGGAAATCCGCCGGCTGCACAGTGAAACCCGAAAGCTTCCGAAGCTGCTTCTCCATGCCTGCTGCGCACCGTGTTCCTCCGCCTGTCTGGAACGGCTTCTGCCGGACTTTGCCATCACGGTCTTTTATTACAATCCCAATATCGATCATGAGGAGGAATATCAAAAGCGTGTTGCGGAGGAACGGCGGCTGATCGACGAGTACAACCGCCGTATTCGCGAAGCATCCTGCGGGTTTCCGCCGGCCTGTGACCGGCAGAAGTCCGGGTTGTCCGAAATCCGGGTGATGGAAGGGGATTACCACCCGGAGGATTTCCATGCGCTGGTGCGCGGACTGGAGAATGAGCCGGAGGGCGGAGCGCGGTGTATGGCCTGTTTTCGGCTGCGCCTCTTTGAAACGGCGCGTGTCGCGGCACAGGGGGACTTCTCCTGCTTTACGACGACGCTTACCATCAGCCCGCTCAAGGATGCCGGACTTCTGAATGCCATCGGCAGAGAGGCGGCGGAGCAAACCGGCCGGGTCACCTGGCTCCCCTCGGATTTCAAGAAGCGGAATGGCTATCTGCGCTCTCTGGAGCTGTCCCGCGAATACGGCCTCTATCGACAGAACTACTGCGGCTGCAGTTTTTCAAAAACCGAAAAAAAGTGAAATAACAATCGATATTTCGTTGCGTATTCCCTCCCCTTTTGTTAGAATGTAACATGTCGTTTTGTGCGCATTACGGGAGACATGGCTCCGTTCCGCGCATTTGATTCGCGCGGGGAAAGGGAAAACCCATGAGAAAACTGCAGGAATTGATCACGGAAGAGGTTCGGGCTGCCTTTGAGGCCGCGGGGTTTGACCCTGCGTTGGGACAGGTTGTGCTCTCCAACCGCCCGGATTTGTGCGAGTACCAGTGCAACGGGGCGATGGCGGGAGCAAAGGCGCTTCACCGGCCGCCCTTTGAGATCGCGGATGCGGTGGCTGAAAAGCTTTCGGACAGTCAGGTGTTTGAGAAAGCGGAGTCCGTAAAGCCGGGCTTTCTGAATCTTACCCTCAGACCGGAATATGTTCGGCAGTATCTGGTAAAGATGCTTCATGAGAAGAAATTCGGACTGGAGATGCCGGCGCATGCACCGAAGATCATTATCGACTATGGCGGTGCCAATGTCGCAAAGCCGCTTCATGTGGGACACTTGCGTCCGGCGATCATCGGCGAGTCGCTCAAGCGGATTCTTCGATACGCGGGGAATGATGTGACCGGCGATATCCATATGGGGGACTGGGGGCTGCAGATCGGGCTCGTCATCACGGAGTTAAAACACCGCAGGCCGGAGTTGCCCTGGTTTGACGAAGCCTATAGCGGGGCTTACCCCAAGGAGCCGCCGTTTACGATGGAGGAGTTCGGGGAGATGTATCCGACCGCCAGCGCGAAATCCAAGGCATCGGAGACGGACAGTGAGGAGGATAAAGCAGCGGCAGCGGCCTACAAGGCGGAGGCGATGGAGGCCACGAAGCGCCTGCAGGACGGAGACCGTGCCTATCGCGACCTCTGGAAAAAAATCATGGCTGTTTCTCTCCCCAATCTGCGAAAGAATTATGACAGTCTGCACGTCACCTTTGATCTCTGGCGTGGGGAATCCGATGTTCAGGAATTGATTCCGGGAATGCTCGATTACTTCCGGCAGAACGGATATGCGCATGAAAGCCGGGGAGCACTGGTGATCGATGTCGCAGAGGAAAGCGATACAAAGGAAATGCCGCCCTGTATTGTCCGGAAATCCGACGGCGCTTCCCTGTATGCGACGACGGATCTCGCAACCATTCAGGAACGGATGGGGGAATTCCGTCCGGATATGATGATCTATATCACGGACAAACGGCAGGCGTTATATTTTGAGCAGGTGTTTCGCGCGGCGAAGAAATCCAGGCTTGCGCTGCCGGAAACAACGCTTACGTTTATCGGTCACGGGACCATGAACGGGAAGGACGGTCATCCCTTCAAGACCCGTGACGGCGGCGTGATGAAGCTGGAAAGTCTGATCGGCGACACGGAACGTGAGATGACGGAGAGAATAAAAGCATCAGATACGGACATGTCCGGGGAAGAGGCGGAAAAAACCGCGAAACAGATTGCGCTGGCAGCCATCAAATACGGCGATCTGTCCAATCAGCCTTCCAAGGATTATATCTTTGATCTGGAAAAATTCACCTCCTTTGAGGGGGATACCGGCCCGTATATTCTCTATACCATCGTGCGCATCAAGTCGATTCTGAAGAAGTATGAGGAGCAGGGCAAAAGCGCGAAGGATGCCCTTCTGGCAGCGCCCGGGACGGCTGCGGAAAAGTCGCTTTCCCTGCAGCTTACAAGATTTGCGGACGCGGTAGAGGGGGCTGCAAGGGAGCTTGCGCCCAACCGGATCTGCGCTTATATTTATGAGCTCGCCAACACGTTTAATACCTTCTATCATGAGACAAAGATCCTGGCAGAGCCGGATGATGAAAAAAGGCAGAGCTACATTGCGCTGATCTCCATGACCAGACGGTTGCTGGAGACGGGTATCGACCTGCTGGGCTTTGAGGCGCCTGACAGGATGTGACGCAATCATTCCGTTAAAGGAATGCGTATCTGCACGGTGGACCATGTGTCCGCCTGTGTAAAAAGAACTGGGGAAAAGGGGAAAAGGAGGAAAAGATTATGAGTACCGGTTGGATTGTATTGTCGTTTGCCATCTATCTGTCCGTGATGGTGCTGGTGGGCGTGTACAGCCTGAAACAGAACAACTCCTCGGAGGATTACTTCCTCGGCGGCAGGAGGTTGAACGGTCTGGTGGCTGCACTTTCCGCACAGGCCTCCGACATGAGCGGCTGGCTTCTGATGGGATTGCCGGGATCCATCTATGCGCTGGGCACCGGTCAGATCTGGATCGCGGTTGGGCTCTTTATCGGAACGGTGTTAAACTGGATTTTCATTGCCACGAGGCTTCGCCGTTACACAATCCGCGCCAACAATGCGGTGACGCTTCCGCAGTATCTGGAAAACCGTTTCCATGATAAAAAGAGAGGCCTGCTGCTGGTGTCCTCCCTGGCGATCATGGTCTTCTTCCTGGTTTATACGGCGTCGGCACTGGCGGCCGGCGGTCAGCTGTTCACCACGGTGTTTCATATCGATTACAAGATTTCACTGACCATCGGCGCGATCGTCATTCTGACCTATACGCTGCTGGGAGGTTTTACGGCTGTGTGCGACACGGACTTCATTCAGGGAACGGTCATGCTGGTGGCGCTGCTGGCTGTTCCAATTGCGGCTTATGCGATCCTGAACGGTGATCTGACGGCGGCAACAACCATCAATGCACAGTATCTGAATCCCCTGTATGACGGCGGCGAAAAAATAACGTTTGTTTCCGTATTATCGCAGCTCGCCTGGGGGTTGGGTTACTGCGGAATGCCGCATATTCTCGTGCGGTTTATGGCGGTTAAAAGCGACAGAGAGCTGAACAAGGCGAAGTCGATCGGTATCATCTGGGTTGCGCTTTCCCTGTTTTTTGCCTGTGTGATCGGTGTCATCGGCCGTGCGTTTCTGACGCAGGATCTGGTGGCTGACGGAGAGAGTGAACGCGTGTTTATGTATATGATCATCAAGGTGTTCACGGAGCATATGAACGCGCCGATCATCGCCGGAATCTTCCTGTGCGGCATTCTGGCCGCCATCATGTCGACGGCGGATTCGCAGCTGCTGGTTACCGCCTCGAGCGTGACGGAGGATCTCTATATGGGATTCTTCCGAAGAAAGCAGTCGGACGCGAAAATGGTGTGGTTCAGCCGCATCGTGGTTATTGTTGTTGCCTTTATTGCGTATTTCATTGCTCTGGATCCGAACAGCTCCATCATGGGACTGGTGTCTGATGCCTGGGCGGGACTTGGTGCAGCATTCGGACCGACGGTGTTACTGTCTCTTTACTGGAAGAGAACCAATACACAGGGGGCGATTGCGGGGATTTCAATCGGTGCTTTGACGGTTATTTTCTGGGATTATCTGCCGCTTTTCGGCGGTCAGACGGCTGGCAGCGCGACCGGCGTATACTCGCTGCTGATCGGCTTCTTCCTGAGTCTGGTTGCCATCATCGTCGTGAGTCTTTGCACAAAGGCTCCCGATCGGGAAGTCCTTGAGGAGTTCGAGGATGTCCGTGCCGGCCGCGTCTGAAATCCGTATAAGTGATCAGAGGCGTTGAAAGCAAAGTCGGAAAAGAAAAAGAGAGTCAAACGGGAGATCGTTCGGAGTAAGAACAGGCTGCTGAAGGGAAAAGACCTGTTCTGGCTCCGATTGATCTCCTTTGGTATTCTCGGCGCCTTTATTGTTGCAGGCGTGGTGGCGGCTGGACTCCTTATCCGGCAAAACACCGGCGAGTCCACGCAGCAGACGGAGATGTTTGATGAGGAAGTGCAGCAGGAGACGGCGGAGATTATTTCCGAGGTACTGCATGAGGGAATGCTGACGGGAGCCGTTTCGGCCGGAGAAGGCGTGCGGGAGGCACTGGAGGAAAGACCGGAGGAGATCGTGCTGTCCGGCTCAGAGGCTTCTGAGTTTGCTACCGTCGACGAGGTGCGTATTGCGGACGCCGCCGCGGTTTCCGTGTCTGTGACATCACCGGGGCTTCTGGCGAGTGATGACAAGTATTACTATCTTTTTGAGGAAAAAATCTGGCAGGAAGGCACAGATCAGGAACAGGAGCAGGAACCGCTTGCCAGGCAGTACAAGGATTCCGAGGTTCATTTTCTGGTCGATTTGAATCGCGGGACGAAAGCGTCGAGACTGTTTTCCAGGTTCTATGTGGCGGTGAAGCAAAACGGTGCCTGGCAGGCGGTCAGCCACGCCAGATATATCGATAACCCGGAGGCACTGGCTTCCTATCAGTACAGCGGCAGAAACCATTCCTCCAAGAAGGGGCTGCTGATCGATCCGCTGAAGACGTCAACGAACGAATGGGACGATCTTGGCGTGCAGTACTGCACCTACAATTTCCCGCTGGCGCATATTCTGGGTGCCACCTCCAACGGGGCGTATCCGACGATCACCTATAATTATCACGGCAAAACCTGGTATTTCAACGGCGCCCACATTCATCAGTATGACTACCTGTTTTCCACACTGACCAATAAGGGGATCGATATCACGGCAATCCTTCTGAACAATGCTTCGGTTTCGGCGTATCCCGACTTCACGCATCCGTCTGCGAGATCGGGTTCCACCGCACCCTACTATATGTTTAACGGGGTGACGGAGGACGGTGTTGAGGCACTGGGAGCGGTTGCGTCCTTTCTTGCGAGTCGGTATTCAGGCGGAGCTTACGGCCGCGTGCAGAACTGGATTATCGGAAACGAGGTCAATGCGCGCAAGGAATGGAATTATATGGCGTCCGGGACGGGAATCGAAACCTATACGGCCGCTTATGCCAAGGCGTATCGTGTGTTTTACAATGCGATCAAGGCCGTCAACGGGGGCGCGGGTGTCTACATCTGTTTTGATCAGCAGTGGGACAGGAACAAGTCCGGGAATCCCGATTACGACGCGCGCGACATGTTGGATCTTTTTGCCGCGGATATCCGCGCATATGGTGATATCGACTGGGGACTGGCTTACCATCCTTACTCCGTGCCTCTGACAAAGGCGGCCTTCTGGCAGCAGAACTCGCTGGTAACCAATTCGGCGAACACATCGTTTATCACGATGAAAAACATCGGTGTGCTCACCTCCTATATGCATCAGAGTCAGTTCCTGACCAGAACAGGGGAGGTGCGCTCGATCATTTTAAGTGAACAGGGATTCACGTCAACAGCCGGGCAGGAGGTGCAGGCGGCGGCGTTTATCTACGCATATAAAATCGCGGCGGCGAATCCGGATATTGATATATTCATCTATGCCCGTGAGTCGGATCATGCTAGTGAAATCGCGGAGAATCTGGCGTTGGGACTCAATGACGTCGGAGGGGGCCATAAGCGGATCTATCAGTGCTACAAGCACGTCGACATGCCTGACAGCGCGGATGTGTGCGATTTTGCACTGGGCATCATCGGAATCGGAAGCTGGCCTTAGAAGGAAGAGGGTACAGCCCCGGCTGATGCAGGAGGGGACGCTGGAAGCACCTGAAAGGCACTTTGGAATGCCTGACCGAACCAGTTGCAATTTGTGTGATCCCGTTGTATAATCACGTTGGAAAAATTCTCACGGCGTGCGTGCCGTTCGTTCCTTACCCAAAGAGAGAAAACCGAAAGGCTGATATCGAAACAATTGCAGAAAGGAAACATATGACGAACCTGAAAGAGAAACTGGAGTCACTTCAGCTTTCCCAGCTCAAGGAGATGGCTAAATCATGCGGTATCAAAGGCGTCTCCACGATGAAAAAAGCCGACGTCATCAATGCACTGTTGAAGGAAGAAGAAAAAAAGGCCGCATCGGAAGCTCCCGCAGAGCCGGCGCATGAGAAGCCCAGGGATAACAGCACCCCGAAAGCGGCGACGCGCACAGCGGAGACATCAGGCGGCAGCGCGGCCACACAGACGGCAGCCACGGCCGAGGAAGCACAGGGCGGCAGCACACCTCCTGCCGAAAAGAGCGAGCTGGACAGCGGGCTGGAGGCCAACGGCATCCTTGAGGTCATGCCGGACGGATACGGGTTTATCCGAAGCGCCAATTACCTTCCGGGTGAGAACGATGTCTACGTAGCGCCGAGTCAGATCCGTCGTTTCAATCTCAAAACAGGGGATATCCTGGTGGGTAACACGCGCGTCAAGACGCAGGGAGAGAAATTCAGCGCCCTGCTCTTCGTCAAATCCGTCAACGGATACCGTCCGGAGGACGCGTCGCGGAGACGCAGCTTTGAGGATATGACGCCGATTTTTCCTGAGGAGAAGCTCCGTCTGGAGAGGCCGGGCGCGTCCGTGGCGATGCGGATCATGGATCTGATCTGTCCGGTGGGAAAGGGACAGCGCGGCATGATTGTCTCTCCTCCGAAGGCCGGAAAAACGACGCTTCTTAAGGATGTTGCCAAGTCGGTCAAGGTGAATAATCCGGATATTCATATGATCATCCTGTTGATCGATGAGCGCCCCGAGGAAGTGACGGACATCAAGGAGACCATCGAGGGACCTAATGTCGAGGTGATTTATTCCACATTTGACGAGACGCCGGAGCATCACCGCCGCGTCTCCGAGATGGTGATTGAGCGCGCCAAGCGGCTGGTTGAGCACGGAAGAGACGTCATGATTCTGCTGGACAGCATTACGCGTTTGACGCGTGCGTACAATCTGGTGGTCACACCGTCTGGCAGAACGCTCTCCGGTGGACTGGATCCCGCCGCTCTTCATATGCCCAAGCGCTTTTTCGGCGCGGCGCGCAACATGCGTGAAGGGGGAAGCCTGACCATCCTGGCTACGGCGCTGATTGAGACGGGTTCCAAGATGGATGACGTCGTCTATGAGGAATTCAAGGGCACCGGAAATATGGAGATGATCCTCGACAGGAAGCTGCAGGAGCGCCGCGTTTTCCCGGCAATCAACATTCCGAAATCCGGTACGAGGCGCGAGGATCTGCTGCTGGCCAGACCCGAGCAGGACGCGGTGAATATCATGCGCAAGGGCTTTAACGGGATGAAGGGTGATGAAGCAGTCGATCAGATCATCAATCTGTTTTCGCGTACCAGAACAAATCCTGAATTTGTCAATATGATTCTCAAGGGAATGGTGCGGTTTTAATTGACATACGCTTTCAGGAGTGGTAGAATAGGCGCGTCGGTTTGGCGCGGACGCGTCAACAATAAGCTGGCATAGCACAGTCGGTAGTGCGTCGCATTGGTAGTGCGGAGGTCTCGGGTCCGATTCCCGATGCCAGCTTTTTTGAAACCGAATACGGGGCTTTGGATGTAGAAAGGGGAAGTTATTATGACGTATGAAGAAATTGTCGCGAAGGTAAAGAAGAATTACCAGTCAAGCCGTCCCGCGAAAGCAGAGGATCATCTGGCGGTTCAGTTCGATATCACCGGCGAAGGAGAAGGTGCATTTTATGTCGAGGTCGCTGATGGCAAGATCAATGTAGAACCGTATGAGTATTATGAGCACGACATCAAGGTCGTCGGCAGTGCGGAGGCACTGCTTGAGATCACGAGCGGCAAGACGGATATTGTCAATGCCAATCTCACCGGCAAGGTGTATGCGGAGGGAGATCTGGAAAAATCGGAGATCCTTTCCGGTCTGGTGAAGGCCGCCGCGAAGAAAACGGTGCAGAAGGAAGCAACCGCAACGAAGAAAACCGCTGCCAAGAAGCCGGCAGTGAAAAAGACCGTTGCCAAAAAGCCTGCCGTGAAAAACACTGCTGCCAAAAAGCCTGCGGCGAAGAAACCCGCTGTGAAGTGATAGCGACTCTGCGGGCAGGTTGCGTATATTGACGGTATGATTGATGAACCCACGGCTTTTGCCGTGGGTTTTTCGTTAATGGAGGAGTTACCGGGAATATGAAAATTTCGGATATTTTGAAACAAAACGAGGTGACGTTGTCGTTTGAGGTGTTTCCGCCGAAAACGGATGCGCTCTTTGAAAGCGTGGAGAAGGCAGCGGGTGAAATAGCGGCCCTCAAGCCGCACTTTATGAGTGTGACCTATGGCGCTGCCGGTAACACGGCGGCCAACACGGCTGAACTGGCGGAGCGCCTCCAGACGCAGCACGGGGTGGCCGTGCTCGCTCATATGACCTGCGTGGCAGCGTCCAGAGAGGATGTGCGCGGGATGCTGCAGGATTATAAAAGGCGCGGAATAGAAAATATCATGGCTCTGCGCGGTGATATCCCGAAAGACGGACGAAGGAGCGAGGATTACCTGTATGCGGTCGATCTGATCCGGGATATTCGTGAATTCGGCGGGGATGCTTTCTGCGTCGGCGGTGCCTGTTATCCCGAGGGTCATGTGGAGTGCGAAAGACAGTCGGAGGATATCGCGCATCTGAAGGAAAAGGTGGAAACCGGCTGCTCGTTTTTGACGACACAGATGTTTTTTGACAATAATGTGCTGTACAATTTCCTTTACCGCATCCGGGAGGCGGGGATTACGGTTCCGGTGCTTCCGGGGATCATGCCGATCACCAACGCCAGGCAGGTGGCGAGAAGCGTGGCGCTGTCGGGGGCGACGATACCGCAGCGGTTCCGCACCATGGTGGATCGTTTCGGCGATGATCCGCGCAGGATGCAGCAGGCCGGAATCATCTATGCCGCAGAGCAGATCGTGGATCTGATTGCCAACGGGGTGAATCACATCCACGTGTATTCGATGAATAAGCCGGAGATAGCAGCCGGTATCCTGGAAAGTTTCTCAGCAATCCTCGGTCGATGAAACGGAGCGTTTCGTGAGCAGACGGAAGAAAGCGGAACAGCTGCAGCTTCGGTGGACAAAGCTGCGAGGGCGCCTGTTTGCCATGGTTTCCACAGGCGTGATCAATGACCGGCTGAATCAGGGCTATGATATTGCCAGTACTGCTTTTTTGCTGGTCAATCTCGTTGTGAGCGTCGCACTGACGTTTGACCAGGCGCAGGCTGCCTGCGGCGCGGTTTTGCGTGTAATTGAGGCCGTAACGGTTCTCTTCTTTGCGGTGGACTGGGTGCTGCGTATGCTGACCGCGGGCTTCCTGTATCCGGATGTAAGTGAGAAGCGAGCGGTCATTTTGTATTTCTTTTCGCTGGCCGGTATCATTGATCTGCTCTCCTTTATGCCCTATTACCTGCCTGTATTCTTCCCTGCGGGAGCGGTTGTGTTCCGGATGTTCCGTGTTGCCCGGATCTTTCGTCTGTTTCGTATCAATGCCTACTATGATTCACTGAATGTAATCACGGAAGTTATCGTAGGAAAAAAGCAGCAGCTTCTGTCCTCCGTTTTCATTCTGGCGGTATTGATGCTTGCCTCCAGCCTGTGTATGTATTCCCTTGAGCATGATGCGCAGCCGGAGGTTTTCTCCAATGCGTTTTCCGGAATCTGGTGGTCTGTTTCGACACTTCTTACGGTCGGTTATGGGGACATCTATCCGGTGACACCGATGGGACGTTTTTTTGGCATTGTGATTTCCTTCCTGGGGGTCGGGGTGGTGGCGATTCCGACCGGTATTATTTCTGCCGGATTCGTGGAACAGTACACCAGGCTGAAACGGATCGGGGAAATCGCCGAAGAAGAAGACGTCAAATTTATTAAAATAGGATTAAAGAAAGGCGATTCGTGGTGTGATAAGGCTATCCAAGAACTACAGCTTCCGCATGGCGTGTTGATCGCCGTCGTTCAGAGAGGGCAGCAGACGATGATTCCCAGAGGAGATCTGACACTGAGAATGACCGATACAGTCATTCTTGGGGCGGAATCTGTAAAGAATGATAAGCCGGTCAATATCAAGGAAATCATTTTGAAGCAGAATCATCCCTGGAATGGATCTGCCATTAAGGATCTCGATCTCTCGAGGAAGTCATTTATTGTTATGATCAAGCGCGGGACGCGAACCATGATTCCAAAGGGTGGACTGATCCTGCGGGAGAATGACAAGGTGTTCCTGTATTCCGTCGGAGAAGCGGCTTTGCATGACCGGCTTGAGTTTTGAACAAATACGATAACGATCGATAGTTAATATAGGAACGCTTTCTGCGGGTAATAAAATAGCAGGCGGTATCAAATACTGCCTGCTGTTTTACATTCTTGTATTCTTTGTATTCTTAAGAACGGACAGATGGGATCAGGACGGATTCATGACAGAATCCACGCTGGCCATGCAGGCGGCACGGAAGCCGTGCTCCTCGAGCGCCTGAACACCCCGGATCGTGGTGCCGGAGGGAGAGCAGACGTTGTCCTTCAGTTCACCGGGATGTTTGCCGGTTACCAGCTGAAGTTTGGCCGCGCCAAGCACAGCCTGAGAGATCAGCGGATAGGCATCTGCGCGCGGAATACCATACCTGACGGCGGCATCCGCGTACGCTTCAATGAGCAGATCCACAAAGGCCGGAGAGCATCCCGTGACAGCTGTGCCGATGGCGAGAAGATGCCCTGGAAGCTCGTGGACGAGTCCCAGCGGAGTGAGAAGCGAAAACAGGAACTCCCGCTCTTCAGGCCGAAGGCTGTGATCCGTCTCGACCAGAAAAACGCCTTCGCGCACCATGGCGGGGGTATTGGGCATGACGCACTGCACGCGGACCGAATCCAGCAGAAGCTCGCCCTCGTCCTTTGCCGGGTCGGACAGCTTCGCGAGCAGAAGCTCATATTTTTCAAGGGTCCATCCTGCGGCAACAGAGATGAGTGCCTTATTCGCCAGCGCGTCGCCGATCCCTGAGAGCACGGCTTCGATCTGATAAGGCTTGCAGGCCACGAAGAGCATGTCGGCGGCTTTCGCGAGCTCTGTTGCGGATGCGACCGGCGTAAAGCCGATTCGCCGTGCATTGGCTTGAAGCTTGTCCTGATGGGGGGCGTAGGCGTACACATCTTTCGAGTCAATGGATCCTGATTGAAGGAATCCCTCGCACAGGGCCTGAGCCATATTTCCCATACCAATGAATCCGATTTTCATCATGCGTAACTCCTTTTTAATCATCCTTTCCGATCAGTTCATCCAGCGTGTTGCCGTAGGAGGGAAGGAATTCGATCAGGAAATCCCGTACCTCGGGCAGCTCCCGGCTCATTTTTTCAATGGATTCTCGTGTGGAGAGCTCTGCCGTGCGGAATTCGAGGTTTCCGGCCTCCTTTTCCTCCATGCATTTAATGAGCGCCGAAAATTTGTCTGCTGCTTTGACGAGACGACGGAGATACTGCTCCTCCACATCCTGCTCGTCGCTTGAAAAGATGCCGGCAAATGCGTCGCGCAGATCCTCCGGGAGCATGCGCAAAAGCTGATCCTCCGCGACGCCCTCCACCTCTTTATAAGCGCGCCGCAGAGCGCTGGTTCTGTATTTGACGGGAGTTGGCATATCGCCAGTTATTATTTCGGAAGCGTCGTGATAGAGTCCGATCAAAGCGGCTTTTTCCGCGTTCAGCGATTTACCATAACGCTTGTTACCTATTATGCAGAGCGCATGTGCGATCATGGCCACCTCCAGCGAGTGTTCGCTGAGGTTTTCTTCCCTGGCGTTGCGCATCAGCGCCCAACGGTCGATGTATTTCATCCGGGAGACGGTTGCAAAAAAAGAATAACTCATTTATCCTCCTTCTTCCGGTGCCGGCGCCGGCGTTTCGGGCGGCGGAGCAGCAGCTGCGGCTGCTTCGGCGGCTGCCTGGGCTGCGGCGGCTGCTGCCGCGTCAAGCTGCGCCTGCTGCGCTGCTATAATTTCGGCGGCGTTGGGCTGTTCAAAGAACGCTTCATCATGCTGACAGTGAGTCTCCACACTGATGACGTTGCCGTTTTCATCGGTGGTCGTTGCCGTAGAGACGACTGCATCGGGCTCAATTCCGGCAGCGAGCGCGGATCCTCTCGCCAGTGCCTGCGGCTCCGTGAGCGGCAGCGTGAAGACGCCGTCCTCCTTGAACGGGCACATTTCTGTGGCGGGTCTTCCGTCCAGACGGCAGATGGTTCCCTGATAATGGACGTTGCAGGTCTCTGTGGGAATGGTGCCTTCGGCGAAATACTCGGTTTTAAGACATCCGTCACACAGACCCGGGATGGGCAGTTTGCCGGACTGAGAGCATACCGTGGCTTCGACGATGCCTTCCGGCCGCGCGAAATCCCGGTATTCCAGCCCTTCATGGATCTGGCTCATCACAGCGCGCCAGAGCGTTTTGGCAAGGTTGGCTTCGTCGCCGGTCAGTTTTGCGTTGTTGTTATCATAGCCGGCCCAGGTGGCCGCGGTGTAGTAATCGGTGAAACCCGCGAACCAGACGTCGTTGTTGGCTGTGGTGGTTCCGGTTTTACCGGCGATGGCGGTTGTACCGAAATTGACCCGTCCTCCGGTGCCCTGTGCGCCCGAGACAACGTCCTTGAGAGCGCTGGTCAGGAGAAAGGCCGTGGTTTCCTTCAGCACGCGGTGGGAATTCGGTGCGCTGTTGTCCAGAATGATGTTGCCGTCATGATCGACCACCCGCGTGTAGAGCTTTGGCTTGATGTATTCGCCGCCGTTGGCGATGGTGGCATAGGCAGCGGTCAGCTCGATGTTTTTGACACCGAAGGTCAGGCCGCCGAGAGCCAGCGTCTGGTTTACATCGCCGTAGATTTCATCTCCGATCTGGATGCCCTCCGTGAGGGTTGTGAAGCCGAAATCCTGACAGTATTCGAAGCCGAGCTGCGGGGAGATGGCTGTAATGGTTTTGACGGCAATGATATTCAGGGAGGATTCGATTCCCTGACGGAAGGAACAGATTCCGCGGTAACCGGAGCTGTACCAGTTGCGCACCGGTTTGCCGTTGTCGTAGCAGAAGGGCGCATCGTTGTATACCGTTGCCAAGGTCAGACCGGCACTGTCCAGAGCCGGTGCATAGGCGGCGATGACCTTAAAGGTGGATCCGGGCTGGCGGTATGCGTCCGTCGCCCGGTTGAAGGTGCGGCTGGCATCCTTGGTGCCGCGTCCGCCGGCCATAGCGGCCACCTGCCCGGTGTATTGGTCAAGAACGGTCATGGAAACCTGTGGCTCGGGAGTGAGACGGACATTTTCCTTCAGAATCTCATCTCCCGGTTCCAGAACAGCCTCCTCATACTGCCGGACTGCGTCGTAAGCGTCGTCTTGAGAGGAGAACAACATATTGAAGGAAGAGTTGATCCCCTTGAAATACGCTTTCAGCATCTCGGCACTGTGGTTTTCCAGTTCGCCGTTTGCCTTTGTGATGGTGAGTGCAAAGTCGAGATCCCATTTGGTGTTGCTCGGGAAGTTGTCCTCATTCTGGAAGGCGTCGTCCATGATCTTCTGGATCTTCGGATTCTGTGTGGAATAGATCTTCAGACCGCCGCTGTACAGAAGGGAATAGGCCTGGGTTTCATTGTAGCCTGCATTGATCAGGTCATCAAGCACATCCTCCACCAGCGCGTCCACAAAGTAGGAATTGATGGTATCGTCGACGGCTGTTTCGTTTGTTGTCTGGATGCGCGCATAGACATCGTCCGCCAGCGCCCGGTCTTTTTCCTCCTTGGTGATATATCCCTGATCGCACATGTCGTTGAGTACCTTTTCACGGCGCTTCGCATTTTTGTCCGGATGGGTGATGGGATTTAAGGCGCTCGGGTTCTGCGTGATGGAAGCGATCACGGCGCATTCGGACAGATTCAGGGAGCTCACCGGCTTGTTGAAATATCGCAGGGAGGCGGCCTGTACACCGAGCGTATTCTGACCGAGGTTGATGGTGTTGAGATAGTTGATCAGAATATCGTCCTTGCTCATGGTTTTCTCAAGCTGTACCGCGAGGTATTGTTCCTGAATTTTACGCCGCAGACTGGCAATGTTGAGACCCATGATCCGGCTTTCCGTCTCACCCTCCGTGGTCCAGCTGGTAAAGACGTTGTTTTTCAACAGCTGCTGGGTAATGGTCGAAGCACCCTCCGTGAAATGCAGGCCGTTTCGAATGCCGACGACACCTGCGCGGATGATACCCTGAATGTCGATGCCGCGATGGTCATAGAAGCGGGAATCCTCGATAGCGACAAAAGCATGCTGCAGATCGATCGGCACCATGTCCAGCGTCACCGGGATCCGGTTGGAGTCCGTGGAAACCAGCTTGGCGGTCTGATTGCCCTCCGTGTCATAGACAAAGGTGGAAAAGCCGGAGGGGGTCACATCAATCATGCCGATCTCCGGGGAGGTGTTGATGATGCCGGTCAATACACCCATTCCGCCACTCATGGACAATAGAATGGCGGCAATCAGCGAGAGCAACACGGCCCCCTGGATCAGAACCCAGAGCTTCATGCCCCATTTCCCGCTGGAGGCGGCAATCTGACGCTGCTGTGCGCGTATTCCCATTCTGGAGTAATTCATAAGGTCAACCGGTATCCTTTCGGAATCAAAATTCATCCTATTATAGCACAAAAAACCATGATATACTACAAAATATGAAAGTGACAACTGCTCCCGGGTCAGGGGAGATCACCGAAAAAAAATCCCGTTTTCTTGCGGACGTCCTGCCGGTGCACAGTGCGGAGGAAGCGGAGAACCGGATACACGAGATTCAGAAGCGCTACTGGGATGCGCGTCATCATTGTTATGCCTTCGTAATCGGTCCGCACCGCGAAAATTCGCGGTGCAGCGACGACGGAGAACCGTCGGGAACGGCCGGCAAGCCGATTCTGGAGGTGATGAACGGCGCGTCCCTGACAGATACGCTGATCGTTGTCACACGTTACTTCGGAGGCGTCCTGCTGGGGACAGGAGGGCTGGTGCGGGCGTACACCCAGGCGGCGCAGGCCGGATTGAGCAATACCCCCCAGGCGGAACAGGTATTCGGAAGAAAAATATCAATTGATATTGATTATACCCGATTCCAGATACTGCAGCACTATTTCAGGCAAAACAATATCATAACGGATGATATCGAATATGGCGCGGATGTGAAGGTGTGCCTAAATATAATATCGACTGATATTGAAAGGATCTGCTGCAACATCACACGGATAACGGACGGGAAGGCAAAGATCACTCGGGGAGAGGAGGGGTTTTTCCTGATCCGGCAGCTTCCGGTTTGACGGGCTGTCGGATGCAGGCTACCATAGGATTATGCGTAAAGGAAAGACACTGTTCAAGTGGTTGTTGTTTCTGGTGATTCTTGTACTTGCGTTTACTGTGGTGTGTCATGTGGTGGAACGCAAGGAGAGTGTCCGTAAATACGCAGATCTGTATGCTGCCGGGCGTGCGGATGTGTTGTTTATCGGTTCTTCTCATGTCATTAACGGAATCAATCCGGTTCAGCTGTTTGATGAATACGGAATTGCCGGTTACAATCTCGGCGGTCACGGGAGTATCCTGCCGGCGGCTTACTATGAGCTTCTCTGTGCGTTGGATATTTTTTCTCCCCGGCTGGTTGTCGTGGACGGATATATGATGGAACGGGATTATCATTATCTGGATCAGATGACGGAGGAGTATGACGATGAGGAGCGTGCTTCCGCTGTAAGCCAGCTGCATTTAAATATGGATGTTTTCCCGTTGAGCAGGAACAAAATCTACGCCGTACGGGATCTGATCGCTGACAGGTCGCTGCAGATGGAATTCCTTTTTCCGTTTATCCTCTATCACAATCGATGGTCTTCTCTTACATCGGATGATTTTCTGGATGGGGCGCATTCTCCGGAAACGAATCGTCTGCTCGGGGCAGAGATCAGAACCAGGGTGGAGTACCGGACAGCTCCGCATCCGGACGGAGACGATGAGCTGACGGACGAGATTCATCTGGGGGAATCCTATCTGCAGATGATTCTTGCTCTTTGCAGGGAGCGTGGCATACAGCCTGCAATCACCTTTCTTCCTTGTAATTCGACTGCGCTGGATCGCCAGACGGCTGCGCGCCTCCATGCCCTCTCCGAGGCGGAGTGTGTGCCGTACCTGGATCTGCTGACGGAGGAGGCGGCGGATTTCCGGACGGATTTCAATGATGAGGGACACCTGAATCTTCTGGGAATGACGAAGACGACCCGCCGGGTCGGCCGGTTCATTTCCGAGGAGTGCCCTGTCCCGGACCGCAGGGGGGATAAGGCATACCGTCTCTGGATGGATCGAGCGGAGCAGTTTGACACACAGAAAGGAAAGATGCTGGCCGAAGCGAAATCGCTTTCGGAAGCACTGGTTGTACTTGGGTCAGATCGTGAACTGGGTGATGCGGTGCTTTATCTTTCCGGAACCGGAGCGGCAATCGGGGATCCGGCGGTCAGGAATCTGCTGGATGCGCTGGTGCCTGAGAACGGACTGCGCAAGGCGGCCGCCGCCGGTGAACCTGCCCTGTTCATTCTGCCGGCTGATGCTTCCGGTTCCTTTGACCTGTCCGGCTATCAGGTGACGGACTGGATGGATACGCGGCTGGGGGAACTGGAAGCCATTCAGGTGGAGAATTTCACCGGTGTCTATCTGGATCATGATGAATCGGAGAATCTGCTGGATATGGAAGAAAACCGTCTGACGGATGCACAACTGGTTGTGCTGCCCGCAGACGGTTCTGATAAAAATCGATTGTTATTTAATTATGATCCCTGATTTGCAGCGGCTTCTGCTCTTTGCTTGGCGGCGATGTTGGCGCGCTTGCGCAGGGTGGGGTCAAGAATGCGCTTCCGGATCCTGAGCGTTTCGGGAGTCACTTCCAACAGCTCGTCGGTGTCAATGAATTCAATGCACTGCTCGAGGCTCATGACCTTTGGCGGCACCAGACGCAGCGCCTCGTCTGATGAACTGGTCCGCGTGTTGGTCAGATGCTTGGTTTTACAGACATTGACCTCGATGTCCTCTCCTCTGGAGCTTTCTCCGATGACCATGCCGGAATAAACCTTTGTGCCCGGCCCGATAAAGAGCGCGCCTCGTTCCTGGGCGTTAAAGAGCCCGTAGGTTACCGCTTCTCCGCTCTCAAAGGCGATCAGAGAGCCCTGCCCGCGATAGGAGATATCACCCTTATAGGGCTCATAGCCGTCAAAGATCGTGTTCATGATGCCGTTTCCTTTGGTGTCGGTCATGAAATCACCCCGGTAGCCGATGAGACCGCGGGAAGGGATCCGGAAAGTCAGGCGGTTGTAACCGCCGCCGGATTCGCCCATGGACACCAGCTCACCCTTGCGCATGCCGAGCTTCTGGATCACACTGCCGGAGAATTCCTCCGGGACGTCAATGACACAGGTTTCCATAGGCTCCAGCCGTTTGCCGTTTTCGTCCTCCCGGTAAATGACCTCGGCCTTGCTTACGGCAAATTCATAGCCTTCCCGGCGCATGGTTTCGATCAGAACGGACAGATGCAACTCGCCCCGGCCGGACACCTTGAATGTCTCCGTCGTCTCGGTGTCCTCCACCCTCAGCGACACATCGGTGTTGAGCTCCCGATACAGCCGGTCGCGGAGATGCCTGCTGGTGACATATTTTCCCTCCTGGCCTGCAAGAGGAGAATCATTCACGATAAAATTCATGGAGATCGTCGGCTCGGATATCTTCTGGAAAGGAATGGCTTTCGGGGAATCCGGTGAGCAGAGCGTGTCTCCGATACGGATCTCGTCGATGCCGGAGATGGCCACGATGGATCCGATTTCGGCTTTCTGGACTTCGACCTTGTTCAGACCTTCGAATTCATAGAGCTTGCTGACCTTGGTCTTCACCTGTTTGGAAGCGTCGTGATGGTTGACAATGATCACGTCCTGACCGACGTGAAGAGAACCGTTGTCAATCTTGCCGACCCCGATGCGCCCGACGTATTCGTTGTAATCGATGGTGGAGATCAGCATCTGCGTGCCTGCCTCCGGATCTCCTACCGGGGCTGGAATATAGTTGATGATGGTGTCCAGCAGTGGCTGTAAATCGGTTCCCGCTTCCTCGGGATCCATGGAGGAGGTGCCTGCCTTGGCTGAGGCAAAGACGAACGGGCAGTCGATCTGCTTGTCGTCCGCTCCCAGATCCATAAGCAGCTCCAGCACCTCGTCGATCACCTCTTTCGGTCGTGCTTCCGGCCGGTCGATCTTATTGACGCAGACGATGACGGGGAGACGGAGCTCCATGGCTTTTCTGAGAACAAACTTGGTCTGCGGCATCGGTCCCTCGAAGGCATCGACGACAAGGATCACGCCGTTGACCATCTTCAGGACGCGCTCCACCTCTCCGCCGAAATCGGCGTGACCGGGCGTGTCGATGATGTTGATCTTGATATCCTTATAGGTGATGGCGGTGTTTTTGGACAGAATGGTGATCCCGCGCTCCCGTTCGATGGCGTTGGAGTCCATCACACGCTCGACCACCTCCTGGTTGTCCCTGAAAATGCCGCTTTGCCGCAGCAATCCGTCCACCAGTGTCGTTTTGCCGTGATCGACATGGGCGATGATTGCTACGTTGCGGACATCGTTTCTTGTCTGTTTCATAAATCCCTTCCCCGGCGCGACTTGCGCTGCCGTCATGCCTGAGAACCGGCTTTTCGCCGCCTGTCAGCATGAATCAGCATACAACGGGGAACGGGATCTGTCAACGAAAAAGAAGCCGTTTATCAGAAGAAGACCCCTTTGATCCAGATTTCAAGACCGATGGCAAGGAGAATGATTCCGCCGAGAATGGAGGCGCGGCCGGACAGCCGCGTACCGAAGGTCCGCCCGAGACGCAGACCGGCAAGACAAATAACAAGTGTTACGATTCCGATGATCAGGGAGGCAATGATTGCAGAGACAACATGATAATCCGCGATGGTCAGGCCGACGGAAAGCGCATCGATCGAGGTGGCAATTCCCTGCAGAAGCAGAACCTTTCGTGTAAGGGGGACGCTCGTCGGGCCGGATTCGGAATCGGAGCCGGAACGGGCCTCCAAAAGCATTTTGCCGCCGATGATTGCCAGCAGAACAAGAGCGATCCAGGGAATCAGCGGGCGGAGCACAGAAAAAAAAGCGGCTGCCGTGTGCACGAAAAACCATCCGATCAGAGGCATCAGGAACTGGAATGTGGCGTAGATGCCGGAAATAAATAGCGACCGTTTTTTATTCATGCGCGGCTCATTCAACCCGTTTGCCAGAGAGACGGAGAAAGCGTCCATGGCAAGTCCGATTCCGAGACCGATGCTGTTGATCAGAAAAAACAGTGCATTCATATAGGAAGAAATCATACGCAGGACAGAGGGAACTGTCAAGCAGGAATTGTTGCTGGAATTCAGACGGTCCGATGATCGGGTTGACAAGAGGGGGACATTTTCATAGACTGTTGGAAGATTTTTGAGGGGGTCGCCGATGCGACAGGACAGAGAGGATTGCCGTGGTGAATGCACGTGAAACGAATAAAATGGGCACCATGCCCGTAAAGGGCCTGATTGTTTCCATGTCCCTGCCGATGATGATTTCCATGCTGGTGCAGGCGCTGTACAATGTGGTCGATTCAATTTTCGTGTCGAGGATCAGTGAAAACGCGCTGACGGCTGTGACGCTTGCTTTTCCGATGCAGAATCTGATGATTGCGCTGGCAGCCGGTACGGGTGTCGGCATCAATGCGATGCTTTCGCGGTCGCTGGGCGAAAAGCGGTTTGACAGGGCGGATCAGGCGGCCTGTGTGGGAATTTTATTAAATATCATTCATTATTTTATTTTTCTGTTCATCGGCATTTTCCTTGCGGGGGCTTTCATTCGATCTCAGACGGACGACCCGGAAATTCTGGCACTGGGGATCACCTATCTTCGGATTGTCTGTGTGCTGTCGATCGGCGTGTTTTTCCAGATCACGCTGGAGCGCCTCCTGCAGTCAACCGGGCGGACGCTGTACAGCATGATCTCTCAGATTACGGGGGCGGTGATCAACATTATTCTCGATCCGCTTCTGATTTTCGGGGTAGGTCCCTTCCCGCGCCTTGGCGTCGCCGGAGCTGCTTTTGCGACGATTTTCGGACAGGTGGCGGGGTCGGCCATTGCTTTGACACTGAATTTGAAAAAGAATAAGGATATCCGGCTTTCCTGGTCGCTGGTTCTGCATCCTTCGGCAGACGCCGTGAAGGAGATTTATGCGGTGGGGGTTCCTTCCGCGCTCATGATGGCGATCGGATCGGTGATGACCTATCTGATGAATCAGATTCTGATTGCATTCTCCTCGACGGCCACGGCGGTTTTCGGGGTATATTTCAAACTGCAGAGCTTCGTGTTCATGCCGGTTTTCGGCCTCAATAACGGGATGATTCCGGTTCTTGCATTCAATTACGGGGCCAGGAATGCTTCAAGGATCAGGGAAAGCCTGCGATTTTCCATGACGCTGGCGTTGTCGATCATGCTGGCGGGAACCGCCGTTTTTGAGCTCATTCCCGGCGTGCTGCTGGATCTGTTCGCCGCTTCCGACGAGATGAAGGCGATCGGCATACCGGCGCTTCGTATTATCGCTCTGAGCTTTCCTGTTGCCGCGGTCTGCATCGTGATGGGCTCCGTGTTCCAGGCCTTTTCCGTCAGTCTCTATTCGCTGATCGTATCCGTGGGGAGGCAGCTGGTTGTGCTGATCCCGGCGGCGTTTCTTCTAGCCAGGACCGGATTGCTGGTCCATGTCTGGTGGGCGTTTCCGATTGCCGAAATCGCTTCGCTCCTGCTCTCTGTCACGCTGTTCCGGAAAACATACCGGGAGAAGGTTTCGGTTCTTTAAATACCATCTGCTATATTTTGTTTTTCGTTGTCAATGCCTGCCCGTTGCCGTATAATCTATCATAAGGGAGGTATCTCTTTTTTGGTGGCGCCTTCATATGCGGGTAGTATGGCCGGGATTATGACGATAGCGAAGAGAAAACTGAAAAAACCGCCGGTGATGCGGCGCAGAATCGTCTATACCACGAGAGAGAGGATAACGCGTTTCCTCTGGTGGATGCTGTGCGCATCCCTGGTTGCCGTCTTCTTTTTCATGGCCTGGTTCATGTATAATCCCCGGAACCGCCTGGCACATAATCTGAAATACGGGCAGCGTTATCTTGCGGCGGCGGATTATTCGAAGGCTGTGACCGAATTCAGGCGCGTGCTTGCCATGGACAAACGAAATGCCGACGCGTACCGGGGACTGATGGAGGTCGCCATCCGGTCAGAGGATACGGATACGGCCGTTTCCCTTTATCACCGCGCCGGCGAGACGCTTGTTTCCTATAAGGAACCGCTGGAGCGGCTTTTGGAGCTTCGTGCGGTGGAGCGTGTGGATGAGGAGGATTTTGACGGCGCATTCTCCGTTGCGGATACGGTGCAGGATGTCACGGGCGACGACAACGAAGCGGCGCTGATCAGGGCACTGGTTATTGACGGTATGCTGTCCGCAGCCGCTAAAAAGGCACCGGAGGATGCGATTGCGCTGTACCGGCGACTCCTGGAGGTGGAGCACATGGATGCGGCTGCTGTCTATGAGCGGATGGCTCATGTTTACATTGACCGGGGAAATGATGATGAGGCCATTCTGATTCTTGATGAGGGTCTTGCGGCTACCGGCTCGGAGGTTCTGGCCGGGCTTCGGTCGCAGTACACGCAGGAGAATGCGGAGGTATTTCTGCCGGATGAGTTTATCCGCGATCTGAATCACGCCATGGCGGAGGGGGATTTTGTCTCGGCCGGCCAGATTGTGGGGCATGAGCTGTTCCGGTACCGGATAGAGGAATATGCACGGCCGGTGAATGAACTGGGTGAACAGACCTTTGATTTTTCCGCGATCCAGCCTGCGGATATGAACACCTCGATCTATGCGGAGTATTCGGACGCCGGAGGACTGCTGATGCTGATTGTTGACTGGGAGCGCACGACGGAGAGGGAAGCGGTGTTCAATGAGCTGGTATACCTGCCGGCGGGAGGACAGATCTATGCGCTTTCCCATAAGGAGCGCGTGACGGAAGAGAATACGCTGACGGACGAGGGGTACTGTTACCGCCTGGAGGGAGAAAACCTCACGGAGATTCCCTCGGACGAGTATTATGACAGTCTGTCGGCAGCATATGCCGAGGGTGCGGAGACCGGAGGTGAATCGGCGACGGAAGCGGCCGGGGAGGGCCTGGAAGGAACGGACGGCGCACCGGATGCGGATTTTGCCGATGAAACCGGCACAGAAAGCGCAGGAGCAGAGGGGATTGCCGACAGCGGAGCAGGCAGGGGACAAACGGAAGGAGTGACGTGATGGATCTGGTAAAGGAGTTACAGGCAAACAGTTATCCCGGCAGGGGAATCGTGATCGGACTGACGGCCGACGGAAAGCGGGCCGCAATCGCTTATTTCATCATGGGAAGGAGTGAGAACAGCCGCAACCGCATTTTTGTGGAGGACGGAACCGGCATCCGGACCGAGGCATTCGATCCGGCAAAGCTTACGGATCCGAGCCTGATTATTTACGCACCGGTGCGCACGATCGGCAACTATACCGTTGTGACGAACGGAGATCAGACCGATACGATCGTGAGCGGACTGGATGCACAGATGACCTGGACAGAGGCGCTTTCCACAAGAGAATTCGAGCCGGATGCGCCGAATTTCACGCCGAGGATCTCCGCTCTGGTGCATGTTGCCGGCGGACATTACGATTACCAGCTGTCCGTCATCAAGTCCCGCGGCGGCGACCCCTCCTCCTGTCAGCGTTTTACCTACGCCTATGCCAATCCGGTTGCCGGAGAGGGACATCTGATCCATACCTACGCGAGAGATGTTGCTCCGACAGAAGCGCTGCCGAGCTTCACCGGAGAGCCGAAGGCAGTGACGATTGCGGATTCGTTCGATGCCTTTACGGACGGCGTATGGGAAGCACTGGATGAGAACAACCGGGTATCCCTTTTCACGCGTTTTATCAACATCGAAAGCGGAGAGGTTCAGTCGAGAATCATTAACAAGAATAAATAATACATGATATTATATCGCGTGTTATTATAACATTTGTTTTTAAATGAGGAGAGCAAGATGAAAGAACTGGAATTGAAGTACGGATGCAATCCGAATCAGAAACCGTCCCGCATCTATATGCAGGACGGGAGTGATCTGCCGATCGAGGTTTTGAACGGGAAACCCGGATACATCAACCTGCTGGATGCCTTTAATGCCTGGCAGCTTGTATCGGAGCTGCGAAAGGCGACCGGCATTCCGGCTGCCTCCTCCTTCAAGCATGTCAGTCCGGCCGGAGCGGCATTGGGGCTTTCGTTGGATGAACTGGAGCGCCGTATCTACCAGGTGGATGATCTGGGGGACCTTTCGCCGCAGGCAAGTGCCTATGCGCGGGCAAGAGGTGCCGACCGGATGTCGTCCTTCGGCGACTTTGTCGCCCTGTCGGACACCTGTGACGAGGATACGGCCAGATTGCTGAAGCGGGAGGTCTCTGACGGAATCATTGCTCCGGATTATTCTCCGGAAGCGCTGGCGATTCTGAAGGAAAAGAAAAAGGGCGGTTATGCGGTGATCCGGATCGATCGGGATTATCAGCCGGCCGCGGAAGAGACGAAAACGGTTTTCGGTGTGACCTTTTCTCAGGGACGCAATGATCTGCCGATTGATGAAAAGCTGTTGGAAAACATTGTCACGAAAAACAGGGTGCTTCCGGAGGAGGCAAAGAGGGATCTGCTGATTGCGCTGATCACCCTGAAGTACACTCAGTCGAATTCTGTCTGCTATGCGGTGGGCGGGCAGGCAATCGGAATCGGTGCGGGGCAGCAGTCCCGGATTCATTGCACGAGACTGGCAGGTGACAAGGCTGACCGCTGGTACCTCAGGCAGGCGCCGCAGGTCCTGGATCTTCCTTTCAAGGATACCGTCCGGCGCCCGGACAGGGACAACGCCATCGATCTTTATCTGGGAGAGGATGCCGATGATGTCCTTGGCGAAGGCAGATGGCAGGAATTGTTTACGGTACGTCCGGATCCGTTCACCCCTGCGGAAAAAAGAGCCTGGCTCGATCGGAATATCGGCGTGTCGCTTGGCAGTGACGCGTTCTTCCCCTTTGGAGACAACATCGAACGTGCCGCGAGGTCCGGCGTGTCTTATGTCGCTGAGCCCGGCGGATCCGTCCGGGATGATCATGTGATTGCTGCGGCAGACCGGCACGAGATGGTCATGTGCTTCACGGGACTGCGGCTTTTCCATCATTAAGATACCGATGCTGCGGTTCTGTTTTGGCGCTTCCGGTTCGGGAAAGAGCACGACGCTGTTCAGGGAAGTGATTGAGGAGAGTCAGCGCAGCCCGGAGACTGATTTTTTCATTGTTGTTCCCGACCAGTTTACGCTGCAGGTGCAGCGCGACGTGGTGCGTATGCACCCGAAGCATGCCATCAGCAACATTGATGTGCTCAGTTTTTCCCGCCTCCGTCACCGTGTTTTTGACGAGGTGGGAAAGCCTGAGGTCCCTGTGTTGGATGATATGGGGAAAACGCTGGTTCTTCGGCATGTTGCAGATCAGATACAAGATCGCCTGCCGGTAATCGGCAGGCGTCTTTCTCAACCGGGCTTTCTGGATGAAGTCAAATCCGTTCTTTCCGAGTTTTTACAATATCGCATTACACCGGCAGATCTGGATCGTCTGGTCGAAGCCTGCGGGATGCACAGACAGCTGGCTGCCCGTCTGCGCGATTGCCGGACGGTTTATGACGCTTTTCTTTCCTTTCTGAAGGGACATTATGTCACGGCGGAAGAAACCCTCGGGATCCTTTCTGATTCTATTCCCCGTTCGAAGCTGCTTAAGGATTCTATTGTGGTTTTTGACGGGTTCACCGGTTTTACCCCCATTCAATATCAGGTGATATCTTCTCTTCTGCGCACGGCCCGACAGGTGACCGTTTCCCTCCTGATGGATCCTCAGGAGGATCCGTTCCGCTTCCCGAGGGAGACTGACAGCGTCTTTTCACTCACACTGAAGGCGACGGCGGACCTGGAAAAGACAGCTTACCTTGCATCCCTTACGGACGATCATGATCATGCGGGTGGGCCGGATCTCGGTGCGTTCTGCGTCGAGAGGAGGGCAAAAGCCGGGGATCTTTTTCTTCGGGAGCGTCCGGTGAGGAGACTTCGGGACAATCCGCCCCTGGCTTTTCTTGAGGAGTCCGTTTTCCGTCGCCCGTCCGAGGTGTGGTCAAAACCGACGGGAGATTCGATCACCCTTTTTGAGGCTTCCGATCCGGAGGAGGAGTGCACGGAATGCTGTCTGAAAATCCATTCGATGCTTCGTACAGATGAAACACTCCGTTTTGAAAACATGGCAATCCTGACCACGGATCCTGAATCCTATGTGCCGTTGATCAAACGGACAGCATCCTTGTTTGATATTCCGCTCTATATTGATGAAACGCGAAAGCTGCGCATGAATCCGCTGGTGGAATGTATAGAGAGCGCGATGGCGGTTTTGCGGGACCGGGATATTACGGAGGCGGCGTTCCGTTTTTTGCGTTGCCCGATTCTTGGTCTTTCGGTCGCAGCGGTGGATCGTCTGCAGATTTATACGGAGGCGTTGGGAATTCGCCGCCGGAAGCAGTGGGAAAGCAGATTTCTGCGCACGGTCTGGACAGATCGCACACCGGAGGAGCAGGTGGAGCTCCTGCAGGAGGTCAATGAACTGCGGGAACGTTTCTGCGAGCTGATCGAGCCGTTTGCGGCTTCGGCGAAGGGAGATGTACGAACCTTCTCGGAGGCACTCATCGCACTCCTCGAGAATCTGCATGCCGAGGAAAAACTGCTGGAGATCGCGGCGGTTCGCGAAGCGAGCGGGGATCAGGAGGGACGGCGTGAATATGAACAGGTCTATCGCAAGGTGATGGAGCTCATCGATCAGATGATTGCTCTTCTCGGAGAGCAGCACGTGAGTGTAAGGGAGTATGGGGAACTGCTGCGGGTCGGAATTGATAAAATAACAATCGGTATGATTCCTGCCAGCATCGACCGGGTTGTCATCGGAGACATGGAGCGGACGAGACTCGGTGAGAAGAAGATCCTGTTTCTTCTCGGCGTAAACGATACACTCCTTCCGAGAAGCGCGGGCGGCGGCGGGATTCTGAACGAGATGGATCGTCGTTTTCTTTCGGAGGCGGTACGCGATGTGGAGCTTGCCCCCGACACGGTTCAAAGCCTTTCCAATGAACGGGAATACCTCTATATGAATCTGACCAAGCCTTCCGTAACGCTCGGTCTATCCTGGTCGCTGACGGGACTGGACGGAAAGAGTATGAGGCCGGCAGACCTGATACGGCAGATCCGCCGGATGTTCCCTGAATTACCCGTTCATCACGCAACCGAGAGGGAACTGACGGATCGTATCGGGACGGTGAAGAGCGCCCGCATGCTGGTGTCCGGTGATCTGCGCCGATATGCGGATGCGCAGATGACGCCTGAAGAGGAGCGCGACTATCTGACGCTGGTTCACGTGGTCTGTGATACGGAACAGGGGAAAACGGACCCGGTACAGCGGCTCTTTGAGCAGGCGTTTTACACGTACCGTCCCTCCCCGATCGATAAAAAAACAATCGATATTTTATATGCCGGCTTGATGGAAGGCAGTGTCAGCCGGATGGAAACCTTCGCAGCATGCCCGTTTTCCTATTTTGCTGCGTACGGTTTGCGCCTGCGCGAACGGGAACGGTATGAGGTGGATCCGACGGATCTCGGAACAGTCTATCATGGTGTTTTACAGGGAATTGACGGCAGGCTTCGCGCAGGAAGACGAAATCTGGCGGATTTGACGGCGGAGGAGACGATCGCGTTGACGGATGCGGTGTTGACCGATTATCTTTCCGGGTACAGGAACCAGATATTTTTAAGTAACGCGCGTTATCAATACATGCAGCAGCGTATTCGCCGGGTCATGCTGCGCACCGTGGACACGCTTCGCTATCAGCTGGAAAAGGGCGTTTTTGTGCCTGCTGCCTCAGAGTGGGATTTCCGGGTGCAGGAAAGCGGCTGGACAATGCGGGGGCGGGTCGACCGGATTGATGAGGCAGGAGGGGATGACGGCCGGTATTTCCGCATTGTTGATTACAAATCGGGTGCGCAGACCTGGGATCCGGCGCTGTTTTATCACGGGATTCAGATGCAGCTGGTGATCTATCTGCGCGCGGTGACAGAAGCGTATCGGAAACGTTATCCGGAAACAGAGCCGCTTCCGGCAGGCGTGTTCTATTACCGGGTGAATGATCCGATTCTGTCCGGGGATGACAATAAAATAGCAAGCGATATCGAAAACCAGATACGCAAAGAGCTGGCTTTTTCAGGGATCGCCAACAGGGATATGCGCGCGCTCTCCCTGATGGATCGGACATTGGCGGGTGGGGGAGGAACCGCCCTGCAGTCGGACATTCTTCCTGTCGGGTTGAAAAAGGACGGAGCCTTTACCGCGTCCTCCCACGTGTTTTCGACGGAAGAATTCGACATGGCTTCGCAGTATGCGGGAAAAATGATTCGTTCGGTTGGCGATCGGATCCGCGCGGGGGATGTGACGGTGTCGCCGTATCGATATCGTAAGAAGACGGCCTGCGACTACTGCAGATACCGTGGGGTGTGCTCGTTCGACAGGCAGATTGCCGGGTATCGGATGCGCGAGATCACGCCGATGAAGGAGCAGGATTTACTGACGGCGATACGGAGTGAGCGGGATGTGTGAGCGGAATAAGGAGCAGGAGAAGGTGCACTTTACCGGCGAGCAGCTGGAGGCGATCGAAACGCGCGGCTGTGATCTGCTGGTTTCCGCGGCAGCGGGTTCCGGAAAGACGGCGGTTCTGACGGAACGCATCGTCCGGATGATTTCCGAAGGGGAGCATCCGTTTGATATAGACCGGATTCTGGTGGTGACTTTTACGCGCGCGGCGGCGGCAGGAATGAGAGAAAAGATTGCCGAAGCGCTGTCCGTCCGGGCGGCCCGGTTTCCGGATGACAGGCATCTTCGCAGGCAGGAGATGCTGCTTCCGCATGCAAAGATTATGACCATTGACGCATTCTGTCAGTATGTACTGCGCAACAATTTTGATGCTGCGGGACTGGATCCCTCGTTTCGCGTCTGTGATGAAGGAGAGCTGAAACTCCTTCAGACGGAGGTCCTGGAGGAACTTCTTGAGGAGGAATATGAAAAAGCCTCCGGCCGGGAGGATTCGGATTTTCTGTATTGCACGGAGGTCTATGCACAAGGGGCGACGGATCGCGGGATCGAGGAAGAGATTACGGCGCTGCACCGCTTTGCGGAGAGTATGCCCTGGCCGAAGCTCTGGCTGAAGACGCAGCTGTCAGGAACTTCGGACAAAATCCCTTCCGGACATGATACCGGGCAGCCCTGGTTGACGGAACTCACAAAACGCCTGAAAAAAGAGTTTGCCTGCGCGGCAGATACGTTGCGCGGGGTGCTGCGAATCATTCAGTCGCCCGGCGGGCCCTGGATGTATGAGGATACAATAACAAGTGAAATCGAAAAACTTTCCGCCGCGGCAAAGGCTGCTGATTTTTCTGAATTATATGACGCAGTGACACCGGTCGGCGGGTTGTTCGGCAGGCTCTCCTCCAAACGGGACGAGGCGGTTGAGACGGAAAAAAGAGAGACAGCGAAAGACATACGAAACGAAATCAAAGATCTGATACAAAAAGATATCGATCGTTATTTTTTTGCGCCGCCCCAAATCCTGTTTCTCCGGGAACAGATGGCGGAGCGGGCGAGCAATGAACTGGTGAGACTGGCGCTGCTGTACGGGGAACGTCTGGAGAACAGGAAACGCGAGAAGAATGTGATCGATTTTTCTGATATGGAGCATTTGGCTCTCCGGGTTCTGGTGGAGGAACCGGAGGAGATGGCCGGGATTTTTCATCCTGTTCCGACTGCGGTTGCAAAAGAATACGCCGCTTATTTTCATGAAATTATGATTGATGAGTATCAGGACAGCAATTATGTGCAGGAGCTGATCCTCGATGCCGTTTCACGCAGGGACGCCGGAGAAAGAAACCGGTTTATGGTCGGCGATGTCAAGCAGAGCATCTATCGATTTCGTCTTGCGCGTCCCGAGATTTTTACCGGCAAGCTTGAACGGTGCGGCCGCGGTCCGGGTGAGGAGCGACGTGTGGATCTTCATCAGAATTTCCGAAGCCGCCGCGAGGTTCTGGATCTGGCAAATGATGTGTTTTCCGAGGTCTTGAAGCGGGATGTCGGAGGTGTGGAGTACGATGACGATGCCATGCTTCGCGCAGGAGCGGATTATCCGCCTCCGGACGAAGAAACGGATCCTTTTGAGCCGGAGTTACTGCTGTATGCGAAGTCGGAGGCTGAGTCCGAATCCGACATGGAGGAGGAGCCGGATCCCGACGATTCCCATGTCTCCGGAGAGGAGGCGGAAGCGCGCATGATTGCCAGCCGGATCAGGGGACTGATGAAGGATGGACTGGTGAGCGACAAAAAGGAAGGACTTCGACGCCCGCGGTTCGGAGATATCGTCATTCTGCTTCGCGCGACAGCCGGAGTGGATGATGTGTACCGGGAGGTACTGACAGAATACGGCATACCTGTTCATACGGAATCAAGGGCGGGCTATTTCAAGGCGCGGGAAATCCGTGTTCTGACGGATCTGCTGTCTATTATGGAGAATCCGCTCAGAGATATTCCGCTTGCCGGGGTGCTGCGATCCGTCATCGGCGGATTCAGCGATTCGGAGCTGGCACGCATCCGCGCCGCCGATCCGAATCGCGCGGACGGAATGTATGATGCGCTCGTTCGATGCGCTTCTCCGGACAAGAATAAAATAACAGTCGATATCTGCCCCTTATCGTTATCCGGGAAATGTGCTGATTTTCTGGAACGTCTGGCGGCATGGCGCGAAGCATCCGGGCGGCTTGCTGTCCGGGAACTGCTGGAGATGATTCTGGATGAGACAGGATATCTGGAACTGGTTTCAGCCATGCCGGCCGGCGCCAGGCGACGGGCCAATGTGCAGCAGCTGATGCTTCGGGCAGCGGAATTTGAAAAAACGGGAGGCAGAGGATTGGGGGCCTTCGCCGCGCGGCTCGAGCAATACCGACGCGTGGAGGTGGATTATGGGGAGGCCAGTGTCCTTTCGGAAAACGCGGATCTGGTCCGGATCATGAGCATACACAAGAGCAAGGGACTGGAGTTTCCGATTGTTTTTGTCGCCGGACTCTCCCGCGCTTTTAACCGTCGGGATGAGAGATCGGCCGTGCTCAAGGATGACAGGATCGGACTGGGCAGCTATGCGGTTGACCCTGTGGAGCGGGTGAGGTATACCACGCTCAGGAGGCTGGCCATTGCGGACCGGATGCATGAGGAGAGCCTGGGTGAGGAGTATCGGGTGCTGTATGTCGCGATGACGCGCGCGAAGGAAAAGCTGATCCTGACAGCGCGGGCAAAGGAGGAGAATATCCGGGCAATGATGGAAGCGCAGCAGCGGCTGACTGGGAGCGCGGGGTTATCCTATTTGAAACGGGCACACGCGTCCGGCTATCTTTCTGTTCTGGAGGCAGTGCTTAAGGCGCGTCCGCTTCCGATCCGGATCAAAATGGTTACGGAATCCGGGTGGAAACAGTCGGTGGAAGTGGAAAAAAAGACGGAGAAAGAGCGAAACAGGGCACTGACTGATGCAGTCAACGGGATAAATATCAATTGTTATCTAAAGGCGTCCATCCTGGAAAAAGTCCGATTTCAGTATGCACACAAGGAATTGGAAAACCTGTATGTGAAGACCACCGTCACCGAGATGAAGGAACACAGTCTGGCTGAGGAGGAGGAAACTCCGGGGCTCAGTCACCTCCTGAAAGAACCGGAGCAGTCAATCAAAATGGACAAAAATGAGCACCGGCTCCTTAGACAGGGAGAAAAGGCAACCGGAGCTGAGCGCGGAATCCTCTATCATAAAGTAATGGAGCTTCTGGACGCGGAAATACTCTATGATCAGCAGATAACAAATCAGGATTTAATTAATGAAAATCGCAATAAAGTACATGAGTGGATGAAAAAACGTAAAGATGAGGGATTTTCACTGGAAGCGGCTGAAGCTGTTCGCCCGGACGACGTGCTGGTGTTTTTATCCTCGGATCTCGGACAGCGTTTCATCCGTGCATTTGGCGAAAAATGCCTGTTCCGTGAAAAACAGTTCATGATGAGCATTGACGCGGTACGGGTGCAGAAAGAGGCCCCGGCAGGGGAGAAAGTGCTCCTGCAGGGAATTGTTGATGCGTATTTCGTCGAGGACAATGGGATTGTGCTGTTGGATTACAAAACGGATCATACCGTGGGAGACGGCAGTGAGCTGGCGTCGCGGTACGGGGTGCAGCTGCAGCTGTATGCCGAAGCGCTGGAGCGTCTCACGGAATGGAAGGTCCGCGAGAAATGGATCTGGTCCTTTGCTGTGGGAAGAGCCGTGCAGATCCCTTAGGATTTCGTTTCTTTAGACACCGACGAAACATCTTCCGCCGGTACCGCCAGGATCCGGGTCTGTTTAAGAGCTCTTCGGATGGCGGGGATGGAGATGAGAATGACGGTGATCAAGCCTTCACCCAGGATATATGCGTAATTATAAATCACCGGATAAAGGGCGGCCAGATGTGGCGGAAAGCTTTCAGGCATGTAGTCCATCCAGTACAGATATCCGCCGATGGTGTGCATCAGTCCGCGCACCAGAATCGCTGCAAGGTATCCGATCAGAAGACCGTTCTTTTTCCGGCGGAAGAAACCGGAGAGCCCAAGTGCCGTGAAGGCAAAAAGGTAATCCAGTCCGGCCTGCAGCGGCGAAAGAACGTAGGATCCGCCGTCCTGAACGAATTCCAGCAGTCCGTAGGCAAAGGCGGCCGTCAGCCCGACGCGCGGACCGTACCAGTAGCCGATCAGGGTGACGAACAGCATGGAGCACAGTGTCACTGAACCGCCCCAGGGGAAGGAAAAAAGCCGGATAAAAGAGAGAACAAAGGCGAGTGCCAGTGCGGCAGCAGAAAAAACCAGCTGTCTGACAGAGATGCGGGATTTTTTCTCTGCCCCGGCATGCTCTTTGTCCGGTTTGACGCTGAACAGCGTAAAAAGGACAAACAGAGCGACCAAAAGATAAAGGCTGACCATTCCGGTCTTCGTGAGCGCGTAATATCCTTCTTCCTGTGTGAGAAACATCCTTACTCCTCCTAAAGCACTTACAGCAGATGCAGTCCCTTTCGCTCCGATTCTTCTATCATTTCCTGCGGCCACAGGGAACTCTGTACCTCGCCGATATGTGCCTTGCGCAGGAAAAACAGGCAGAGCCGCGACTGCCCGATGCCGCCGCCGATTGTAAACGGCAGTTTTTCATCGAGAATCGCCCGCTGGAACGGAAGCTCTGCTCTCTCCTCACAGCCGGCCTTCTTTAACTGGTCGGTGAGGGAGGTCCGGTCCACGCGAATGCCCATGGAGGAAAGCTCCAATGCGATGTCGAGAACCGGATAATAGACAATGATATCGCAGTTTAAGGACCAGTCGTCATAATCCGGCGCACGGCCGTCGTGCTTTACGCCGGATTCCAGGAGATCACCGATCTGCATGATGCAGACGGCTCCCTTCGCTCTGGCAATGTAGTATTCCCGTTCCTTCGGCGTGTTATCCGGGAACATATCCTCCAGCTCCTGTGTGGTGATAAAGAAGATGTCGTGAGGAAGCATTTCCTCGATGTAGTCATAATGGATGGCCATGTATTTTTCGGTCTTGCGGAGAACCTTGTAGATGGTGCGGACGGTCTCCTGTAAATAGGACAGGTTGCGGTCCTCGCGCCGGATGATGCGCTCCCAGTCCCACTGATCGACATAGACGGAATGAATATTGTCCGTGATTTCATCACGGCGGATCGCATTCATATCGGTGTAGAGACCTTCGCCGACGGAAAATCCGTAGGCCTTGAGGGCGTAGCGCTTCCATTTGGCGAGTGACTGGACAATCTGCGCGTCTCTTTCGCCGTCTGCGAGTGTGAATGCCACGGGCCGCTCGACGCCGTTAAGATCGTCGTTGATTCCGCTGGCGGGATCGACGAAAAGAGGTGCCGTTACACGCAGCAGTCCCATACGCTCTGCGAACAGATCCTGAAAGAAGTCCTTGACCGTTTTGATGGCAATTTGTGTGTCGTGTACGGACAGTGCAGATTGATAACCGTCCGGTATGCTCAGATTTTTCATATCTTTTCTGCCCCTCAGCAAATCAAATACCCTACTATTAAACACTTTTTTGTTCTATAATGCAAGCATAATGACAAAAGATGAGCAGAAAAAAGTGAACGATGTAATGCGGATTTCCGTTCGCGGCCTCGTGGAGTTTATCCTCCGTGAGGGTGATCTGGATGATCGCCGGAGAGGGGGCTCGGAGCAGAACCTGCTGAACGGTTCCCGGATTCATCGGATGATTCAGCGCAGACAGGGAAGCGGTTATCAGGCAGAAGTACCGCTGTCGCTGGTTGTGAACTATGAGGACTATGCGATTTGCGTGGAGGGACGGGCAGACGGGATACTGACGGGTCAGGCGGATCCGGAGGCAGCGCAGGAAAAGCAGCTTGATTTCGAGGATATTCTTCGCGAAGCTTCGGTTCCTGCCGATCAGGAGGCACAGATTCGCTGGGAGGATGTGCCCGTCATTGATGAGATCAAGAGCACAATATCGGATATCGCAAGGCTGCGCGAAGCACGCACGCCGGACCTTGCCCAGGCGAAATGCTATGCCTGGTTCTATGCGGTGCGGGAGGGACTGGAACGGGTCCGCGTGCGGATGACCTATTGTCAGGCGCAGACGGAGGAGATCCGCTATTTTCGATACCGCTACACGGCGGACGAGCTGAAAAGCTTTTTTGAAGGCCTGATTGAGCGTTACAAGCCTTTTGCAGATCTGCTCTATTACGGACGGAAGGAGAAGGAGCAGTCCATCCGGGCGCTCTCCTTTCCTTTTCCCTACCGGGCGGGTCAGCGCGCGCTGACCGGATATGTTTACCGAACGATTGCCAACGGCCGGAAGCTTTTTCTGGAGGCGCCGACGGGTGCCGGGAAGACCCTTGCCGTGCTTTATCCGGCTCTTAAGGCAGTCGGAGAGGGACATGCGGAGCGCATTTTCTATATGACGGCCAAGACCGTGGCAAGAACAGTTCCGGAGCAGGCATTTTCCATTCTCAGGAGAAACGGTCTGCGGTTTAGAACGGTTACACTGACATCGAAAGAACGCAGCTGCGTTTTAAGCCGACCTTCCTGTAATCCGGACGCCTGTCCCAGAGCCCGCGGACACTATTCACACGTCAATGACGCGCTCTTTGACCTGCTTTCCGGCGGGGAGGAACTGAATCGCGAGACCATCCTGGCGGGCGCGGAGGCACACGGGGTCTGTCCGTTCGAGTTGACGCTGGATCTGACGCTTTTTGCGGATGGAATCATCTGCGATTACAATTATGTCTTTGATCCCTTTGTATACCTGCGGCGGTTTTTTGCGGAGGGAGCGGGCGCGGGACGCGGCAATATCTTCCTGGTGGATGAGGCACACAATCTGCTGGATCGCGGCCGAGAGATGTACAGCGCCGTGATCACCGCAGACGAGCTGACAGCAGCCGCTCAAAGCTTTCGCAGCAGTACGGCCGGGGATATGAGAAAACGGATACAGGAGAAGTTTGACCACTCCTTAAGGGCAATGGAGCTGCTGCTGAATGATCTGCCGCCGGGGCGCCTTCAGGTCCTGGAACAGACCGAACCACTGATGTCAAACCTGATCGGGCTTGCTGAATTGATCTCCGGGTTGATGGATGAGGAGGCAGAAGTGCGCGGTGACGAGGAGGTTTCGTTCTATTTTCGGCTGTTCCGTTTTCTCACCATCGCGGAGCTTGTGGACGATCATTACGTTGTCTACGGAGAGCGCGGATGGAACCGGCGTGCACAGATCAAGCTGATGTGTGTGGATCCTGCAGCAAGACTGGATTACTGTATGAAACGGGCGGTCTCGACCATTCTGTTTTCTGCCACGCTTCTGCCGATCCAGTACTATAAATCCCTGTTGGGAGGACAGGAGGAGGATTACGAGGCATACGCTGAGACCGCCTTTCTGCCCGCACAGTTTCAGGTGCTTCTTGCGCAGGACGTGACCACGAGATATCAGGAAAGGGGAGACGGGCAATATCGGAAAATCGCGCGGTATCTGCAGGAAACGGTACACGCGAAACGCGGAAACTATCTCGTCTTTTTTCCTTCCTATCAGCTTCTGAAGGAGGTGAAAAAATGCTACCTTTCCGCGTTTCATGACCCGGAGCAGGTACAGCTTGTCACGCAGCAGGAGCAGATGACGGAGGAGGGCCGGGAGGAATTTCTTTCCTGGTTTACGTCGGGGACGGATGCGGATCTGACAACAGATATCCGGATGGACATTGAGGTGACGGAGGAAAAAAGCGTGCTTGGTCTCTGCGTCCTCGGCGGAATCTTCGGCGAGGGGATCGATCTGCGCGGAGAGCGCCTGATCGGCGTGATCGTTGTCGGAACGGGGCTGCCCCAGGTTGGGGAGGAGAGGGAACTGCTGCGTGCCTGGTTTGATGCGCGGGAGATCGACGGCTTTGATTATGCCTATCGGTTTCCGGGAATGAATAAGGTGCTGCAGGCGCTTGGCAGGCTTATTCGAACGGAGGAGGATCGCGGGGTCATCCTGCTCCTGGATGAGCGATTTCGACAGCCGGCGTATCGCAGATTGTTTCCGAGAGAATGGGAAAACTGCAAAACCGTCACGACCGATTCGGTCAAAAACGAACTGAATGCCTTCTGGTCAAGGGATTTCGTGAAATAGACAAAATCAATCGCTGTTTTTTATAGTGATAAAATAATGCCCATAAAACGATAAGGCGACATAATACACATGGTCACCGAATTATGTAAACCAAAAACTCCCCGGCAGGATCGAAATTGTGTACACAATACAAACCGTTTATTGACAAAAAATCGATGATCTGCCACAAAATCCGAGAAACAAGGGTTGTGGAAAACTATGTGGAAATTGGGGACATTTGGCACATGAAAAAATTGAAACCCCGATTTTATGCGGGTTGTGTAACTTAACGGAAAACTGTTTGTCAAAGCATGTGATTCCAAACAAAACAATGTCAGTCAATATTATTATGTCAACTAAACGACGATCTGAGCTTTTAATAACAACTGATTTGGTTCAAGGATTGATTAGATAACACATGATTGGCTTCTTTCCCTTGACAATGCGGGCGTTATTGATTAAAAATTGTAGGGATCATTCAGAGATCGGGAGGGATAATTACAGATGAAAAAGGAACTGGCAAAGGCATATGATCCGAAAGGATTGGAGGACAGGATTTACAAAACGTGGGAGGAAAGGAAGTACTTCCATGCCGAAGTGGATGAGAACAGAAAACCGTTTACCGTCGTGATCCCGCCCCCGAACGTCACGGGGATTCTGCATATGGGACACGCATTTGATGAAACGGTTCAGGACATTCTGGTGCGGTGGAAAAGGATGCAGGGCTACAATACCCTGTGGCAGCCGGGAACCGATCACGCGTCCATTTCCACTGAGGTTCGCATTACCAATGAGCTGAAGGAGGAGGGAATTGACAAGCATGCGCTCGGACGCGAGAAGTTTCTTGAGCGCGCATGGGAATGGAAGCGAAAGTACGGCGGAACCATCGTCTCGCAGTTAAAGAAGCTTGGCAGCTCCTGCGACTGGGACAGAGAGCGCTTCACCATGGACGAGGGCTGCAACCGCGCTGTGACGGAAGTCTTCGTGCGCATGCATGAAAAAGGCTACATATATAAAGGGAGCCGGATTATCAACTGGTGTCCGGTCTGTAACACTTCCCTTTCCGATGCGGAAGTCGAATATGAAGAGCAGAACGGTCACCTCTGGCATATCCGGTATCCGTTTATTGAGGAGGACGGTTCTGTCAGCACGACGCGGTTTATTGAATTCGCAACGACCCGTCCGGAGACCATGCTCGGTGATACGGCCGTGGCGGTCAACCCGAATGATGAGAGATATCGGGAACTGGTCGGCAAAAAACTGATGCTGCCGTTAATGAACCGTGAACTGCCGATCGTGGCGGACGACTATGTGGATATGGAATTCGGAACCGGCGTTGTAAAAATCACACCCGCACACGACCCGAATGACTTTGAGGTGGGCAAGCGTCATCATCTGCCGGAAATCAATATCATGAACGATGATGCCACCATTAATGAAAACGGCGGGAAGTTTGCGGGAATGGATCGCTATGCCTGTCGCGAGCAGATCGTCAGGGAACTGGATGAACTGGGACTGTTGGTTCGCGTGGAGAATTATACCCACAATGTCGGCACGCATGACCGCTGCCATACGACGGTAGAGCCGCTGATCAAGAAGCAATGGTTTGTCCGGATGGATGAACTCATCAAACCCGCCGTTCGGGCCGTGAAGGAAGGAGAAATCAAGCTGGTGCCCGCAGGAGCGGAAAAGCGGTATTTTAACTGGACAGACAATATCCGCGACTGGTGTATCTCCCGCCAACTCTGGTGGGGGCACCGGATTCCCGCATGGACCTGCGAAGACTGCGGTGAAATTATCGTGGACAGGACGCAGCCTTCAGCCTGTCCAAAGTGTAAAGGCAGTCATCTGACGCAGGATGAGGACGTGCTGGACACCTGGTTTTCCTCTGCGCTCTGGCCCTTCGAGACGCTCGGATGGCCGGATGAAACGCCGGATTTGAAATATTTCTTCCCGACGGACGTGCTGGTTACGGGATGGGATATCATCTTCTTCTGGGTGATCCGGATGATCTTCTCCAGTTATGAACAGATGGGAACCTACCCGTTCCACACGGTGATTTTCCATGGACTGGTGCGCGATGCGCAGGGCCGCAAGATGAGCAAATCCCTCGGAAACGGAATCGATCCGTTGGAGATTATTGACCTCTACGGGGCGGATGCCCTCAGACTTACGCTTGTCACCGGCAACGATATGGGCAGCGATATGCGCTTCTACCGGGAACGGGTTGAAAACAGCCGTAATTTTGCCAATAAGATATGGAATGCGTCCCGGTTTATCATGATGAATCTGCATGAGAACGAGGACTGGTACGGTGCGCCCATGCCGGACGGGCTTGAACCGGCTGACAAGTGGATCCTTTCCCGGTTTAACAGCACGGTGCGTGAAGTGACGGACAACATGGATCGATACGAGCTGGGGATTGCTGTCCAGAAGGTTTATGATTTCATCTGGGAAGAGTTCTGCGACTGGTATATTGAAATGGTGAAGCCGCGTCTGTATGGAGAGCACATGGAGGAAAGCCGCCGGGCGGCCATGTGGTGCCTGACGACGGTGCTGGCCGGCTCCATGAAGCTGCTGCATCCGTATATGCCGTTTATTACGGAGGAGATTTTCTGTACCCTCCAGTCCGCCGAGGAATCCATCATGATTTCTGACTGGCCGGTTTATCGTGATGAATGGAACTTCGAGAAGGAAGAAAAGGAGATTGACACCATCCAGACGGCGGTGAGGGGGATACGGAACGTCCGGAACGCCATGAATGTTGCACCCTCCAAAAAGGTATCGGTGATTATTGTCAGCGAAGATAAAAAAACACTTGATATTTTTACAACCGGCAAACTGTTCTTCGAGAGTCTGGCCGGCGCCTCGGATTCGCGTTGCCAGACGGATCGCACGGGAATTGACGACAGCGCTGTTTCCGTGTCGCTTCCCGGAGCGACGCTGTATCTTCCTCTGGCAGAACTGGTGGATGTTCAGGCCGAAATCGATCGTCTGACCAAGGAACTGAAGCGTCTTGACGCGGAGCTTGCGCGCTCGGAGAAAATGTTGACCAATGAGCGGTTTCTTGCCGGAGCCAAGCCGGAAAAGGTGGAAGAGGAGCGCGAAAAGAAAAGGAAATACGAGCAGACGCACGCACAGGTGGAGGAACAGCTGGCGCGTCTGACGGGAAAGAAAGCATGATCAATTTTGAAGAGGAATTGAAAAAGTTTCATCCGAGCCTCGAACTGGATGAGGCACGCGGCGTAATCGAGGATCAGGATCTGGATGATGTTGCGGACGTACTGGTGGATATGTTCCGAAGATCCGGTGCGGAAGGAAAGGGACGTTCGGGCGGACGGCGCGAAAGGCGATAGACGGTGCTGTGTTACGCATGTGGGAATGAGCTGAACGAACAGGACTACTGTACTGCCTGCGGCGCGGATGTCAGGGATTACAAACAAATCCGTTACCTGTCCAATCGTCTGTATAACGAAGGACTGGATAAGGCACGTGTGAGGGACCTCTCCGGTGCTGCCGGCTGCCTGCGTCAGAGTCTGAAGCTCTATAAAGGAAATATCGAGGCAAGAAATCTCCTCGGTCTGATTTACTATGAGACCGGGGAGGTTGTCAGTGCGCTCACAGAGTGGGTCATCAGCACCAATCTGAGGGAGGACCGGAATCCGGCATCCTATTTTCTGAACCGGGTGCAGAGTGAGCCGCAGCGTCTGGATACGCTTGGCAGAACGGCAAAGAAATACAATCTTGCACTGAATTATGCGTGGCAGGAGGACTATGATCTTGCCATCATCCAGCTGAAAAGGATTCTGCAGCTGAATCCCGGCTTTTTGCGGGCAAGAGAGCTGCTTGCCCTGCTGTATCTGCACGCCGGGGAATACGAACGCGCCAAGCTCGAGTGCAACCGATGCCTGCGGATCGACAGTGGGGATACGATGGCCAAACGGTATCTCAAGGAAGCGCAGGCCGCGCTGATTCCCGTGGAACAGAAACGGGGCAGCCGAAGGAAGGATGATGTCATCCGGTACCAGAGCGGGAATGAGATCATTATCCAGCCGACAAGAAGCGTCGTCAGAGGGGGGGTCATCACCTTCGCCACGGCACTTTTCGGAATCGCAATCGGTATCGCGATTGCCTGGACGTTGATTTTGCCAAACCGGATTTCACGCGTGCAGCAGGCGTCGAGACAGGAGATTACCTCCGTAAGTGAGGAATCGGATGCCAAGAGCATCAAGATCAGGAATCTTGAACAGGAGCTGTCCTCTCTGGATGAGCAGATCAAAACGATGGAGGCGCAGGCACAGGAAACTGCGGGGACCGGTGAGCTGCGTTCCGCCGGACTTCTGATTCAGGCGGTGGCCGCATGGCTCAAGGATCCGGAGGATTTGGACCGGGTCAGGGAGTATCTGAGGGATATGGATCCGGATGCGCCGGAAATGACGGAAATCGGCGGTGTGCAGGCACTTTACCAGAATTTTATTGCGCTGGTGGGCGTTCAGATGGCGGATGCCTTTTATCACGAGGGATATGAGGCCTACCGCAACGAGGATGATGTCACGGCGATTGCCCGATTGTCCAAGGCGAGCGCTTTTGATGAGGATCATGTGGATGCGCTTTACTTCCTTGGCCGCGCGTATTACAGGAGCGGAAATACCGAGAAAGCCAGGGCGGTTTTTGAAAAGGTGACGGAGCGCTTCCCTGACTCGGATCAGGCAACGGAAGCACAGAATCTGCTTGCTGAGATGAATCACGCAGGAACATGACATTTACGGATTTTGATTTTTTGTTCCGGTTTCTTCCGGTTTTTCTTTTTGTGTACTATCTGGCACCGGCCGTGGTCAGGATTTATGTGCTGATTGCCGGGAGCTATTTTTTCTATGCGCTGTTCGATATTCGATTCTGTCTGATCCTTCTTTTGCTTTCCCTGTGGAACTATGCACTGGTCGGATTGGTGAGGCGGGGAAACAGGAGAGCGTTTGCGGCGGGGGTTACGGTGGACGTTGCTTCACTCGTGCTGGCAAAGGCGTTTGGCGCAGTGGGCGGACCTGCCTGGATGCCTGTGGGGATGAGCTTCTATGTCTTTCGAATGCTGTTTTTCCTTGCGGACGGATATCGCGGAAAAATGAAAAAGGAGCCCACACTTCCTGATTCCCTTGCCTTTTTCTGTCTGTTTCCGCAGCTTCTTTCGGGCCCGATCATGCGGTATGCGGATTTTGAGAGGAGTTCGGCGTTTCGTGAACCGGCGGAAGCCACAGGCTGGCGACGAAGATTACGAAATATTTTTGTCCGTCTGGAAAACGGGCTGACCTGGTTGATTTTCGGCATGGCGGCCAAAGTGCTGCTGGCGGATCATCTGCGCTCACTTTGGAACGCACTCTACGGGATCGGCTACGAGAGCCTTTCCACCCCGCTCGCCTGGCTGGGCGTATACACCTATTCCATGGAGCTGTATTACGATTTCTGGGGTTACTCCCTGATGGCGGCCGGCGTGGGAGTGATGATCGGATTGCCGATGATTGAAAATTTCAGACAGCCGTACGCGGCGGGAGGTGTCAGTGAGTTTTACCGAAGGTGGCACGTAACGCTCGGGGATTTTTTCAGGGAAAACGTGTATATCCCTCTTGGCGGCAGCAGGAACGGCTGGTTGAAAACCGTGCGCAATCTGGGAATCGTCTGGCTGCTGACGGGGCTCTGGCACGGAATTACCGTCAATTTCCTTTTCTGGGCCGGGGCGGTATTGTTTATGATCCTGATGGAACGGGAATTGAAGGATCGCAGGTCCCGGCTTCTGCACCTCGTCGGCAGGCTTCACGTGCTGGTCGGCATTCCCCTCACATGGCTGATGTTTGCCGTTTCGGACACGGAGAGGCTGTCAGCATATTTTCAGAGACTGTTTCCGATCAGGGAAGCAGTTGGAACCGTCTATGACGGTGATTTCCTGAAATACGTTTCCGCTTACGGAATTTATCTTTTCTTTTCCCTTGTTTTTATGATCCCCAGCGTCTATCATTATTTTGAGCGTCATCGGAGAACCCCGGCGGTCACGGCGGGACTTACGGCATTGTTCGTTCTGTGCCTGATCAGTCTGGCCCGCGCAGGCGGCAACCCGTTTTTATATCTGCAGTTTTAGGAGTGGCTTTCATGCGGTTTGTCAATGCCTGCCCGTTGTTGCTTGTCACTGTCGTGAGTGCGACGTTGTATGCGTTTACCGGATTCCGGCTGCCGGAGCGGGAGCCCGCCGATGAAATACCGACGGTTCGGGAAGAAACGGTACCGGAGATGCCGGAGGAGTTGGCCTTGGCTGCTTCGGATCCTCTGCAGTCTGACCTGCGCGGAGCGGACGATGAGATGGATCTCTCCGCAGAGGCGGAGCAGACGGAGGAACGGATCGATCCGGTTGCGGAGCAGGAACAGCCGGAGGACGGACAGCCTGTGGAAGAAGAGGAGTCCGGGCCGGACCCGGAGCCGGTTCCGCCCTACGCTGACCTTTCGTTTGCGGAGGTCGATGCGTCTTTCTTTGACGATGCGTTGTTTATCGGCGATTCACGGACTGTCGGACTTTCCGAGTACTGTGAGGAGCTGGATGAAAGGGCGACCTTTTACGCCAAGATTTCCCTGACGGTGAAAAAGGCACTGGATCTCGAATTTGTCAAAACGGAGGAGGGAAGGAAAAGTATCGACACCCTTCTGGATGAGAACGACTATGGCAAAATCTATGTGATGCTCGGCCTGAATGAGATCGGCAGCGGCACGGCGGAGTCATTCCGGGAGGATTACCGGGTCATGATTGACCGGATCCGTGAAAAGCAGCCGGATGCAGTGATCGTGATTCAGGGCATCATGCATGTGACAAAGAATAAGAGCAATAACGACCGAAGCTTCAACAATCCGCGGATCAATTCCCGGAATGAGGCAATTGCCGGGCTTCAGGATGCCCGGGCGGGTATCTACTATATTGATCCGAACGAGGCGTTTGATGACGAAGAGCATCATCTGACCGCATCGCTCTCATTTGACGATGTGCATCTGAAAGCCGCTTCGTATGGTCTGTGGTATGAATTCTTAAGACAGCATGGACTGGTGAGGAACACGGAGGAGACGGATGTCACGGGAAATGATCTTTAAGATGGAAAGAACAGGACTGCTGGAGGAGGGGGAGCGTGTAAAGCTGGCCGAAGGGGTGCTTCCCAGTTCGTATTATTACACGCTGGATTCCCGGCATGCGAAATCGCTCGCCATGTCCCCCAATATTCCGCTGACCGAACGGCTTCAGAAGACGGAGGGGACGGTCAGAAAGATAGAGCAGAATGAGCGCGGTTATTATGTGACAGTGGATGTGGATGAATGATATCACGTGTTATTTAATGGAGGAAATGAGATGGCAGAAAAGATCGCAACCGTAAGTACAAAGGATGCGCCCGCGGCGATCGGGCCGTATTCCCAAGCCAAAATCGCCGGAGGTTTCCTTTTTGCCTCCGGCCAGATCGCAATCAATCCCGAGACAGGGGAGATTGACGGTACAGACATCCGGGCGCAGGCGGAACGGGTGATGAAGAATATCGGTGCCCTGCTTGCAGCAGCGGGAGCCGGATATGACGATGTTGTACGAACAGAATGCTTCCTGGCGGATATGGGCGATTTTGCGGAATTCAACGATGTGTACGGCTCGTATTTTCCGAACAGGCCCGCGCGCAGCTGCGTGGCAGTCAGGACGCTTCCGAAGAACGTGCTCTGCGAGGTGGAGATCACGGCCTGGCTGGGTGATCAATGAGCCGAAGAATGCAGAATCTGTTATCCCGGACAGCCGGCTTTCTGATGGCCGGTATCCTTCTGACCGGAATTGCCGGGTGCGGGATTTCCGTTCCCTTTATCGAGTCGGAGGAGACGGCATATGATGCGGGCATGACCCTGCTGGATTCCCGGGAGTACAGGGAGGCGCTCGCGAGATTTGAGGCTGCACGCTCGCAGGGGGAAGACAGTGCCAGACTGTACCGCGGAATCGGTATCGCCGATTTCTATCTCGGTGATTATGAGGGAGCGGAAGCGGCTTTTCGCACGGCGCTTGCCGACTGCGGCGGCATACCGAACGCCATGTCCTACGATCTCGCCTATTATCTCGCGGATACCTACCGTGCACAGGACAGGACAGAGGAGGCCATCGGTATCTATGACGCCATTCTGGATCTGAAACCCAGGGAAAAGATTGCTCATTATCTGCGCGGAATGATCTACCTGCGGCGGGGGGATCATGAGAGCGCGCTGAAGGATTTTCAGGTGATTCTGGATGAGCGTCCGCGGCCGTATGATCAGATCCTTTCCATCTATGAGGCGCTTTCCCGGTCAGGCTATGCGGCAGAGGGAAAGGGAATCCTGGAGGACATTCTCGCGGACAGCGCCGATACGATGACCAACTATGAAAAGGGCCGGTTTTACTATTCCCTTGGGGATTCGGACAGCGCCAAGCGCTTCCTTGAGGAGGCAAACAACGACAGCAGTATCCGCGTGTCAGATAAAATACCGATCGTTATTTTATTGGGCGAGGTTGAACAGAATCTCGGGGATGATGCGGGGGCGATCAGTACCTATCGCCGTTTTCTGCAGGAGGATCAGTCACAGGCCAGCATATATAATGCACTGGGCGCCTGTGAAATGCGGATGGGGAGCTACAGCGATGCGCTGACCGATTTTCAGATCGGGCTGAGTCTGGATGACGCTTCCCAGAATCCCGCGATTCTCAGAAACATGGCTGCAGTCTATGAGTACATGGGCAATTTTGATGTGGCGGCCCAGCGTATGGAGGAGTACCTCAAACTGGTGCCCACTGACGAGGAAGCCTTGCGGGAGAATATCTTCCTGACGACGCGCAGAAGAGAGGCAGAAGAAAACGAAGAGTCGCTGAACGCCGGAAATGGCGGATAGAATCAATAACGTGTGATGCGTAACATGTGATACGTAACAACTGCTATTAAAAAATAAGGAGGGATCGATGGGGGGATTTTTTGCGGCAGCGCTGAAAAATGACTGTATGTTTGATCTGTTTTTCGGGACGGATTACCATTCCCATCTGGGAACGCGCCGTGCCGGTATGGCGGTGTTCGGAAAGGAGGGCTTTGACCGGTCGATTCATAATATTGAGAATTCACCGTTCAGGACGAAATTTGAATCGGAGATGAAGGAGATGCATGGCAATCTCGGAATCGGCTGCATTTCCGACTATGAGCCCCAGCCGCTGATCGTCCGGTCCCATCACGGAACCTACGCGATCACAACCGTGGGAAAGATCAATAATACGGATGCGCTGGCCGCAAAGATTGTGGGAACAGGTACGCATTTCCTTGAGATGAGCGGCGGCAATATCAATGCGACGGAGCTGGTGGCGGCACTCATCAATCAGAAGGATCATCTGATTGAGGGAATCCGCTATGCCCAGGAGGAGATCGACGGCTCCATGACGATTCTGGTGCTTACGCCGGCGGGCATTTACGCTGCGAGAGACAGGCTCGGGCGCACACCGGTGATCATCGGCCGGAAGGGGGACGGCTACTGCGCCTCCTTTGAAGCGTTTGCCTATCAGAATCTGGGCTATGCCACGGAACGGGAGCTGGGCCCGGGAGAAATTGTCGTGATGACGCCGGAGGCGGTGACGACGCTGGTGAATCCCCGGCGTGAGATGAAAATCTGCACCTTTCTCTGGGTTTATTACGGCTATCCCTCTTCGTTTTATGAGGGCGTCTCCGTGGAGGAGATGCGCTACCGCTGCGGGGCCAGTATGGCGAAGCGTGACGGATACGACGGAGAGAATGCGGATATCGTTGCCGGTGTTCCGGATTCCGGAACGGCGCATGCGATCGGTTACGCCAACGCTTCGGGGATCCCGTTTTCCAGACCGTTTATCAAGTATACGCCCACCTGGCCGCGCTCCTTTATGCCGACCATTCAGGAAAAAAGGAATTTGATTGCACGGATGAAGCTGTTGCCGGTGCATGAGCTGATTGACGGAAAGCGCATCCTACTCATTGATGACTCCATCGTGCGCGGGACGCAGCTTCGGGAGACCACGGAATTTCTGTATCAAAGCGGTGCCGGAGAGGTGCATGTCCGTCCGGCCTGTCCGCCGATTCTCTTCGGCTGCAAATACATCAATTTTTCCCGTTCCACATCGGAAATGGAACTGATCGCGCGTCGGATCATCCGCGAGGAGGAGGGAGAAGACGTCGAACGCGAGGTGTTGACGGACTATGCGAATCCAGACAGCGACAGGTATCACGAGATGCTGGAGCGGATCCGGAAGCAGCTCGGATTTACGACGCTTTCCTTTAACCGCCTGGATGATATGCTGGATGCGGTCGGAATCGGCCGTGACAGACTGTGTACATACTGCTGGGACGGAAAGGAGTGATTCCTGTTCCCGGTGTTTCCGGAGAGAGGCAATTTCCTAAAGTTTGACGGCGGATCACCCGATATACAGATAAATGCTGATTGACGGAAAACGCATTCCGCAAATCGGGAAGAGAGCAGGGAGATTGCCGTTATGGTTGATGTCACGCGCGATTGCCGGATGACTGTGAGGTGTGAGGGAAAGATCCGCTGGCTTTCCGTCCTGGCGATCCGTTACATCGAAAGTGCCGGGCGCAAGGTGATCGTTCATACGGACAACGGGGAGATCACCTACTACGACCGGATGGGTGAGCTGGAGGAGACGCTGGGAGAGCGGTTTTTCCGCATTCATCGGGGATATCTGGTGAATCTGTCGCGCGTCACAGAGATCGGCGGCGGAGAGGTCACCTTGGACAGCGGGGAGCATCTGCTGCTGTCCAAGTATAAGAAAGCAGCGTTTCTTACAGCATATCAGCGTCATGAAAAAAACCTTGTCCGATAAGAATAAAAGGATCTGTTTTTTCCTGCAGTTGGCAGGAATTTTGCTATGCACCTGTGCTACGGTTTATTCGGACAGAGTGTCCACCGATATCTATATCGGTGGTTTCCTTTCCGTGGGCGGTCTGGTCTTCTCCCTGCGGTATCTTCCGCTCATCCTGCTGTCCGGCGTCTTCGGCGAAGTTCCGGGCATGCTCTGCGTGCTGATTGTCTTTTTACATAATCTGTTTCTGGATCGGAACGTCGCCTTTCTGAATTTCATTTACCTGGTCATTGTCGTCGCCACCTATTCCGCTTCCGGCAGGAGGTGCTTCTGGTCCGTCAGAAAAACGCTGCTGTACGGATTGAGCCTGACTGTTCTGACGGGAAACCTGTGGGGGGTCTGACGGAGCTTCTCCGCGGCAGTTTTCTCACGGAAATGGGGCTGAATACGGTCCTTTCCGATTTTCTGATGGAAGCGCCTGAATGCTTTCTTGCGGCCATTCTTCTCTGGCTCATTTTCCGCTTCGCGCCGGATTGCGCAAAAGGTCTGCTTCCCCTGGGAGATTACTACACGACGGAAAACCGGTTGGCGGGAATCACCCGGCGGGCGGCAGGTTCCCATATCAGCCGGAGAGTGACGATGATCATTGTCGGGGAGGCGGCGGTATTGAGCATTTTCGCCGCTGTTTTCGCAAATCTTCTCCTGCCCTCCGTGATGGCGGAGCCGGAAGCGCAGGCGCCCATTGATTCGGCCGCGATCACACAGGCGGCTGGGGAGATCGTGGAGGGACTGCCGGAGGGAATGCGTCCGTTCGGAGAAAAGATGCAGCGCAGGATGGAGAAGGACATGGCCAGCGACATGGGAATGGACACGAAGGATTTTCTTGTTCTAAGCCGCGACAGAATCGGTTTTGACCTGAAACTGATCATGATGATTATGACGCTGGCGGTTCCGATCGCCGTGCTTGTAAACTATTATGCGCAGAGGAGCATTGCTGAGCCGGTGGGGAGGCTCGCCCGGTATCTGAAGCGTTTTGCGGAGGCGTCGGGCGACGAAGAGGCACTGGTATCTGCGGCGGACAGCATAACGGGGCTGGATATCAGAAACCGGGACGAAATCGGGGAGCTTTACCGTTCGGTGGGGGTGATGAGCCGTCAGCTTGTCGACAGCATCGGGCGGATTCGAAATGAAGCAAAACTGGAAAACGATCTGAAAATTGCCCAGGCAGCCAGTGGGGCAAAATCGGCCTTTCTCTCCAATATGAGCCACGAGATCCGGACACCGATCAACGCGGTGCTCGGCATGGATGAGATGATTCTTCGGGAGAGCGAAGAGGACAGCACGATCGAATATGCGACCGCCATCCGTAACGCCGGCAGCTCCCTGCTGTCACTTGTCAACGATATTCTTGATTTCTCCAAAATCGAAGCGGGCAGGATGGAGATTTTGCCGGTACAATATGATCTTGCCTCCACGATCAACGACCTGGTCAACATGATTGCCATCCGGGCGCAGGAGAAGCATCTTTCGCTGCTCGTCCGTGTGGATGAGAAAATGCCCCATCTGCTGTGCGGAGACGAGATCCGGATCAAACAGGTGGTCACCAATATTCTGACCAATGCGGTGAAATACACGGAGAAGGGATCGGTTACCCTTGAAATCGGTTATGCTCCGGTGACGGAAACCGAGGATGAGGAGGGAAATCCGATTGATGAGCCGTCCGGGAAAATCTGGCTGCAGGTTCGGGTGACGGACACCGGCATCGGAATCAGGGAGGAGGATCTGGAGAAGCTGTTTTCTCCGTTTGAGCGGATCGACGAAATACGGAACCGTACGGTGGAGGGCACCGGCCTCGGCATGAGCATCGTCAAAAAGCTGCTGGCCATGATGCACACGCGGGTTGAGGTGAAGAGTGTCTACGGGGAGGGTTCCGATTTTTCCTTCCGGGTGCTGCAGGAGGTGGTGGATGATGCACCGATCGGCGATTTCGAGGTCGCCTACAGGAAGAGCACCGAGGGAAGAAAACGCTACCGGGAGAGCTTTCATGCTCCGGATGCGCGGATTCTGGTGACCGACGACACGCGGATGAACCTTACGGTGATCTGTGCGCTTTTAAAGGCGACCCGGATTGTTGTTGATACAGCGTCCGGCGGAAGAGAGACGCTGGAAAAGATCAGGAACACACACTACGATGTTATCTTCATCGACCATATGATGCCGGAGATGGACGGGATTGAGACGCTGGAGGCGATGCGTGCCCTGTCCGCGGAGGAAAACAAAAGCTTTGGTGTTCCCGTGGTAGTCCTGACGGCCAATGCGGTCTCCGGAGCGCGGGAGATGTATCTGGAGGCCGGGTTTTGTGATTATCTCACCAAACCGGTGGATGCCGGCAAGCTGGAGAAGCTGTTGCGGTCTCTGCTTCCGCCGGTCAAACTCCTCCCCGCGGACGATGGGGATGAGCCCGGGCTGACCGGACAGACGGATGAACAGGAGGATACGCTCCTGCTGAAAAAGCTACGGACGGTGCCCCATATCGATCTGGAAGCGGCGCTTGCCGCAACGGGCGGGGAAGAGGTTCTCGCGGAGGTCATGCGTGATTTTGTCCTTACCGTACCGGAGAAGTGTGAGCGGATCGAACGGTTTGTGCGGGAGGAAAACTGGCGTGAATACACGGTTCTGGTTCATGCGCTAAAGAGCTCAGCCAGGCTGATCGGAGCGCTGGAACTCTCCGCAGAGGCTGAAAGGCTCGAAGCATGCGGAAACGCAGAGGACGCAGATGAGATTGTCCGGGCGACACCGGCACTGGTCGCATCCTGCCGCGCCTGTGAGGCCGACCTGTCTCCGGTTACGGAGGAGGCTTCCGGAGCAGATGATCGGGAGGAGATAGATGCTGCGATGCTGGCTGACGCCAGAGAGAGCCTGAAGGAGGCGGTCACGGCGCAGGATTTTGATTCGGCCGATGAGATTTTCTCCATGCTCAAGGAATATCGCCTTCCGGAAGAGGAGCAGCGGTTCTGGGATGAGGTCAGACGGAGGCTCGCCGCCGTCGATCGGGACGGCCTGCTGGGAATGCTCTGAATCGTATTGTTTTTGACCTCGGTGGGATGCTATACTATAGTAATACATCATACGTTTAGGGGAATATGATATGAATCAGCGTATTCTGCTTATTGGACAGACCAATGGATTCATGGTGAATGCGATAGACAAGGGCCTTTCAGAGGAGGGCTTTCTTGTTGTGCGCGCGACTGCGGATATCAACGAGCTTTCCCGCATGGACGACCGCCCCCGGCTGATGCTATACTACCTGGCTGAGGACTGCGAGGAGCAGCGGGAAACACTTACCTGGCTCAAGGATCTGGTGGCGCAGGAGGAGAGTATTCTCGCCCTGATCGGCAAGGAGGAAGAACTGGAGAGTGCCGGCAGTTTTATTCCTGAGCAGCTGGTGCGCGGGAAATATGTGCGCCCCGTCAATGTCAGGGATCTGGCGGAGAAGCTCAAGCGCCTGATGGGGGAGCTTGCGGCTGAGGCGGCAAAAAAGCACATTCTGGTTATAGACGATGACGGAACCATGCTTCGGACGATCAAGACCTGGCTCTCGGATCGCTACCGTGTGTCCATGGCCAATTCCGGGATGAATGCCATCACCTTTCTGGCCACCGAAAAGGTGGATCTGATTCTCCTGGATTATGAGATGCCTGTCGTCACAGGGCCGAAGGTACTTGAGATGCTGCGGTGTGAGCCGCGCACGGCGGATATTCCTGTGATGTTTCTGACGGTAAAGAGCGACAAGGAAAGCGTGATGAAGGTGCTTTCCCTCAAGCCCGTGAAGTATTTGCTGAAGACCATGCCGCCGGCGGAACTGGTGGCGGAGATAGACGGATTCTTTTCCATGAAAAAAGGAGACAGACTGAAATGATCCGAAAACTGAATGAGGCGATCCGCCGCACCGGTGCGCCGATCGTCGTGGGACTTGATCCGAATCTTGCTTTTATTCCGGATGGGATCAGGGAACAGGCGTTTCAGAAACACGGCGAGACGGCAGAAGGGGTTGCGGAGGCCTTCTGGCAGTTTAACCGCGGTATCATCGATGCCGTGCATGATCTGATTCCCGCGGTAAAACCGCAGATCGCCATGTATGAGCAGTTCGGTCTGCCGGGACTTGCCGTTTTTGACAGAACGGTGCGATATGCCCGCGAAAAGGGACTGCTGGTCATCGCTGATGCCAAGCGCGGAGACATCGGCTCCACGTCCGAGGCTTATGCGATCGGGATGCTGGGCGCCACGTCGGTTGGTAATAGCGAAATCCGCGCCTTTGATGCGGATTTTGTCACGGTGAATCCCTATCTCGGGAGCGACGGGGTGAAACCGTTTATTCAGGTGGCAAAAAAAAGGGACAAGGGGATTTTTGTGCTGGTCAAAACCTCCAATCCTTCCAGCGGAGAGCTGCAGGATCTGGTGGTGAAAACAGCCGACGGCACCGAGAAGCCTTTGTATGAAGTGGTCGGCGGACTGGTAGAGACGTGGGGGGCGGATGCCATGGAGGACGGCTACAGCAATGTCGGAGCCGTGGTGGGTGCGACCTATCCTGAGCAGGGCAGAATTCTCAGAAAGATCATGCCGCACGCGGTGATTCTGGTACCCGGATACGGAGCGCAGGGGGGCACCGGCGCGAATCTGGCTCATTTTTTCAACGACGACGGCCTCGGTGCGATCATCAATTCCTCGCGCGGGATCATCGCGGCGTGGAGAGAAGAGCGCTATGCGTCGTACGGACCGGAACGGTACGCGGAAGCATCACGCGAAGCGGTACTGGCTATGAAGGAGGATATTCATGGAGCAGTATAAACAGGATTTCATCCGGTTTATGGTGGAGAGCGATGTGCTGAAATTTGGTGACTTCACCTTAAAGAGCGGCAGGAAATCTCCCTTCTTTATGAACGCCGGCGCCTATAACACCGGTTCTCAGCTACGCAGGCTGGGGGAGGCGTATGCACATGCCATTCACGACCGGTTCGGGTTGGATTTTGACGTCATCTTCGGACCCGCCTACAAAGGGATACCGCTGGCTGTCGTCGCGGCTGAAGCGTTGAGTGCGCTTTACGGCAGGGAAATCCGCTATTGCGCCAACCGAAAAGAGGAAAAGGATCACGGCGACAAGGGGGCTCTGTTGGGGACGGCGCTGCACGGTGGCGACCGGGTTTTGATCATCGAGGATGTGACGACATCCGGCAAGTCCATCGAGGAGACGGTGCCGATCATCCGCTCCCAGGCGGATGTGGAGATCATCGGCCTTATGGTTTCTCTGAACCGTGAGGAAAAGGGACTGCACAGTGACCTCTCTGCGTTGGATGAGATCAGGGAGACCTGGGGATTTCCTGCACACGCGATTGTCACGATGCACGAGGTGGTGGAAGTCTTAAGCGGCCTTGACGTGAACGGACGCGTGCTGATTGATGAGTCCGTAAGGCACGCGATAGACGAGTATTACAGTCAATATGGCGCTGTTTCGGCTGGAGAATAGGATATGGAAGAAAAACAGTACAAATTGATGGGACACGCGGGCGCGCTGGCCATGGCCTTCGGTATTGTGACTGTGGTTTTCGGGATCACCTGCGGGGTGATCATGATCATTGAGGGCGCAAAACTTCTTGTGGGCAGGAGCAAAATCCTGTTTTAGCATTTGCGGCCCATTCGTCTGAAAAAGAACAGACGCTCGGATCGGTACATGTTTACGGACAAGCGTCACTCCGGCAGGGGAATCGTTGCGTGCGTGCTGGGAGCAAGCGGCCTGGCGGCCGCGTTTCTTTGCGTGATCCGTGTCTATACCTCGGGCGGGCAGGTGCTGCCGGCACAGACGGTTACGCTGGCGCTGGGGGGTCTGTATGGCCTGACGGGGCTTTTTCTCAGCATCTGGATGCTGCTTCGCGGGGACAGTTTCCGGCTGTTTCCGACGCTGGGCATCCTGTTGAACGGACTGCTTCTTCTTTTCCTTACCGGTTTTATCGTTTTGGGTTTGACTTAAAAGATATCATCTGGTATTGTATAGTAAACGCATAAAAAGAATGCGTTTACTATAAGATGATGCGCACGGACGCACATAGGATATTAAGACGCATATAGGATATTAATAAGATATGAAGACAGTTTGTCTGTGGACAACGGCTGTTGTCGGAGGAGTGTTCTATGCCACAGGTAGGAATCATCATGGGATCCGACTCGGATATGCCGGTGATGGCAAAGGCCGCAAGGATTCTGGAAAAGCTGGAAATCAGTTTTGATATGCACATTCTATCCGCTCACCGCGAGCCGGATGCTTTTTTTGCCTATGCGAAGGGCGCGGAAGCGGCGGGTTACAAGGTGATCATTGCTGGAGCGGGTATGGCGGCGCATCTTCCCGGTATGTGCGCGGCGATTTTCCCGCTGCCCGTGATCGGTGTTCCGATGAAGACGACGGCGCTCGGCGGCAGGGATTCTCTTTATTCGATCGTGCAGATGCCGTCCGGCATCCCGGTTGCCACGGTGGCAATCGACGGTGGAGAAAACGCCGGTCTTCTGGCGGCAAGGATCCTTGCAACCGGTGATGCGCAGCTGCTGCAGCGTCTGAAAAAGCACAGTGATGAAATGCGTGAGACGGTGGAACTGAAGGACGCGCGTCTGCAGGGAACCGGATTTGAGGGGTATATGAGATGAGCATGGATTATAAACAAGCCGGCGTTGATATTGAGGCGGGCTATGAATCGGTAGAACGCATCAAAGCGTATGTGAAACGGACCCTTCGTCCGGAGGTGCTCGGAGGGCTGGGCGGTTTCTCCGGAGCATTTTCCGTTGCTGCTTTGAAACAGTATGAGGATCCGATCCTGCTGTCCGGGACGGACGGAGTGGGGACAAAGCTTCAGCTTGCGTTCCTGATGGATCGGCACGATACGGTCGGAATCGATTGTGTGGCGATGTGCGTCAATGATGTGATCTGCGCCGGCGGGAAACCGTTGTTTTTCCTGGATTACATCGCCTGCGGCAGGAATGATCCGGCTAAAATCGAAGCGATCGTGGCCGGTGTCGCGGAGGGCTGCGTGCAGGCCGGATGTGCACTGATCGGCGGCGAGACGGCGGAGCATCCCGGACTGATGCCGGAGGAGGAATATGATCTCGCCGGCTTCGCTGTCGGTGCGGTGGAGCGGCGCGAGCTGATTGACGGATCGTCCATCCGCCAGGGGGATGCGCTCATCGGCGTTTTTTCGAGCGGCGTGCATTCCAATGGATTCTCTCTGATCCGCAGGGCGTTTCCGATGACGAAGGAACGTCTGCTGCAGAAGGAGGAGCGGCTGGGCGGCAGAACACTTGGCGAGACGCTTCTTACACCGACAAGGATCTATGTCAGAATGTATGAGGCGCTGAAGGCATCCGGGATTCATGTCAAAGGCATGAGTCACATCACGGGAGGCGGTTTCTATGAGAATATCCCGCGTATGCTGCCGGATGGTTGTCAGGCCGTCATCGACATGAAGAGTTATCGGGTGCCGGAAATCTTCCGTATGATTGCAGAAGCGGGAGATGTGGAAGAACGGGTGATGTATAATACGTACAACATGGGCATCGGCATGGTGCTTGCGCTGGAATCCGCGGACGCGGAGCGCGCGCTGGCTGTGCTTCGCGAAGCGGGCGAAGACGGTGTGGTGCTCGGACAGATTGAGACGGGGGAAAAGGGCGTAAAGCTATGCTGAATATCACGGTGCTTGTCTCCGGCGGGGGGACGAATCTGCAGGCGATCCTTGACTGGGTCCGCGAGACCCCCGACGGAAATGTAAAAATAGCATCTGTTATTTCGAACAATTATGGCGTCAGGGCGTTGGAACGGGCAGAAAAAGCCGGTGTTCCTTCACGTGTGGTCTCGCCGAAGGATTTTGATGACAGGGCTTCCTTTCACGAGGCTCTGCTTGCGGCTGTAAATGAATCGGAACCGGATCTTGTCGTGCTGGCCGGGTTTCTGGTCTCGATCCCCTCGGAAATGGTGCGTGCCTATCCGAATCGCATCATCAACATTCATCCGTCGCTTATCCCTGCTTTTTGCGGAAAGGGATACTACGGTCTGCGGGTACATGAGGCAGTTCTTGCCCGCGGTGTCCGGGTGACGGGAGCCACCGTACACTTTGTGGACGAGGGAACGGATACCGGACCGATCATTCTGCAGAAGCCCGTCGCCGTGGCACAGGACGATACGCCGGAAAAACTGCAGCGGCGTGTCATGGAGGAGGCGGAATGGGAGATCCTGCCCAGGGCGATCGGCCTGATCGCGGCTGGTGCGGTTTCCGTGCGGGACGGTCGGGTATGGATTGACGGGGCAAACCGGGAGAGGATAAAAGAATGAAGATACTGATAGTCGGCGGGGGCGGACGTGAGCATGCGATTGCGCACGCTCTGTCCCGAAGTGCGCAGGTGGATCGGATCTTTTGCGCGCCGGGAAATGCGGGAATTGCGGAATTGGCCGAGTGCGTGCCGATCAAGCCGATGGAGTTTGACCGACTGGTGGATTTCACGAAGGAAAAGGAGATAGACCTGACGGTGGTGGGCATGGATGATCCGCTGGTCGGGGGGATCGTCGATCGGTTTGAAGAAGCCGGCCTTCGCGTTTTCGGACCGAGGAAAAATGCTGCGGTGATCGAAGGAAGCAAGGCTTTCTCCAAAGAGCTCATGAAGAAATACCGAATTCCCACTGCCGGCTATGAGACCTTTGATGATCCGGCTTCCGCAAAAGCCTACATCCGTGAGCAGGAAAAGTATCCTGTGGTGCTTAAGGCAGACGGTCTGGCGCTGGGCAAGGGTGTTCTCATCTGTGAAAATGAAGAGCAGGCGATGGCCGGCGTGGCAGAGATCATGGAGGAACGGAAGTTCGGTGATGCGGGGAATCGCCTGGTTGTGGAGGAATTTCTCACCGGGAGGGAGGTTTCCGTACTGTCCTTTGTGGACGGCAAAACAATCCGCACGATGACCTCAGCGCAGGATCACAAGCGCGCGCTGGACGGAGACAGGGGATTGAATACCGGCGGTATGGGCACGTTTTCTCCGAGCCCCTTCTATACGCCGCAGATCGATGAAATCTGTCAGAGGACGATCTTTCAGCCCACAGTCGATGCCATGCATGCGGAGGGACGTGATTTTAAAGGGGTGCTGTTCTTTGGCCTGATGCTCACGAAAGAGGGACCGAAAGTGCTGGAGTACAATGCGCGCTTCGGCGACCCGGAGGCACAGGTGGTTTTGCCGCGGATGCAGAATGATCTCGTGGAGGTGATGAATGCCTGCATTGACGGGACGCTGGACCGGCTGCCACTGTCATTTGATGACGGTGCGGCGGTGTGTGTGGTTCTGGCCTCCGGCGGGTATCCGGAGCACTATGAAAAGGGTAAGGTGATCGATGGACTGGAGGCTTTTTCCGGAAAGACGGATGTCTTCTGTTTTCATGCGGGAACGGCGTTCGACGCGGACGGCCGCGTCATTACGAGCGGAGGAAGGGTGCTCGGAATCACGGCGCTTGGACCGGATCTGAAAACGGCAAGGAAAAAGGCGTATGAAGCGACGGAACAGGTGGATTTTGAAGGTGTGATGAAACGCTCGGACATCGGAAAAGCGATCGATGAGGCGTGAACAACAAGGAAAGAGAGGGAGCGGAAAATGAAGAAAATGCGAGGAAACGGCGCGTTTGCAAGGGTGATGGCAGTTTTGCTTGCCATGTTCGTGTGTAGCGCTACGGTGAGGGCTACGACATTCGTCGTGTGCGCGGAAGAGGTCACTGACATGAGTCCGCAGAACGCGACGATCAAAGGGGACGGCGTCCGGGCCCGCACCGGTGCCGGCACCAGCCACGACATTGCCGCGGATAACCTTGCCAGCGGAACAGCGGTCACGGTGACCGGTCAGGCATCGGATCCGGAGGGCAAGGTATGGTATCAGGTGACGCTCTCTGACGGGAAAACAGCGTTTGTCCGCAATGACTTCCTTGAGCTGGGCGATGTGATTGAGCAGGAACCGGTGCAGGAAACCGAGCCGGAACCCGTGGAACCCGCGGAACCGGAACCTGCAGAGCCGGCGGAAACACCCACGCCGATCGTCAGCAGTCAGTATGTCGCTGTGTATGAGGAGGATGATCAGGGCACATATTACTGGTATCTGCATGATAATGACGAGGGATACCGTGTGAAGATTGATGATCTGCTTGCGGCAGCAAGAAGTGTGGATGATGTCGATGCGATCGAGAAGCAGAACAAGACGCTGAAGACCGTGCTGGTGGTGTTGGCCATTCTTCTGGTGGTGCTTCTTGTGATCATGGTGATCCTGATCTTCAGGCTGAGGGATTATATGTACTATGAAGAGGATGAGGAGGAAGAGGAGGAAGAGCCGCGTCGGTCCAGCGGCGGATCCTTCGTCAAGAGACGCCGTGATGAGGATCTGATAGAGGAAGAACCTGTCAGACAGTCCCGCACGTCAAAATCGGATGCCGGTCGTGCCCGTCCGCGGGGAGATTATGGTGATGAACAGCCGCGTGAAGCGCGTGCAGGACGGGGAACAGCGGGTTCATCCCGCGGCGGTTCAAGGGAAACCGTCCAGAGACCGCGGGAGAGCGAACAGACCAGACGGGCCCGCAACGTCATGCGGGATGACGATGATCTGGAATACGAATTCTTAAATCTGGATGACGAAAAATAAAAGAAACGAACCACGAGAGGGGATGCCGGGAAGCATCCCCTTTTTCGTACCAATCGGACAATGGATGTGATGCACGCCGGATTGACAGTCATGCATCACTTGTTATAGAATTGATGTCACAAAGGAGACGGAAGTCATGCTGATCGAGATCAATTTTAACAGCGATGAGGCCATCTATTCCCAGCTTGTGGATCAGATCATCGTAGGAATCGCCACCGAGGAGTTCAGGGATGGCGATACCCTTCCGAGCGTCCGACAGCTGGCAGATATGATCGGGATCAATATGCACACGGTCAATAAGGCCTACGCCGTACTGCAGCAGGAGGGGTTTGTCAGAATTGACCGCAGACGCGGCGCCGTGATCGCGGTCGATATTGACAAGCTCCGTGCCCTGAAGGAAGCGGAGGAAATCCTGCGCGTCGTGTTCGCACGCACGCACTGCCGCGGCGTGACCCGCGAGGAGGTGCACGCGTTGGTTGACCGAATCTATGACAGATATGAGGAAAGGAACCTGTAGGAAATGAAACATTATTACACGGATAAAGCGAGACACGCGCTGAAGGAGGCGCAAAAGGCTGCCAGAGATCTGCAGCTGAGTTATGTGGGTACGGAGCATCTTCTGCTGGGTCTGCTGCGCGAAGAGGGCTGTGCGGCCAGGCGGGTGCTGGAGGGAAATGGTGTTTCGGAGGAAAAACTGGCCGAAATGCTCTCCGAGCTGATCATCCCGGAATCCACCCTTCAGACGATGGATCGCGACGGCTTTTCACCGCGGGCGGAAAGCGTGCTCACGGAGGCGGGCAAGGCCGCGGACCGTTTTCATGCAAAAAAGATCGGGACCGAGCACATCCTGCTGGCGCTCATCCGTGAAGGGGAAAACGTCGCTGTGCGGCTTCTTTCCACGATGGGCGTCAACCTTCAGAAGGCCTATGCGGAGACACTGGCCGCCATGGGGGAGGATCCGAATCTGGTCAAGGAGGATCTCGGACACAAGGGCGGCGGAAAACGGCGTGCCTCGGCGCTGGAACAGTTTACCCGCGATCTCACGGCGCTGGCCGCAGAGGATCGACTGGATCCGATCATTGGCCGGGATAAGGAGATCCGGCGCGTCATACAGACTCTTTCGCGCAGAACGAAAAACAATCCATGCCTGATCGGCGAGTCGGGCGTCGGCAAAACAGCGGTTGTTGAGGGACTGGCACAGCGGATTGTTTCCGGGGATGTTCCCTTTACGATACAGAACAAACGGGTATTGACTCTGGATCTTTCTGGCATGATCGCCGGCTCCAAATATCGCGGTGAATTCGAGGAGCGCATCAAGAAGATGATCCGCGAGGTGACGGAGGACGGCAACGTCATCCTGTTCATTGATGAAATGCACACGCTGATTGGCGCCGGCGGTGCGGAGGGGGCAATTGATGCCTCCAATATTTTGAAGCCGTCTCTGGCACGCGGAGAGCTTCAGATGATCGGCGCGACGACTGTCAGCGAGTATCACAAGTACGTGGAGCGCGATGCGGCTCTGGAACGAAGGTTTCAGCCGGTGGCCGTGGAGGAACCGACCAGGGATGAGGCGGTGGAGATTCTTCGCGGGATCGCCCACAAATATGAGGAGCATCATCGCGTGCAGATTGAACCGGAGGCGATAGAGGCAGCCGTGACGCTTTCCGAGCGCTACATCAATGACCGGAATCTGCCGGACAAGGCAATTGACCTGATTGATGAAGCAGCCAGCGCGGTGCGCCTGCGCACGGGCGGAACCAGTGCCAGGGAAAAGGGTCTTGAAGACGAGATCCGGGGATTGGATGAGCGGATTGAGGACGCGCTCAGGCGGGAGGATTTCTCTGCCGCAAGCGTCTATAACCGACAGCAGACCGCATTGCTGAAGAAAATGTCGCGAATCCGGGCAAATGCGGAAAAAAACGGAACAAAGGGATATCCGAAGGTCAGCAGAGGAGATATCGAGCAGGTGGTTTCGGACTGGACGGGTGTTCCGCTCACGAGGCTTGCGGAAAAGGAGACCGAGCGGCTTCTGAAGCTGGAAAAGGAGCTTCACAAGCGTGTCATCGGTCAGGAGGAGGCCGTGCAGGCGCTCTCAAAAGCGATCCGACGGGGCCGCGTGGGACTTCAGGATCCCAACCGGCCGATCGGTTCCTTCCTGTTCCTGGGCCCCACCGGTGTCGGAAAGACGGAGCTGTCAAAGGCTCTGGCGGAAACGATGTTCGGAACCGAGGAGGCGCTGATCCGGGTCGATATGTCGGAGTATATGGAATCCTATTCCGTCTCCAAGATGATTGGCTCGCCCCCCGGCTATGTCGGTCATGAGGAGGGAGGACAGCTGTCGGAAAAAGTGCGGAGGCATCCGTATTCGGTCATCCTCTTCGATGAAGTGGAGAAGGCGCATCCAGACATTTTCAATGTGCTGCTGCAGGTTCTGGATGACGGACACATTACGGATTCCAAGGGCCGCAAGGTGAGCTTCAAGAATACCATTCTGATCATGACATCCAATGTCGGGGCGCAGCGGATTGTGGAACCGAAGAAGCTGGGCTTTTCCTCGGGGGATGACGCGGAAAAGGATTATGAGCGGATGAAGTCCGGCGTGATGGACGAGGTGAAACGCCTGTTCAAACCGGAGTTTATCAACAGGATTGACGAGATCATGGTTTTCCATCCGCTGACCACAGAGGAGATGGACCAGATCGTTGCGCTGCTGGTTTCAGAGCTTGCCAAACGGGCACGCGCGCAGATGGGAATCACTTTGAACGTGCCGAAGGCGGTGCGCTCCTTCATCGTCAAAAAACACGAGAATGCCAAAATGGGAGCCCGTCCGCTCAAACGTGCCGTGCAGTCGGAAATTGAGGATCTGCTGGCGCAGGAGCTGCTGACCGGTCACATCAGGCGGGACAGTGCGGTAACGATTGCCCTCGACGGTGACCATCTCGTGGTAAGGGAAAAGGCTGCTTCCGCGGGTACACGCACACGAACGGGAAGGAAGGTGGCTGTGACGATCGCGCCGAAGAAATCGAAAGGGACGGCGCAGAAAAAACAGGCACAGGTTCGCGCAAAACATGCGTCAAAGAAGTGATTTCCGGTGAAAAATATTATAAAATAATGAGGTAGGCAGTGGACGGGTCGCGCGGAGAACGCGCTATCCGTCAGTAGATGCGCGTGGGCGCTCCGGGAGGTGACAAAGGCACATCCCGGGTCACATGGAAAGTGAGGAAAGCATGGCAGCAATAGTCGAGTTACTGCGGGCGGAAGAGGACGGTACGGTCAGTTTTGGCGATTACACGCAGAAGGAAAAGAAGAAACTGGACAGCTTTTCCCATGCGGGCAGTGTTTACAAGGTCAAGACGTTCCGCGAGATCACAAAGCTGGAGCGCAATGATGCCTTTGTATATGAATCCGTCCCGGGCACGGCGGTCTCTCATTTCCGGTCAGAGGCGGACAGGGTTTCCTTTACGGCAGAGAGCGACAGCGACGTACAGGTGACACTCGGACTCAAGGAGAACACAACCTATCACATCTTTGTGGATGATACGGAGATGGGAGTCATGACCACCGGGATCAGCGGCAAGCTTTCTCTTTCCCTTGCGCTCACGGAAGGGCCGAAGCAGGTTCGGATCACCGAATAGTCAATGGCGGCCAAATCGACAAAGAGCATTTTTTTCTGTCAGAGCTGCGGATACGAATCCGCCAAGTGGATGGGACAATGTCCGGGCTGTCATGCCTGGAACACCATGGTGGAGGAACCGGTGCGGGCCACCGCACGCAAGAGCGGGGAGAGAAAGAGGACGGGCACCGTGGCCGCAGGAAGCGGCCGGCGGGCAGTGAGTCTGAAGGAGATCCCCGCTGATGAGACGGTGCGTTATGATACCGGGATCGGTGAGTTTAACCGCGTGCTTGGCTCCGGTCTGGTGAAGGGAGCGCTGACGTTGTTGGGCGGCGATCCCGGAATCGGCAAATCGACCCTTCTGCTGCAGGTGGCGCGCCTTATGAGCGCCGGCGGCAGGAGGGTTCTCTATGTCTCCGGGGAGGAATCACTCTCCCAGATCAGGCTGCGCGCGTCACGGATCGGCGAATTTTCCGATGCGCTGATGTTTCTCTGCGAAACGGATCTCGATGAGATCTCGGGCGTGATTGAGGACGTGAAGCCGGCGGTGCTCATCATTGATTCGATTCAGACGATGTCGGTCTCCGAGGTGAGCGCGGCGCCGGGCAGCGTTTCCCAGGTCAGGGAGGTGACGGGACTTCTCTTAAAAATCGCGAAGAGCATGGAGATTTCCGTGTTTATTGTCGGTCATGTGACCAAGGAGGGAACCGTGGCGGGACCGCGTGTGCTGGAGCACATGGTGGACACGGTGCTGTATTTCGAAGGGGACAGGCACGCGGCTTACCGGATTTTGCGCGCCGTGAAAAACCGGTTCGGCTCCACCAATGAGATCGGTGTTTTTGAGATGGGCGAGCGGGGACTTCACGAGGTGGAGAATCCCTCGCAGTTTATGCTGGACGGCAGACCGAAAGGGGCGAGCGGATCGATTGTGACCTGCGCGGTGGAAGGCACCCGGCCGATTCTCATGGAGGTGCAGGCGCTGGTTTCCCGTACCGCTTTCGGCTTTCCGAGGCGTCAGGCCACAGGCGCGGACTTAAACCGGGTCAATCTGCTGATGGCCGTTTTGGAAAAACGGGTCGGGCTTGCTCTGGCAGACTGCGATGCTTACGTCAATCTGGCCGGAGGCGTGCGCATGCAGGAGCCGGCGCTTGATTTGGGAATCTGTCTTGCCCTGGTATCCAGCTTTCGCAATTTCGCGGTTGAAGAAAAGGAGATCGTCTTTGGCGAGGTGGGACTTTCCGGGGAGGTGCGTGCGGTGACGCTCGCGGAGCAGCGCATCCAGGAGGCGGCGCGCCTCGGCTTCACCTCCTGCATTCTTCCGGCAGCGCAGGCATCCCGTATACGGGGCATCGACGGGGTCCGTCTGATCGGTGTCAGAGACCTTGGAGATGCGTTAAAGGCGATGGGAATTCGATAAATCGTCAGAACCGCTTGACAAACCGCGCTCATGCGCGTATGATAGCACATGTTCAGCAAGCAGAGCCAGGCTCTCACCCTGCGGCACACGGCTTCAGGTGTTCATGACGCGGATTTTCGCGCAAGGCGCGAAGGGGTTGTGAGTGACGATCTGTCCTGTTTGCGGAGGATCGTTTTTTTGTGTCAGGAGGAAACAGCCATCAATAATAACAACGATTTATTCATCAACGAGCAGATAAGGGATCGCGAGGTTCGCGTGATCGGCGAGGACGGCGAGCAGCTCGGCGTCATGCCGATTGAGGAGGCGCTTCGGCGCGCGGAGGAGGCGGGAGTTGATCTGGTTAAGATCGCACCTACAGCAAAGCCGCCTGTCTGCAAGATTGTCGACTACGGAAAGTACAAATACGATCAGCTGCGCAAGGCCAAGGAAGCCAAGAAAAAGCAGAAGATTGTGGATATCAAGGAGATCCGGATGTCGCCCAACATTGATACCAATGATCTGAACACCAAGATCAATGCGGCACGGAAGTTCCTCACCAAGGGGAATCGGGTGAAGTTCACTATCCGTTTCCGCGGGCGGGAGATGGCTCATATGGGAGCAAGCGTCCATATCCTGACCGGAATCGCGGAGCAGCTTTCCGATGTCGCCGTCGTCGAGAAGGAGCCACGAACGGAAGGACGTTTCATGAATATGATCATGGCGGAAAAACGGTAATTCCGATCAAAATATCAGAAACATAAGGAGGAAGAGACAATGCAGAAAAAAATGAAGACCAGCAGAGCTGCAGCGAAGCGGTTCAAGGTGACGGGAACGGGAAAGCTCATGCGCAACAAAGCCTATAAGCGCCACATCCTGACCAAGAAGTCCACCAAGCGCAAGAGGAATATGCGGCAGGATATCATCGTCGATGAGACGAACAGGAAGAACATGAAGAAAATTCTGCCTTACGTATGATCAGTTCGGCAGAGTAAAACAGGTAGAGGAAGAGTTCGAATCGGAGGTGTGAAATGGCCAGAATCAAAGGCGCGGTCAACGCAAAGAAAAAGAAGAACAAGGTATTAAAGCTCGCAAAGGGCTACAGAGGAGCGAGATCCAAGCAGTACAGGATTGCCAAGCAGTCCGTCATGCGTGCGCTGAACAGTGCATTCGCAGGCAGAAAGCAGAAAAAGCGCGATATGCGTGCGCTCTGGATTGCGCGTATCAATGCCGCAGCGCGTATCAACGGTCTCTCCTACAGCAAGCTGATGCATGGACTGAAGCTTGCCGAGATTGATATCAACCGCAAAATGCTGGCGGATATGGCGGTAAACGATGAGGCGGGATTCAAGTCTCTCGCGGAGATCGCCAAAGAAAAGATCGGCGCATAAGCGCTCTGTATGGACAAGACAGTCAACCCCCGCTACAATAGTAGCGGGGTTTTTCTATCACAGAGGAGCGTGAATGATGGGTGTATTGGACGGACTCAAACCACAGCCGGTGTTTCACTACTTTGAAGAGATGACACGAATTCCGCGCGGTTCGGGAAACACGCGTGCGATCAGTGATTATCTGGCGGGTTTCGCCCGGGAGCGCGGGCTGGAAACGGTACAGGATGAGGCGGGCAATGTGTTGGTTACCGTGCCGGCTTCACCCGGCCGGGAACAGCTGGTACCGCTGATGCTCCAGGGACATATGGATATGGTGGCGGTCAGAGAGACGGATTCACCGGTTGACCCGGCACGGGATCCGCTGATTCTCCGGGTGGACGGTGACCTGTTGTATGCGGAGAAAACGAGCCTCGGCGGAGATGACGGGATCGCACTTGCCTATTTCTGCGCGCTGATGGAGGATCGTTCACTGGAACACCCCGTCCTGTATCTGCTCATGACGACGGATGAGGAGACCGGCATGGACGGCGCCTTGGCACTCAGGCCGGAGCTCCTCAAGGCCGGATACCTGATCAACATCGATTCCGAGGAGGAGGGGGTGTTGCTGGCGGGATGCGCCGGAGGAGGCAGAGTGCACCTTTCGCTTTCCCTGCCCGCGCGCAGAGAGAAGGGTAAATGCCTGGATCTACGTCTGGCGGGGCTTCAGGGCGGACATTCGGGAATAGAGATCGTTCGGGAGAGAGGAAATGCGAATCTGATCGCCGGAAGACTTCTTCTTGCGCTTGTGGATGCCGGCATTCCCTTCGCAGTCAGGACTTTTTCGGGCGGTACGGCGGATAATGTCATTCCGTCGGAAGCCTGTCTGTCCATTGTGCTTCCGGAAGGAGAGCAGGATGGGATCAATAAAATATCAAGCGTTATCGAAAACTTCGTGAAAATCATCCGCACGGAGCTCGGCAAGAAGGATCCGGAATTCCGCGTTTCCACCGAGGAATCCTCCTGCGGCGCTTCCGACGCGGAGTGGTTCTGTCTCACACCGGAAGCAGCGGCCGACGTCGCAGGACTTTTGATGACGGTTCCCAACGGCGTGCAGGCAATGAGTGCGGATTTGGCCGGACTGGTGGAAACCTCATTAAACCTCGGCGTCATGCGGCTGGTGATGCCGGATGAAACGGACAGGGAAGACGAACCGGCCTCATTGCAGCTGGATTTTTCCGTCCGCAGCAGCAGGGAATCGTCCCGCGATCTGCTGATTCGGAAACTGCGGATCATTGCCGACCGGTATGGTGCGGCGAGTTCGGTTCACGGCTTGTATCCGGGATGGGCTTACGATCCGGAATCCATACTCTGCAGGCATTTTGCGGAGGCATTTGAAAAGGTTTACGGGAAAAAACCGCGGATCGAGGCCATTCATGCCGGTGTGGAGTGCGGGCTGTTCAGGGAAAAGAGACCGGATCTCGACTGTATCTCCCTCGGCCCGGATCTGGAGCACGTCCATTCCACCGCAGAATGCCTGCACATCGCATCTGCCTCCCGCACCTGGGAATATCTGAAGGCGGCTCTGAAAAGCTGGGACAGAACGTGATGCTTGTCGTTTCATAACAAATGATATCCAATAAGGAGGACCGGGATGAAGACAATGGCATGGAACAGAGGCTGGATTTTTTACTCTTCGTGGGATGAGGCGATAGCCGGACCGACCGCTCCGGCCGGCGGCGAGCCGGTGGTTCTGCCGCACAGTGTGGTGACAACGCCATTTAACTATTTTGACGACAGACTGTATCAGATGGTCAGCGGTTACCGCAGGGAATTTGTGACGGAGAGATCCTGGGAGGGACAGGCCGTGCTGCTCACCTTTGAGGGAGCCGCACACGAGGCGGTTGTCTATCTGAACGGCGAGGAACTGACCGGCCATCGCAACGGGTATACGGCCTTTACGGTGGATCTGCAGGGCCATCTCGCCCCGGCGGGCGGAAAAAATGTGCTTGCTGTCCGGCTTGACAGCAGGGAGACGCTGAACCAGCCTCCGTTCGGTTTTGTGATCGATTACATGACCTACGGCGGTCTTTACCGCGGGGTACATCTGGATATCCGGCCGGTGACGCACATAGGCGACCTGTTTGTGAAAACCACGCTTGTCCGTCATAACCGGGCGATGCTCACGGTTGAGACCACGCTGGCGAAAGCACCGGAAACGAAACTGTCGCTTTTGTGCCATGTCATGGATGCGGAAGGCAGAGAGATCGCGTCGCACAGACAGGCGGTGAATCCCGGCCAGACCCGGCTGACTTCCGCCTGGGAGGTGCACGGCATCACGCCCTGGTCTCCCGAGGAACCGACCCTGTACACCCTGCGCGCGGAATTGCTGGAGGACGGCATCGGAAGGGATGAGTGTAAGGCGCGGTTTGGTTTCCGGGAGGTTGACTTCCGGGCGGACGGTCTGTATTTGAACGGGGAGAAGGTGATCATTCGCGGTCTGAACCGCCATCAGAGCTACGCGTACACCGGATATGCCATGCCTGACCGTCTGCAGCGGGAGGATGCGGAAATCCTGAAAAACGAGCTGCATGTCAACGCCGTGCGCACCTCGCACTATCCTCAGGCACACAGCTTTATTGACCGGTGCGATGAACTCGGGCTTCTGGTCTTCATGGAGATCCCCGGCTGGCAGCATATCGGGGATGATTCCTGGAAGGCACAGGCCTGCGACAATGTGCGTGAGATGGTGATGCAGTATCGCAACCATCCGTCCATCTTTATCTGGGGGGTGCGCATCAATGAATCCCAGGATTCGGAGGCGTTCTATACAGAAACCAACCGCATCGCCCGCGAACTGGATGAAACACGTCCCACCGGAGGCGTCCGGTTTCTGCAGAAGAGCCAGCTGCTGGAGGATGTTTACACCTATAATGATTTCCTGCATGACGGGACGAACGCCGGAATCAGCAGGAAGAAAGAGGTCACGCCGGATATGGCAAAGGGCTATCTGATTACCGAAAACAACGGGCATATGTATCCGACCAAGGCCTTTGATGACGAACAGCACCGGCTGAATCAGATGCTCCGTCATGCCAGGGTCATGAATGATACCTTCGGAGAGGAGGATATCGCGGGCGAATTTGCCTGGTGCATGTTCGACTACAACACACACCGCGATTTCGGAAGCGGAGACAGAATCTGCTATCACGGGGTGCTGGACATGTTCCGTAATCCCAAGCTCGCGGCTTATCTCTATGCGTCGCAGGCTGAGGACGCGGATGTCTTTGAGGTGGCGTCCACCTTGGATATCGGCGAGTATCCCGCCGGAAAGCTCACTCAGATCTGGGTGCTGACCAACGCAGACAGTGTGAAGATGTACAAAAACGATGAATTCATTGCGGAATTCTACCCGGATGTTGATCGCTTTCCGTTCCTGCCGCATCCACCGGTTCTGATTGACGATTTTGTCGGGGATCTGATTGCAAAGCACGAGAATTACTCCGCTGCGCAGGCCGCCCAGATCAAACGGATTCTGCTTGCTGTCGCAAAGTACGGGATGAATTCCCTGCCGCTTACAGCCAAAGCGGAGGCAGCCAAGATGATGCTGATCGATCACATCACCATGGAGGAGGCCAACCGTCTCTATGGCAAATACATCGGCAACTGGGGAGGAGAAGCGCTCACCTACCGCTTTGAAGCGATCAGGAACGGCCGTGTGACGGGGCGTGTGATCAAGTCGGCGGTTTCGGAGCATCATCTGGAATGCAGAGTCGGAGCGGAGCAGGATGATAACAGGTGTTATTTATTAGAGGAGAAAGATACCTGGGATGCGACCTCTGTCCGCATTCGTGTGGTGGATCAGAACGGCAATCAGCTTCCCTACTTCCAGGAGGGGTTGACACTTGAGACGGAGGGTGCCGTGTCGCTGATCGGCCCGAAGGTCACGTCATTCAAGGGAGGAATGACGGGCACTTATGTGCGGACGAACGGAACAAACGGGGAAGGTGTGCTGCGCATAACCTGTGAAACGATGGTTCAGGAGATTCGTTTCCGGGTGACCGGGGCATGATCAGGAGTAAGGATGGCGTTTTTTATCTGGAGACCGCGCACAGCTCGTATCTCTTCCATATCCTGCCGGGCGGACAGCCGGAGCACCTGCATTACGGGGAAAGGCTCGTCCGCGGGACCGCTGAAGGAGAGAGCGCTGTATCCGATGAGCTGCTCGCACGCCTGGCTGAAGGGTTGAAGGAAAAGCAGCTGTATCCGTCAGGCAATATGGTGGAATACAGCGCTGAGACGGGGGCACTCTGCCTGGAAAACCTGTGTACGGAGCTGTCCTCCTTCGGGAAGGGGGATATCCGGGATCCGTTCATCGAACTGTGCTTTTCGGACGGCAGTACAACCTGTGATTTCGTGTATGAAAATTACATGATCCGAAACGGGAAGCGGCAGCCGTCGGAAATGCCGGGTGCGCTTCCGGAGGGGGACGGGGGCGTTCAGGAGCTGACGGTGTGGTATCGGGAGCGGGAGACGGGTCTTTCACTTGAGCTTCGTTACGCGGTCTTTCCGGAGACGGATGTGATTGTCCGAAGCGCCGTACTGCAGGTGCCGAAGGACGCCGGGGAGCCGGTGATTGTAAGGCGGCTGATGTCGGCTCAGCTTGACTTCCACGAGACGGGTCTGCGGTTTACTGCGTTTCACGGGCACTGGGCGGATGAGATGAACCGTTTTGACACGGTGGTGGACGCCGGACGGGCGGTAAACGATGAACTGCGGGCAGGCGTATCCGGGAGCCGTTCCAATCCGTTTGTCATGATTTCGCGGGCGGATACCACAGAGGAGTTCGGGGCCTGTGTCGGGATCAATCTGATATACAGCGGGAATCATTATGAGGCGCTGTCGGCGGACGGGTTTGACAAGTCGCGTTTTTTGACGGGCATTCAGCCGGCAGGCTTTTCCTTCAGGCTTTCGCCCGGAGAATCCTTTGAAACACCGGAGGCGGTTCTGTGCTTTTCGCCGGAGGGCTTCGGCGGAATGAGCCGTGCGATGCACCGGTTTGTACGGCGCCATATTGTGCGCGGATACTGGCGGGATCGTGAGCGGCCGGTGCTGCTTAACAGCTGGGAGGCCAATTATTTCCGGTTTGATGAGCGGGGACTGATCCGGCAGGCGAAGTCGGCCCGTGATCTCGGCATAGAGCTGTTCGTTCTGGATGACGGATGGTTCGGGACGAGGGATGACGATCGTTCATCGCTCGGGGACTGGACGGAAAACCGGAAAAAGCTGCCGGGGGGACTTGCCCGTCTTTCCGAAAAGCTTCATGCGATGGGCATGCAGTTCGGTCTCTGGGTTGAGCCGGAGATGATAAGCGAGCGCTCGACGCTTTACGCGGGACATCCGGAATGGGCGGTGCGGATTCCCGGGCGGACGCATGCGCTGGGGCGGAATCAGATGATTCTTGATCTGACCCGATCCGATGTGCAGGTCTGGCTGATTGATGAAATGACGCGCGTCTTTTCCGAGGGTCAGGTGGACTATGTCAAATGGGACATGAACCGGATTTTTTCCGACTGCTTCTCCTCGGAGCTGGATGCGGACAGACAGGGGGAGTTTGCGCATCGTTATGTGCTGGGACTGTACAGGGTGCTGGGCGAGCTGACTGAGCGTTTTCCCAGGGTGCTGTTCGAGGGATGCGCGTCCGGCGGAAACCGGTTTGATCTCGGCATGCTGTCCTTTTTCCCGCAGATCTGGGGAAGTGATGATACAGATGCAATCTGCAGGGCCGACATTCAGCGCGGCTACAGCTACGGATATCCGCTGTCTGCGGTCGGCGCGCATGTTTCCGCGAGCCCGAATCATCAGACGTTAAATACGGCCCCGATGGAGACCCGCTTTGCCGTGGCGGCCTTCGGCTGTCTGGGTTACGAGTGCGATCCCTGCGATCTGTCAGATGAGGAACGGGAGGAAATACGGGAACAGATCGCCTGGTACAGAGACTGGCGTGAGGTGTTTGCCGGCGGTGAGCTGTATCGTCTCCCCGGAGACGGCATGTTGATCGTATCGGCGGACAGACTTCGTGCGGCGGCGCTTCTTCTTTGCAGGGAAAGCCGGCCCAATCGGCCGTTTATGCAGCTTAAGGTGAGAGGACTGGATGAGCACCTGCTGTATCATGTGACCAGTCGGAGGGTTCCGGTGCGGGTCAGGGATTTCGGCAGCCTGGTCAACACGATGTCGCCGATTCATGTTCGCGAGGGCGGAATGGTGCAGGATCTGCTTTCCCGCTTTTACAAAATGCCCGCGGAGCAGGAGGATCAGATCGTTCCGGGGAGTGCATTGATGGCATGCGGAGTGCGGCTTCTGCCAAATTACGGCGGCACGGGATACGGAGAGGGAACCCGTGTGTTCCGTTCGCGGGATGCCCGTCTTATTCTGTTTGAGGCCTGTGTTGATTCATGAGTGATCCGGGGAAAACGGAGATTCGTTGTGAGGTGTGTCCGCGCGGCTGCCTGCTGCGGGAGGGACAGACCGGTGCCTGCCGGGCGCGCAGCGCAGGGAAAACGGGCACCACATCGCTGAATTACGGGAAGATCACCGGCCTGGCTCTCGATCCCATAGAAAAAAAGCCTCTTGCCTGCTATCGCCCCGGCAGCCGGATCCTGTCAATCGGCAGCTTTGGATGCAATCTTTTTTGTCCGTTCTGTCAGAATTACGAAATCTCGCAGACGGGGCTGTCGGAAGAGGCGGAACGCACGAGACTGTTTGTGCGCGAAATGACGCCCGAGCAGCTCTGTGCGCTGGCTGATGAATTGCGCGGGGAGGGGAATATCGGGCTGGCGTACACCTATAACGAGCCCCTGGTGGGCTGGGAATTCGTGCGTGATACCGCCCGGCTCGTTAAGGAAGCAGGAATGGATAACGTGGTTGTCACCAACGGCTGCGTGAAAAAGGAGATTCTGCGGGAGGTTCTGCCCTGTATCGACGCGATGAACATCGATCTGAAGGCATTTACGGAGGAGGGATATGTCCGTCTTGGCGGTGATCTTCAGACGGTGCAGGAGACCATCCGGCTGGCGTCGCGGGAATGCCATGTGGAGGTGACCAGTCTGATCGTCCCCGGTCTGAATGATACGGAGGAGGATATGGAACGGGAAGCTGCCTGGCTTGCCGGAATCGATCCGTTCATTCCGCTGCATATCACCAGGTTTTTTCCGCGATATCGGATGAATACGGGAGAGCCGACGTCTGTCCGGCTGATGGAAAAACTTGAAAAGACGGCGAAAAAGCACCTGCAGCGGGTTTATTTGGGAAATATATGAGATGGGTTGTTATGTGGTTGACAACCATCATCTTTTACTGTAAAATACGAAACAGTATGTGAGTCTTGGATATCCGTGCATACGTGATTCCGATGGTGCAGAAAGGACGGAGTTTATGGCAAAGAAGATTCTGATCACAGATGATGCGGCTTTCATGCGCATGATGCTGAAGGATATTCTTACCAAAGGCGGCTATGAGGTCGTTGGTGAGGCAGAGAACGGTCAGATGGCGATCGACAAATTTAAGGAGCTGCAGCCGGATCTGGTTACGTTGGATATTACGATGCCCGAGCTGGACGGTATCGGCGCGCTGAAGGGGATCAAGGCAGTGGATCCCAATGCTGTGTGCATCATGTGCTCTGCGATGGGACAGCAGGCCATGGTTATTGAGTCAATTCAGGCGGGAGCCAAGGATTTCATCGTCAAGCCTTTCCAGGCGGATCGTGTCATTTCCGCTGTTCAGAAAGCAATCGGCTGACAATCGTTAAATTTCATCTGTTATATTTACCCGCAGTCGACGACTGCGGGTTTTTTTGTGCTCTGCTTTGTGTTATAATCGTCGATGTATGGATACGAAGGACAGAAAAAAGAGAATACAGCTGCTGCGGAAGATCATCCTGCTGACAGTGGCGGCGGCCATTCTTGTCCCCGTGATGATCAGCATCATCTTCGCCGTTCGTTACGACCGTGCGCTGGAGGCACTTGACAGAAGCCGGGAGGAGCTGACCTGGTATAAAAACCACTACGATGCACGGGAGACCTGGGAAGCCGCGCTCACAGCCGCTGCCACGCAGGCGGTCAGACAGCAGGCGGCAGAGACGGCGCCCGGAAGCGGCATGGGCAACGCGGCTGCGGAAGCGCCGGTGCCGGAGGAGGAAGGGGAGCAGGTGACCCCGGATGAAGAGGACTGGGACGGTGTCCGGCGGGTGTACCTGACCTTTGATGACGGCCCGAGTTCCTCCACGGACGGGATCCTGGACATTCTTTCGGATTACGGTGTGAAGGCGACCTTTTTTGTGACCGGCAAGACGGACAAGCGGTCCGCGGATGCCTATCGGAGGATCGTTGCGGAGGGTCACACACTGGCCATGCACTCCTATTCCCACAGATTCGGCACGATCTATGAGTCGCTTGACAGCTTTCAGGAGGATCTGCATAAGCTGCAGAATTTTCTCTATGATACCACCGGCGTCTGGTGCAAGCTTTACCGTTTCCCCGGCGGCAGTTCCAACACGGCTTCGCGTGTGAATATGAGTGAGCTGACCGCGTATCTCGATCGTGAGAATATCGTCTATTTTGACTGGAATGTGGATGCGGGGGATGCGTCGGGCAGCATCAGCGCGTACCAGATCACGGATAATGTGCTGACCGGGATCCCCAAGTGCCACAGCGCGGTCGTCCTGATGCATGATGCCGCAAACAAAGGGACGACGGTGGAGGCGCTTCCTACGATTATCGAGGCGGTACAGGCGATGGACAATACTCTGCTTGCACCGATTACAGCGGACACCAAAATCGTACACCATACGATCAGTGAATAAATAACGACAATAAAAGAACGGAGGTCAGTGCACATGGGATTTTTCTCGGAACTGAAGGATGATCTTTCCCAGGCGGTCAACACCATTCTGCCCAATGAGGAGGACGCCAATGATCCGCTGCTTGCGGCTGCGAGAGCGGAGGAGCCTGTTGTCGAACCGGTACTGACGGCAGAGGACCCGGTGCCGGATCCGGCCGCGGAGGTCGGGGTGGTGATAGACGCCGAAAGCTCCGGCGACCGGACGATTGAAGAGGTCTTCCAGGAAGCCATGGAGCTGGAAGCGGAGACAGGCAGTGCCTCGTCGCAGGAGAAGGCGGCTGCTGACATCATGGAGGGTGTGGATCTCGACAGCATGCTGTCCAGGATCGATGAGATGGAGACGTCTTTTGTGACGGAGGAAGAGCTTTCGGCACCGTCCGATGAGACCCCGGAACCGGCGGTCGAATCCGAAGCGCAGCCGGATGCGGAGCAGGACGATCAGACGCCTCCCTGGAGAAACCTGCCTGATGAGGAGGTTCCGGCTGAGCAGGAGGAGAGTCCTGCCGCGGAAGCAGAGCCGTTGCCCGAGCCGGACACATCGGTTTCTGAGGACGTGTTCGGCGAAGCGATCGCTGCAGCGATGTCACCGCTCCCGGATGAAGCGGCGCTGCAGGATGAACAGGTACAGGAGACCGCCGGGGCGGATGACGCATTTGTGGAAAACGCATTAAGTGCTGCGGCAGCGGCGGATCCGCCGCGCAGAAAGAGTGCTACTGTCAAGGAGTCAAAGAAGCAGGAGGGAAAAAAGATGGATCAGGCACAGCAGTTATCGACACCGACGGATGAAAATGCGGTTATTACCGCGGGCATGCGAATTGACGGCGATGTCACCACTTCGGGGTCGCTCGACGTCATCGGCAAGATCAACGGAAATGTCACGGCCAACGGCAAGCTGAATGTGACGGGCGCGCTGGACGGCAATCTGACGGCGGCTGAGATTTATGCTGAAAATGCACGGATCACCGGTGAGGTTCGTTCCTCCGGAGCGGCCAAGATCGGACAGAGCACGGTCATTATCGGCAATATCTACGCAAACAGCGCCGTGATTGCGGGCGCCGTAAAGGGAGATATCGATGTGCACGGCCCCGTGGTGCTTGACACGACGGCGATCGTGATGGGCAATATCAAGTCCCAGTCTGTTCAGATCAACAACGGTGCCGTGGTCGAGGGCATGTGCTCGCAGGCATACGCCGAGGTCAATCCGCAGGCGTTCTTTGACGGGCTTGATGCTTGATGGTCGGACGGGCCGATAACAGTAGTTCATGGAGGAGGCGTGCATGCGGATCTTATTGAAGCTCAGTGGCGAAGCATTGGCAGGGGATCGCAAAACCGGATTTGATGACGCCACCATTGTTCGTGTTGCTGGGCAGGTGAAGCGTTTGGTTGACAGCGGCGTTGAGGTGGGCGTTGTCATCGGAGGAGGCAATTTCTGGCGCGGCCGGCAGAATGAGACCGTGGATCGGGTCAAGGCGGATCAGATCGGAATGCTTGCGACCGTCATGAATGCCATTTATGTCTCCGAGATCTTCCGCGGCGAGGGCATGATGACGAACATCCTGACGCCCTTCGAATGCGGATCCTTTACCAAGCTCTATTCCAAGGATCGAGCGAATAAGTATTTTTCCAAACACATGGTGGTTTTCTTCGCCGGCGGGACCGGGCATCCGTACTTTTCGACGGACACCGGCGCGGTGCTGCGCGCGGTGGAAATCGAAGCGGACATGATTCTTCTCGCCAAATCCATCGACGGGGTATATGACAGTGATCCGGCAAAGAATAAGGATGCAAAGAGATTTGACGAGATTTCCATCGATGAGGTGATCGCAAGAGGGCTGGAGGTTGTGGATCTCACGGCGTCGATCCTCGCGAGGGACAGCCATGTGCCGATGCGGGTTTTCGCGCTTCAGGAAGAAGAAAGCATCTGGAAAGCCGCAAGCGGCGATTTCAACGGAACGCGCGTGACCGCGGACTGAACGGAGGACAAAGCGATGAATGAAAGAATCAGGGTTTATGATGAAAAAATGCAGAAGGCCTATCATTATCTGACCGATGATCTGGCAACGGTCCGCGCCGGGCGGGCCAATCCGCATGTGCTGGACCGGATCCGCGTCGATTATTACGGGACACCGACGCCGCTTGCCCAGGTCGGCAACGTCACGGTTCCGGAGGCGAGAATGATACAGATCGCACCCTGGGACAAGTCCCTGATCAAGGAGATCAACAAGGCGATTATGGCGAGTGATCTGGGAATCACGCCCTCCGATGACGGCAGTATCATCCGTCTGGTCTTTCCTGAACTTACGGAGGATCGCAGAAAGCAGCTGGCCAAGGAAATCAAGAAAAAGGGCGAGGATGCCAAGGTGGCGGTGCGCAATATCCGCCGGGACGGTAATGATGCCTTAAAGAAGCTGAAGGGAACCGAGGTTTCTGAGGATGAGATCGCGGATCTTGAGGACGCGCTGCAGAAGATGACGGAGGACTACTGCAAGAAGGTGGATCAGGCGGTCGATGAAAAGGCTAAGGAACTGATGGAGATCTGATGATGGAGGGCAGTGTTCCGCAGCATGTGGCGGTCATTCTGGACGGCAACGGACGTTGGGCTAAAAAGCGCGGTCTGCCGCGGAACGCGGGTCATGTTCGCGGGGCAAAGGCCGTCACGGATATCCTGAAGGACGTGGACGATCTCGGAATCAGGTATTTTACGGTCTACGCGTTTTCGACGGAAAACTGGTCACGCCCGGAGGACGAGGTGTCCGCTTTGATGACGCTGATATCAAAGTATATTGTCTCCAACATTCCCAACTGCATGGAGCACAATATCCGCTGCAGCATCATCGGCAGGCGTGACAACATGCCGGAACAGCTTCTGGCGTGTATCCGTGAGGTGGAGGAGGCCACGCGCAACAACACAGGCCTCCGGTTTACAGTGGCCATTAACTACGGCGGTCGGGATGAGGTCACCCGGGCGGTTCAGAGACTGGCCTTACGCGTGAAGGAAGGAAGTCTCAAACCGGGGGAGATTACCGAGACGGATATCTCGGATGCGCTGGACACAGCCGGGATTCCTGATCCGGATCTTCTGATCCGCACCTGCGGCGAGCAGCGGCTGTCCAATTTCCTTTTGTGGCAGCTTGCCTACAGTGAACTGTATTTCACGCCGGTCGCGTGGCCGGACTTCAACCGTCAGGAACTCGAAAAGGCCATCGAGGCATATGGCATGCGTGACCGCAAATTCGGCGGCCTGAAGGATTCCGGACAAAGCGAAAGTGAGGCAGACCGGTGAAGGCAAGAGTGATCAGCGGAATCTGTATCGGTGTGATATTGACACTGGTGCTCGTGCTCGGTGGCTGGGTGCTGCTGGGCGCTCTGTTTGTGGTATCCGTCATCGCGTTCTTTGAACTGATGGGAGCCGTGGGCGTGAGAAAAAAGGGAGTTTCGCTGTCCCTGCCGGAGCTTGCGGCCGTGATCGGCATTCTGGAGCTGTATCTGACGCTCAAGTTGACCGGGTCCCTGTCCTGTTACATCGTCTCTATCATGCTGGTGGTGATTGCCCTTTTTTTTATTTATGTGTTTTCTTTTCCGCGGATTCACAGCCGTGAACTGATTGCGACGGTTTTCTGCTTTCTGTACGCGCCGTGCATGCTTTCATTTATCTATCTTCTGTGGCTCCTTCCCTACGGGAATTACGCGGTCTGGCTGCCTTTCCTTGCATGGATATCGGACACCTGTGCGTATTTTGCCGGCAGAGCATTCGGCAGGCATAAGCTGACTCCGAAGCTGTCGCCCAAAAAGACCGTGGAGGGAGCGGTCGGCGGAGTGGTCGGATCCGTTGTGGCCGGAATGGTTTTCGGCTTTTTATTCGGGCGGCAGGCGGAAAATTACCATATGATCTGGATCTTTGCGATCATCACGACGGTCGGGAGTATCATCGCCCAGCTTGGAGATCTGGTGGCTTCGGGAATCAAGAGGGATCATGACATTAAGGACTACGGATCCTGTATTCCCGGGCACGGCGGGATCATGGACCGTTTTGACAGTGTGATACTGGTTGCGCCGATCCTGTACTTTATGACAGAGTTTATGTGGGCAATGTTGACATGAAGAGAATCGCCTTGCTTGGCTCCACCGGCTCCATCGGCACGCAAACCCTGGAGGTCGTCTCGGAGCATGCGGATGAATTGCGGATCGTGGCGTTGGCTGCGGACAAAAACGTCGCCCTGATGGAACAGCAGATCCGGCAGTATCAGCCGGAAGCAGTCTGTATGTTCCGGGAGGACGCGGCACGGGATCTGGAGACGAGAGTGAAGGATCTGCCGGTGCGGGTGTTTGCCGGGATGGAGGGGCTGATCGCGCTGGCATCGCTTCCCTGTGCGGATATCGTCCTCACGGCTGTTGTCGGCATGATCGGAATCCGTCCGACGATCGCGGCCATTGAGAGCGGGAAGGATATCGCGCTTGCCAATAAGGAGACACTGGTGTGCGCGGGACATATCATCATGGCGCTGGCGCGCGAGCACGGCGTTCGAATCCTGCCGGTGGACAGTGAGCATAGTGCGATCTGGCAATGTCTGGCGGACAATCCGAAAAAAAATCTGGAAAAGATCCTGATCACTGCCTCCGGGGGGCCCTTCCGCGGGAAGACGCGCGCTGCGCTTGCCGCTGTGCGGCCGGGAGACGCGTTGAAGCATCCGAACTGGCAGATGGGAGCAAAGGTCACGATTGATTCGGCAAGCCTGATCAATAAGGGCCTTGAGGTTATGGAAGCCCGCTGGCTTTTTGATGTGACGCTTGATCAGATTGAGGTCGTGGTACAGCCGGAGAGCATCATTCATTCCATGGTTCAGTTTGTGGACGGAAGCGTGATCGCTCAGCTGTCTGTTCCCACGATGAAGCTTCCGATCCAGGTTGCCCTTTTCTATCCGCAGCGCAGGCAGGCATCGACGGCCCGCATCGATTTTGCGGCCCTTCAAAGCATCTCTTTTGCCGCACCGGACAGGGAAAACTTTCCGGGGCTGGATCTTGCCCTTAAGGCGGCCCGTGCGGGAGGAACCATGCCGACGGTGTTCAACGCGGCGAATGAGTGCCTGGTACGCGCCTTCCTGGAGGAAAAAATCCGGTTCACCGATATCACGGACCGGATCGCGGAAGCGATGGAGCATCATACCATCGTCGAAGCACCCGGAGTCGATGAGATACTCGATGCGGAGCGCGAGACGATTGACGGAATAAGGAGCAGGGTTCGATTATGATCGTGAGCATTCTGATCTTTCTGGTAATGATCGGTGTCCTCATCGTCTCGCACGAAGGAGGACACTTCCTCATTGCGCGGGCAAACGGCATCCGGGTCACGGAGTTCACGGTGGGCGTGGGACCGGCGATCTGGAAAAAGAAGAAGGGGGACACCCTTTATGCGGTGCGCGCATTTCTCTTCGGCGGCGCCTGCATTTTTGACGGGATGTACGAGGACGAGGACGAGGAACGGATCAGAGACGAGCATTCCTTCCCCAATGCCAATGTCTGGGCCAGGATTGCCACGCTTTTAGCGGGTCCCTTTTTCAATTTTCTGCTGGGCTTTCTGCTGGCGCTCATTGTTACCGCCTTCTCCGCCTGGCTGTATCCCGTCGTGTCCGGATTTACGGACGACTCCGCCGCGGTGGAGGCCGGCCTGCGCGAGGGAGATCTGATACTCTCCATGAACGGCAAACGGATTCATATGGCGGGAGAGGCGACGATCATGTCTCAGCTGAACAAGGGGACAGACATACGCATGACCGTGGAGCGGGAAGGACAGACGCTGGATCTCGTGATTCACCCGCGATACAGCGAAGAGGATCAGCGTTACTATATGGGGCTCTACATCGGAAAGGCAGGAAAGGTGGAGGGATTAAAGATTCTGCCCTACGCCTGGTACACGGAAAAATACTATCTTGATCTGACCTTTACAAGCCTGAAGATGCTGGTCCGCGGCGAACTGACACTGGACAATCTCTCCGGTCCGGTGGGCATGGTCAAAATGGTGGATGAGACCTACGAGGAGGCAAAACCCTACGGCCTGCCGTCTGTGGTGCTCACGATGCTGGAGCTGGCCCTGCTCTTAAGCGTCAATCTGGGGGTGATGAATCTTCTTCCGATTCCTGCGCTGGACGGGGGGAGACTGCTTTTCGCGTTTATCGAAGTGATCCGCGGGAAACCGCTTCCGCCGGAGAAGGAGGGTTATGTTCATCTTGCCGGTATGGTGGCGCTGGTCGTGCTGATGG
>JAIKYU010000057.1 GCA_024682835.1 Lachnospiraceae bacterium | reverse complement strand
TGTGATCGTCGGCACCTTGTTGAATTCGTCCGTAAGCGCGATCAGCAGCGGGTTCTTATCTACGCTGATCACGATGGCGCATGTTACAACCATACTGATAAGGGTAGGAATGTACTCGATCACCCCGGGCACGTTCTTTTCGATCAATGCGTAATCGGAAACCTTGATCTGCGACGAAAGCCTGTCGCCGATCGTCACGGAGACACCGGCTGCATAATACTTGACTGCAGACTTTATGCGGTCTCCCAATTGAAGGTATTCGGGATTGCAGATCATCACCTCGGTTCCTTTGACTAAAGAGGCGTAGATCACCTTGAAGAAGGCCGTTTCATCATGTTCGATCTTCTTAAAAACGTCCTGCGTCTGATCAAAAAGTTTTCTGAGTTCATCATCGATCTCAGACGGGTCTTTCGAATAGTACTTTTTAATGGCTTCGATAATGATCGGTGCGATCTCGTCCTTCATCGTCCGGATCATTGCATTGACATCTGTCTCTCCGGAAATGAGCGGCAATACTTTTTCTTTCAGATTCTCCCATAATTCCAGGCAGATCCAGCCCGATAGATCCACGCTCGTTTCACCGAACTGCTTTACGAGAGCATCCGAATCCATGTCGTGGATCATATCAGCATAGGACATATAGAACGCCATATCACGCGGTTTCTTCTCTGATTCACTGAGTGCATTAGAGAATTCCACCGTCTTCATCTTCGCGAATACGGTATCCCATGTGATGTCCTCAAAGGAGAGCATCCGGTGATAATCGAATTGTCCTTTTTCGATGAATTCCTGCGCTTCTTCAAACGGGCTGAAACGGGAGCAGATATTCTGAACCGCGAAGTTTCCTACGAAGTCGAGAAGATTGGTCAGTATATCGTTATCTGGATTGATATAGAATCGGTCTGCCAATGTTGTACCCTCCGATCAAATTGAACGACACAACATATAATTATACCACAATATGTGATAATTAATCATTCAATCACATTGGGATACCTGCCGATTTTCCCCGTTCTTCTGCGTCTACCCGAAGCATTATGACCCCAGCCTCTTATTCAGCTTCTTCTCAAACCGATTGATGGTTTTCTGGGCGCCGTCCTCGTCCTTGGACCACAGCTCGCCGGCCAGGTCATACTTGAAGCCGTATACCTCGGAGCGGGTATCATACCACTCGGAGTATACATCGGAACGGCAATCATACCATCTGCTGTATTCATCGGATCTTGTGTCGTACCAGTCGCCATACGGCACGCCGGCCTCGTCGTCATCCTTCAGGACGCCGTCATAGAGGTAGTCCTTCATATCATCCAGCAGGCCGTCATAGATCAGATCCTCCACATTATCCAGCAGGTCGTCGTAGACATCGTTCTCGAGCTTTCCCGCCATATCATATTTTTCTCCCCAGTCTACATCGGTGGCCATGATCGCTTTCCCATAGGCAAGGGCCGCCTGATAGGCAATGGTGCACATCTCAACATGGCGGTCTTCTACCGTTTCGTAGAACACCTCCACGGCCTCCTCATTCTGTACAAAGGACGCATAATCTGTGACGGACGCTTTCAGCTCCTCCCATTCTGTCCGGAGCTCCGCTTCGATCCCTTCGATCTTTGTGTTTCCGTCACTTACGATCGCGGCAAAGTCTCCGTCCGGTACGTCTTCTTTGCTTTCCTCCTGCTTCTCCTGCGTTTTTTCGGAATCCTCCGAAGGGGTCTTTTCCTCTGCCTGATCGGTCTGATCCTGTTTGGTCTCCTCAGGCTTCTCCTGTTTGGTTTTCCCGGCGTTATCCTTCTTTGCCTCATCGGTCTTTTTCGCGGTCTTGCTGCTGCCCTGATCTGATTTCGCGGTTTTGTCTTCGGCTGTTTTCTTGTCTGCAGTGCCGCTCTTTGTCTCGGGATTCGTCAGCGTCTGACCGGACGATACCTTTTCGAAGATGACCCGATTGTCATCCAGCATCATGGAGAGGGTCTGCTTCTTATACTCGAAGGGCAGTTCCCCGATCTTTATCCCATGCTCTTCAATGGTCCAGTCCATCACCTCGGAGTCATAGCGATCATGCAGGTAGGCCTTCCCTCCCTCTTTGATGATGATATAGGTATCGCTGATCGTATCGTCCCCGACAGCCTCCAGTTCCTCTACGGTGAATACGCTGCCTTCGATCTCCGCCTGCGTTGCCTTCCAGGTACCGTAATACCGTTTCCCGCCTTTTTCCTTACTCCCGCATGCGGATACGAGGATCAGCATGGTGAACAGCAGCGCCGTTATCGTATATTTCCTTGTCTTCATGGTTTGCCTCCTTTGCTCCGTATCATCACTCATCTTTCTTACCATCCGGCCGGATCACCTGATATCCGTAGGATTCCAGTGTGGCGATCACGTCCGGTGTGATGTTGATCTTTCTGTCGATGCTTTCGGTTTCTCTGTTGTCGATGATCCGGTGCAGGTCATCGACGGATACGTTCATGATCTCTGACAGCCTCCTGAGATTGTCGCGGTCCGGCAGGCCGCCGTCGGTCTCCCACTTGGCGACGGCGGATTTGGATACGCCGATCCGGTCCGCCAGTTCCTCCTGTGTCAGTCTCAGGTATTTCCTTCTTTTTGCGATAAACTGTCCGAAGCTCATCTGTTCCTCCCAAAGCGGTTCTCGGTACCTGGTTTCCTCGTTCCCGGCTGCTCCCATACTGCCTCCTTTCATGGTATCGGGCAGGGTGGCCGATATCAAATCACTTTTCGGTTACGCTGCGTAAACATCGCCTGAATTCAGGAATACTGTAGCAGAGCGCAGAAAGAAAAATCCTCACCGATCTGGTGAGGATCTTCACGGTACGTGATCTTTTATTCTTCCGAGGTGAGTTTGGGGAATCCGTGGCTGGTCAGGAGTTCATCGATCTGATAGGGATCAAATTGCCGGTTGTTGACGGAGACGATGATGCAGGCATCCCGGGGATCCTTGGCATAGAGCTCCGTCATGCCGTAGAGCTTCAGCGCGCGGTTTATCTCGAGCAGGGAGAAGTGCCCGGCCAGGCACAGGCGGATGATCAGGTCACGCTGCGTGGTATGCTTCTCCATCCGGATGATCTTGCTGCCGAAGGATTCCGTGACATCGGCGCAGGTGTAGACGTCCTTTAACCTGATCCGCTTGGTTTCCAGGGTGTCCTTGAAATAGTAGTAGAAGGCCTTCTCTCCGAGAGCCAGGTATTTCCGGTTGTCCTTCAGATAGGCATCCAGCTGGTCCGGCTGCATGTTTTCCAGAAGGTCATTCAGTTCATCGGTCGGTTTCTGCTGCATAATTCCTCTTATTCTTCAAGTTCCTGTATCAGTTCCTTTGCCGTATACCGGTCATCCGCGTTCAGACGGATGCAGCGTTCGATGATGTCCCACAGCCTTCCGTCCGGGCGCTTTTCCTTGGGGAAGGCTCCGGTCAGCATCACGTTAAGGAGCATGCCGACAGCGTAGATATCGGATCTGGCAGAGGAAGCGGTGAGTCCGTAGCCCGCCTGCTCCGGCGCTGCATAGTACTGTGTCCCCATGTGTCTGGTATCGTCGGTCTCATCCGGATCATACCACTTCGCCACGTTCATATCCAGCAGATAGGTCTCGTTCTCCGGCGTGATGATGATGTTCGCCGGCTTGATGTCACGGTGGATGATCGGCGTCGGCAGGTTATGGAGCTCGTCCAGGATGGCGCAGACATCTTTCGCAATGGATACGGCGTCGTTTTCAGGCAGCGGTCCTTTTTCGAGGAGTTCTTCTACGGTCCGGCCGGCGATGAATTCCTCGATGACGATCAGGCAGTTCTCGCTTTCGAAGAGATCGATGATCCTCGGCATATGCGAGACGGGATGATCCTTAAGGTACTCATAGATCCCCCTGTTGTAGACGGTCAGCTGCTTTTCCAGGAAGGGCTTTCCGGTGAAGACATGGCGCACGCTGATGATATCCTCTCTGTCATCGATGGTCCCCTCGTTGTGGTAATGCAGGAGCCGCAGGGCTTCCTCATCCGACAGGCCGCGGTAGGGATCCCGTTTTGCGGCCTGATATTCGTCCTCCGAGAGGTAGAGTTCACTCTGATCGATCTTGTTCTCACAGCCGCATTCCGTGCATTTCCAGACGCCGCAGTCCTCGCGGAAGCCGGGCTGGATGTTCGGCATCTTTCCGCACCCGTCGCAGATCCAGGCGATGTTGTCGTCAGCGTCCACCTCGGGATTGATGAGCATCTCGCCGCAGCCCAGACAGATCCAGTAGGGCAGATCGTTCCGATAGCCCTTCTGGAGTGTCAGGTTCGCGTAGCAGCGGGGGCAGTATTCGTATGGGGGATCGAAGGGTTCGTTATCCATCATCGAATGGATACCTCCTTTTCCTGTAGCCTTCACGGCAGCTCTTCTGTCTGTCCGGCCCCGTCGGTGTGGCAGATCTCGTAGTATTCACAGGCGGGACAGAAGTGGCGGCAGAAGCGTCCGCTTCCGTGAAAACGTCTTGTCATCCAGTAAAGAAGCTTCTTCATCATGGTCTTCCTCCGTGTTTTCACAACTTCTGAATCAATCTTAGATCTTCACGTGTACGATAAAAATGCCAGCTGAACCCTGGGATTGCGCGGATATTGTGGCAGCCGGGAAGGCGCTACATGATTTTGTGGTTGTAAGGGATCGCAGTTTGTGGTAGTATTCTGACTTATCAATGCGATATGCGAATTTCCCCTCGCATAGATTCCAAAAATCAATTGAACCCATGATACCGACGGCAGCCCCGCTGTGATCGGCAGGATTTCCTGTTGGATTGGGCTGTTCTATGCTCTTTATGGTCACCAAATGTAACCTTGTACTGAAGAAGAATCATACATTTATCTATTGAGGAGACCGCGATGGATGAAATAAAGAACTATGATGAAGCTGTAGAAGTGATAAAACTTGCTATACTTCGGAGCCAATATGATGCAGCAAAAAGCGTAAATGAAAAACAACTGATGCTCTATTTTGCTGTTGGTAAATACATATCCATGAACTCCAGAAAGGGCTTTTGGGGGAAAGGTGCTATAGACACAATTAGTGAAAAGCTATCAAATGAATTACCCGGACTTCATGGTTTTTCACCCAGGAATCTTCGCTATATGCGCTCATTCTATGAGGAATGGAAGATTTTGGACAGAGCACCCGGTGGAATTTTGGCACTTGCGAGTGCCAAAACAGAAGATGATCTACAGAATGAATTATGGCACTTGCAGGTGCCAAATGAAGATGCGTTTCCAGCTGAAGAATTCTTGAGTATTGGTTTTACTCAGCACAGAACGATTTTTGAAAAGACTAAGGATGTTGATGAGCGTTGCTATTATATCAGGCGATGTGCGTACGAAAAGTATAGCGTCTCGGAACTGAAAGAAAGCATACTGCGTGAGGATTATAAGCATCAGGGCAAACTATCCAACAATTTTATACGGACAATTAACACGGGCCGACAGGCGTTGAAGGCTATAGATGTTTTCAAGGATGAGTATCTTCTGGACTACATCAATGTAGAGGAACTCTCTTCTCGAGATGATGCTGACATTGATGAGAAGGTTCTGGAGAATGCCATCGTTCACAATGTGAAGAATTTCATTCTGACATTCGGCAAGGATTTTGCCTTTGTCAGAAATCAGTATCACCTCGATGCTTTTGGCGAGAATCAATTCATTGATCTTTTATTCTTTAACCGTGAACTGAATTGTCTTGTAGCAGTGGAACTGAAAAAAGGAAAGTTCAAGACTTCATATTTGGGACAGCTTCAGGGATATTTAAGCGTTCTTGATGGGTTTGAAAAGAAACCTCATGAGAATCCTTCAATTGGCCTTATTCTCTGCAAAGATATGAACAAGTCATATGTGG
>JAIKYU010000073.1 GCA_024682835.1 Lachnospiraceae bacterium | reverse complement strand
CATCGTGCGGTTTCGCACGGCCGTCAAGGAACCGATGGATCTGGTGTTCCTGTTCTGGTCCATCGCGGCGGGGATCATCTGCGGCGTCGGACTGGCGGAGATCGCGGTCGTGCTCAGCCTGATCATCACCGTGGGAATCGTCGTCCTTGACCGGATTCCGGTGGCAAAGGCGCCGCAGATCCTGGTGGTGAGTGCCGCCGGCACGGAGGCGGAAAAGCCTGTGCTTGCGGTCGTCGAAAAGTACACGAAGCACAGCGCGGTGAAGGCCCGCAATATGACGCAGGATTCCCTGGATATGACCATTGAGCTGCGGACCGGTGCCGGGAGCGACCTGCTGAAGGAGGTGCTCGGCGTAGAGGGCGTCTCCTCCGCGTCTCTGCTTGCCCATGACGGAGAGGTGACGTTCTGATGAGTCCGAAGGTTTCCGTGATCATTCCCGTCTATAATGTGGAGCCCTATCTGCGGGAGTGTCTGGACAGTGTGATCGGCCAGACGTTGAAGGATATCGAGATCATCTGTGTAGACGACGGTTCTGCCGACGGCTCTCCGGCCATTCTGGAGGAGTATCGGCAGAGGGATCCGCGCATCACTGTCCTCACGCAGGAAAACCGCGGGCAGTCCGCGGCAAGAAACCGCGGGATGGATGTGGCCCGCGGAGAGTACCTCTATTTCATTGACAGCGATGATTATGTAGATCCTGATCTTCTGGAAAAAACGACGGCGCTGGCGGATGAGATGAAGCTTGACATACTGGTGTCCGGTCTGGAGTGCTTTGCGGAACAGGAAGAGAAGGACCGCGACTTCTTTTTTGATGACGACCTGTTGACGATGAGGGCGCCCAGGGTGTTCTCGGGTGTCGAGTATATAAAGTGGTCGAATGATCAGGATGTGTATCCGGATCTGGCTTCCGCACAGCTCTGGCGAAGGGGATTGCTGACCGATCATGGGCTCCGGTTTGAGGAGGGGATCATCTATGAGGACGGCCTCTTTGCTTTTGAGGCGTTTATGGCTGCCAAAAGGGTATACCAGATAGAGGACTGCTTCTATCATTACAGAAGGTGGAGGAGCTCCACCACGCTGAAGAAGCCTACGCACAGAAATGTGGAGTCTTATTACGCATGTACTCGAAAGATCTTAAGCTATGCGTTCCGGGAATCGAACACGCCCGAGGAGAAGGATGCAATCTTCCGTGCGTATGATCAGAATGCCACGTATACCTGTGAGTTGTATCTTGCGCTGACTAACGAGGAAAAGAAAAAAGTTTTCATTGCCGATGAGCTGGATAGTCAGCTTCTTCGGCAGATCATCCTGAACAACAGCGTTTCAGACAGACAGTTTATTTTCCTGCGCAGGCTCACATGGTTTCCGCGGAATTTCAGAAGAGGATTCCGCTGCCTGCGGGCGCACGGTCTGCGCTACACGCTGCGGCGCGTCTGGCAGTATATGACGGGACGGCAGTACAATGGTGCCTGACACCATTAAATGTTCATACCCTTATCCCGAAAGGAAAGATGATACCGTCGAATAGAGGAGTTCAACTGTCAAATCCCTCAAGAGAAAAGCTCATCCATCGTTATGACATCCACAAAATCGCTAAAATAGCCTTTCTTCATGATCCCGAATGTGGTCACCAATGTATTGTGTACGACAGCCTTCCTGGGAATCATCTCTTGAAGAAGCTTCTTCCTTCTTTCCAGAGTAATGTGGTAATCCTTATCAACCTCAAATTCTTCACCGTAGAACTTCATCTCACACATATTCACGATATTATCGTTTCTGACGATGATGAGGTCGATCTGTGTGCCTCCTGAGTCATCCGTACCTCTTTTCGTCCATAGGGTTTCGTTCGTTATGACACCGCCGATCCTGAGGGCATTTTTTAGCTGGTCGACGTGGTTCCAACAGACATTCTCAAAGGCATATCCCTTCCATGTCCGAACCTGAGCCGAGCTTTCAATGTTGATCCAGTGCTTTTTCCGGGTAAATTTGCTGTCATTCATGAATTCGAGATAGAAACAGCAAAACGGGTCGATCAGTTTGTACAGCATCTCCTTTTCAAGTCCGAACGAGTGGTAGCCTACAATGAAGTCGCCGGAGATCAAGGCTTTCAATTGTTTCGACAGATCCCCGCCGTCTGTGATCCCGATAAGTTTTGTCATCTCCTTCCGGGTAAGTCCCCTTCTTTTAGTGCTTACTGCGCTTATTATAGATTTCATTATATCCGGGTTGGTAAACAACGAGGAGAACAGGCGGTCATATTCGTCTTTGAGCACGGCATTATCCGCAAAGAGGATCTTGTCGATGTTCTCCGGGAGGCTTAATCCTTTCTCAAAATACCGGAGGTAGTATGGAATCCCCCCGACCATCATGTACGACTGGACGATGTCATATCTTGACATCTCTACTCCTCTGGACATAAAGAATCTTTCACACTCCTCCAATGAGAATGGGGAGAGCTTCATCTCATAAGTCACCCTGTTGTACAGACCGCCGTGGTTGTTGATGACGTTATCGAGTACCCATGAACTGGAACTTCCGCAAACGATGACCATTATGTTTTTTCTATGACAGGCCCAGCCGTTCCAAAAAGCCTCAAAGCCGGTCAGGAAGCGGGACTTCGGTGTGTCGAGCCATTGAATTTCGTCTATGAAGATCAGCACTCTCTTTTTTTTCGAGTATTTCTCCGTCAGCAGATCCTCAAGCAGGTAGAACGCGTCAAGCCACGACTTGGGCAGTTCTTCGGCCGTGGAGCCATATTCTTTTAATGATCTGTAAAAATGCGCGAGCTGCTCTTTCATGCGGATCTTCCCGTTCCCATCTGGCGTGCGGCTCTCATCTGCGGGCGACAGGCCTGAATGCCGGAAGCAGATTTTTTTATCAAACACTTCATCAATGAGGAAAGTTTTGCCAACCCTTCTTCTGCCATACAGGGCGACAAGTTCAGCAGCCTTGCTGTTATACAGTTCTTTCAGTTTGCTTACTTCTTTCTCCCTGCCTATGATCATGCTCAAACCTCCGATTATAATCCTCAAAATGAGACCAATTTTTTCTTATATTGAGGATTATAACGCGAGCGTTTTGCATAATCAATTATAATCCTCAAAATGAGACCATTTTTTTCTTATATTGAGGATTATAACTCGAGCCGGAAACAGCTGATGAGAATATAAATTTGACTTATGATATATCGCGGTATATCATAAAATGGCCTCGGTGCCTAATGGCTTCGTTGCCTGACACCATTAAATTTTTATGAAATCCAAGGAGGCCCAACATGGAAAATAAAGTGAAGATGGTTCCGGCGAAGTGCACGCAGTGCGGCGGGGTCGTGGAGGTCAACAAAACCGAACAGACGGCCACGTGTCCTTATTGCGGCACGCAATTTGTGATCGAAAAGGCCATCAGCGATTACAATGTGAAATTCGATGTGAACGGGGCGGTCAAGGACGTGCTGGCGTTTGCCGGGGAGCAGATGAAGGAGAACCGGAAGGAGCGCCGGGAGCAGAAGAAGGAGTTTGCCAAAACCGAGAAAAAATTTTTTAAGATATTCGGGATCGCGTTTGCGCTGTTTGTCGTCGTGGATCTGATCATTTTTGTGATTTTTCAGTTTACGCAGGGACCGGAATCCGAAACGGAACAAAGCACGGAAAACCAGGAATACGCCATGGGCTGCAGCGTGGAAGACGGCTGCCTGTACACCCAGGTGACCGGCTCGGAGCTTGTCGAATGGAAGTATCTGGAGTTTGAAAGCCAGGGGACGAAGCTGGTATATGAGCAGAATGACTTCGACACGTACAGCAGCTGCGTCGCTGCCGTAAAAAAAGCGGAGGGTGTGCGGTATGTGGTGACTGCAGCCTATGAGGGAAGTGTGTCAGAAAGTGCCACCCCCATCTATTACAGTGTGGTGAATGTAACGATAGAGGGTGGCAGGATTATTGAGGCGACAGAACCTGTCTTTGTGGACGATCTGTCGGATTATGATTTTGAGTAGCTGTCCGGCATGTTAATCCGGCATGTGCGCGCCGATCTGCTTGTCCGGATCATAGATCTGTTCCGCCACGGCCTGGATGTCAAATCCGTCGAGATCCGCTGCCTGCGCGGACAGGGAGTAGGCGTAGCCGGTCTCGATGTCAAACCAGAGGATCACGTCGACATAGCCGTCTTCGCCGATGTATCTGGAGGACTTGAACGGCATCTGACCGCCGCCCCAGTTTGCGAGCGTTCCTTCATCCGTCACGGTCCAGTCGTAATACATCCCGGAGATATCGACGATCTCCCCGCCGGCCACCGGCTGCTCGCGGGCGGTAAAGGCTGTGCCGTCCAGGTCAAAGGTCATCTGGACCATGGTGCCGGGAAGGGTTTTATTGTCCGCCACCTCCATCAGGCTCCAGTGCACGTTTTTGGCACCCTCCGGTGCGGAAAAGCCGTTGGGTCCGTACTGATAGGCCTCCTCTTCGGTGCATTCTCTCCAGGGGTTGGCGAGGCCGACCTTCGCTTCGGATTCCGCGGAATCGGCTTTTGCTTCCGTTGAAGCGGCCTGCCCCTGCGGATTCTGGGCTGCGGGCGCGTCCTTTGCGGTGCCGCACGAAGCGGAAGTGATTGCCAGTACCGTGAGCAGTGTCAAGGCCAAACCTGTTTTTTTCATGTGTGTTCTCCTTTTTCTGCCTCTATGCTTCGGAGAGACCGAGGTAGAGGACTTCGGTTTCTTCCGCGGCTTTGTCCCATCCGATGTTGTTCTTCACGTGTGCTTTGGCGAGCTCGCTAAGCTGCGTGCGCCGGTCTTCATCCGGCAGCAGGGCGGTAAGATGCTCCCTGAGGCTTGCCGGGTCACTGTGGGTGAAGGTGTCGGCGACAAGGGCGCCGTCCTTTCCGGTCACCACTTCGAGGTTTTCGGGGATGTCGCTCACCAGACAGCACCGGCCGTAGCCCATGGCTTCCAGGAGGCTTAAGGCCATGCCCTCCACGTCGCTGGCCTGACAGAAGACCATGGCGTTTGTCATAAGCTCCTCGAGCAGTTCGCCGCTGACGAAGCCGGTGAAGATGATGCGGTCGTCGCCTTCTGCCATTTTCTTAAGCTCCTCCGCATAATCATTTGTCCCGCCGGTTCCGCCCGCGATCACCAGGCGGCAGTCTGTGTCCATGCCGCGGAATGCTTCCACGAGATAGTGCAGTCCCTTTTCCGGCACAAGCCGGCACAGGGAAAGAATGTAATCCCCGCCCTGCAGACCGTATTTCTCCGTGATGAGAGAAGGCGTGCGGAAAATGGGGTGGTTCTGCTCGTTGGGGATATAGTGGGTTGTCCGGCCGTATTCCGAAAGGAAGTAGTTCTGGACATTACGCGAGAGCACGATGATCTCATCGGCGTGTCTGGCCGCGATCTTTTCGCCCAGGAGCAGCATTTTCGTGGCAAAGCCGCCCCATTTGGCCCGCTTCCAGTCGAGGCCGTGGATCGTGGCGACCGTCCGGATGCCGAAGAGCTTCGGGAGCCAGAGCATCAGGCAGGGCCCTTCCGCGTGGTAGTGGATCACGTCGTAGTGGCCGAAGAGGGCGCGCAGGGTCGCAAACACGGAATACACGATGGCGTTGAGCTTGGAATTCTGAAAGGTCGGAATGGTGAGGATGCGGATCCCTTCAATATATTTTCCCGGCTTTCCCTTGACGGGTTCGGTGTTCAGCAGCCTGAAGCCCGGTTTGTAGCGGTTGTAGCAGTCCACGTCGTAGCCCATATTCCTGAATCTTTTGGCGAGCTCCCAGACGACGACCTCCACGCCGCCCTCTCTGGTGGGGACACGTTTGTGGCCGATCATTGCGATGTGGATTTTGTCTTTTTTACTCTGTTCCTGCATGATGTCGATTCCTCAAGTGCTTACCGCATGGCTCACGTTTGACCTCATCATCTTAAAATATACCACAATACCCGCAATGTAAAGATGAGATGGTCAGTTTTTTACAGCCTCCGAACAGGAGCAATCCGTTGAGATGACCCAGCAGAACAAGAAAGGACAACTTATATAATACAAAATCATCTAAATTGAAAATTCACGATATTTCGTTATTCAATATCGCATTTTTGGTATATTATATACAGGGATTTTTCCGTTTGGACGGAGGAAGAAATGCGCAGCAGGAAGAACAGAACACATGAAAAAGGTCTGCCGGAGAGTCAGGACGGGATTGCGGCGGTGATCGGGGAAGTCGAGAAAGCGGAACCGCCCGTTCCGGAGCCGGAAGCAGAGAAAGCGGAACCGCCCGTTCCGGAGATCGCGCCTGATGCGGCAGCTGCGGACGCTGCTAAGGAGATCGGCGAAATAAAGAAGAGGAAATGGGCCGGAAATCTGATTCGGGGTCTGGCTGTTGTGATCCTGTGTCTGGCAGTTTTTTTCTGCGCCGGAGATATGGCTTCCCGGCATTATCAGATCACGTTCTATCAGGAGATCTGCCGTTTCCTTACCGGAAATATCCGGATCGTCTTCATCAGTGATCTGCACAGCAGAGAGTATGGCCAGGGGAATGCCGATCTGCTGGCGGATATCGCCGCGCTCTCCCCGGATCTCATTCTGCTTGGCGGGGATATGATCAACTGGAACGACACGGACTATGAACCGGTGCTGGAAACCTGCCGTGCACTCACAAAGCTGGCACCGGTCTACGGTGTGCCGGGCAATCATGAGAGTGAGCGGATTTATAACGCGGGAGATCAGGATCTCTACGCGCGTTTTGAGAACGCGGGCGTGACGATGCTCCGCAATGAATCCAAGATCGTGCGGATCGGAGATAATTCGGTGCAGCTGATCGGGATCACCGGTACGGAGGATGGGTTTGAACGCAACGGAGCGCAGGAATGCATGACCCAGATTCCCGCAAACCGGAATATGTATCGTGTGGTGCTGGCTCATGTCCCGGTCCTGTTCAAGGAGAAGCTTGCTTCCTACTCCTATGACCTGGGACTGGCCGGACACGCGCACGGAGGCGTGATACAGATCCCGCGGATCGGCGGGCTGTACTCTGCCGAGGAAGGGTTTCTTCCCGCGTACAGCCGCGGGGAATACGAGCTTCGAAACGGCGCGAGTCTGATCGTCGGCGGCGGACTGGGGGATGCCGGGTGGCTTCCCCGGATCAACAACAGACCGGAGCTGCTGGTTATTGACGTCAACTGGTGCTGATGACGGAGGAATAAGACGATGAATCTGACAGACCGATTGATCGTGCATGACGATCAGATGACAGAGGAGCAGCATCAACGAAGCCTTTTCCGCAAGACGCTCGCCTTTATGACGAAGAAGTGGTGGCGGACGCTTTTTCTGCTGCTCATCCTGATGGGGATTTTCTTCGTGGCGGATGTCGTGATCGTGAACCCGCGGTCGGCGACGGTGATCATGACGCTCAACTATGAACAGGCCTCGGACGGCCTGACCCCCAATGCCACCCGTTTCAACATGTATGAAATCAAGACGGAGCCGGTGCTGCAGGCCACGATCCGGTATGCAGGGCTGGAGGGGCGGCTGACCACGGACGAACTGTCTGGCTGTATTCTGGTGGAAGCAAGACACGAGGGCAGCTCCGGCGACGAGAATTTCATCAGCACGTCCTACCGCATCGAATTCAGGAATCCCGGAACCATCCCCGAGCGCTCCGCCAAAAGCATGCTGTTGCTTTTGTGCAAGGCGTACAGGGAGTATTTCTATGAGAATTATGCGGTCAGCAAGACGACGGCCGGCCGCGGACTGGATGATCTGGATATCAGTACGGAGTATCTGTCCCGTGTGGACGCATTCGCGTTAAAGATCGGGCAGATCGAGCGTTATGCAGAGGAGCGGATGAATGAGAGCGGGGACTATCGGGATCCGACCAGCGGCCTCGCCTTTTCGGATATCCGGATACGCGCACAGAATCTGAGGATTTTTGATTCGAATAATCTGCAGTCGTATGTGATATACAATGCGCTGAGCGAAGATGCGGACATTCTGCGTGATCAGTTGCTGTACCGGAAACGGATGGCAAAAATCAATTACGACAAGAAGCTGGCATCCTATGGCGTCAATAACGAGGGTATCGATATCTATGACAAGGCCATGACCTCCATCTACATGATTCCCACGATCAACGATAAATCGCAGATTTCCATCTACATGGCCATGACCGGGATGGACAAGATGGTGGAGAAAGCGGATGAGGATCTGATTGAGGCAATCGAACTGTTTAAAAAGATGGAGTCGGATCAGACGATTGCCGACGCGGTCGTTTCCAGACCCGGGAGTAAGGAACAGCAGGCCAAGGTGGAGGAACTGCTGGAGCGTCTGGACAAAAAGATCAACGTGCTGTTCGCCGATCTGGTCACCATGGATCAGGCCTATGAGAGCACGCATGTCCAGCGGTATATGATGTTTAACGGCCCCTGGAGTGCGCATACCCTCCGGGCGGCATTGATCGAAGCCGCACTGATGACCCTGGCGGTCGCCGTGATCGGATTCGGCGTGATCTATCTGGTGTTAAAGAGCAAAGAAAGCGACGGGCAGCACGTATGAAGCAGTTTAACATTGTCAGATATGTCAAGCGGTTCAAGTGGCTGGTCTTTGCACTGGCGACGATCGGCGCTTTATGTGTGTTCCTCAATGCGATGAGGAAGCAGACCTACACGGCTTCGATGGTGATCCGGTTTATGAACGGCAATGTGCCGGAGGATATGCGCGAGATCTACTCTCCGAATATCATTGATGCGGCGCTCGTCGAACTGGATATCGACTCGGATATCGACCGCGTGCGTTCCCGTTTCCGCGTGGAAGAGGTGGTGCCGGAGACGGATCAGATCATGATCGATGCGCTGCTGGCCAAGGGCACCCAGCCGGATTACGAGACGGATACCTTTCGCGTGAGTTATACCGATTCCGGCAGGGAGAATGCCCAGGATATTCTCGACGCGGTGATGAAGAATTACTATGAGGCTTATACGACGCGGTTCGTACAGGAGCAGATTCCGGATAACGGTGTGATTGACCTGCTGACGAGCGGTAACGACTATCTGGAGAGCGCCGAAGTGCTCGAGGATTCCATTCTTGAGATGCTGAATTTCCTGAACCGCAAGGAGGAAAGCCAGCAGGGGCTGCGCTCCATCCACACCGGACGCAGCTACGAGGATCTCTATGAGGCCTTCCATTATCTGTATCGTCACGATCTGCCGCTGTTATATGTAGAAATCGTATCCACGGCGAACGCAAAGGACATCGAGGTGATCCGCACGACCCTGCGCAGGGAGATCGCGGATCTTTACCGCCATCTGGGTCATCTGCAGCAGCAGCTGGATCTGCTTGACGTTCTGAAGGAAAATTTCATCGAGCAGACCACCGAGATTGACGAGTACCACCGGGACGTCGCGAATGACCGTGAGACCGGCGAAAACGTCATGGACGGCGTGCAGGAGGTTTCCGGCAACAGAAGAAAGCCCACGACCTATGACGAACTGATGGAGCAGTATGTCGATCTCAGGACCGAGTACGAAGAGACGAAGATCGATATCGCGCACAAGGAATTCCTGCTGGATGCTTTTAACAGCAACACCCGTGTGGATATGGATGTAGAGCTGCCGGATGATCCGGCCTCCTTATACAGAAAACAGGAAACGGAAGAAGCGGTCGAGTCAGAAGCCGGGATCGCCGGCGAAGAAAGCGGGACGGCTGTCACAGAGGTGAACCCCGCGGGCACAGCCGCCAAAACAGCGCAGGAGCCCGCGGAAACGGCGCAAATTGAGATTCTTGCAGCAGAGGAACTTGAGAAGAAGACAGTACAGAGAGATATCCCGAAGAGAGCGGTCACGCCGGAGCAGATCGAGAGTCATATCGAGAGCATGGTCACGGCGTTCAATGAGTACTACAACGTCGCGAAGGAGACCTGCCGCGAGCTGAACGGCGTCCTGAGTGCGCAGTACCTCTCCACGGTCAGCAGCATCACGGTGACGGCCTCGATCCAGCTGACCAGATATGTGATTATGGCGCTGTTCCTCTTCCTGTTCCTGGGAGTGGTTCTCTCCGTCCTGTTGGGCCGCGGCATCGAGCTGATGGAGGGTATGCTCTATGTCGACCGGGCGCTCGATCTGCCCAACCGGGCCCGGTGTGATCTGTTCATAGAGGAGCACAGCGAGAAGCTCCTGCCGGAGAACTATTGCTGTATCTCCTGGAATCTGGAGCTCAACCGGATCTCGGAGCGCTTCGGGAGGCATACCGGCGATGAGGTGTTAAAGGATTTTGCGCAGATCTTAAGGAGCTTCCGCGAGGTCTACGGATTCATCGCGCACAACGGCGGCGGACAGTTCTTTGCTTTCTTTGAGAATTGCTCCCGCAGCCGTCTGGAGGCGATCCTGAACACA
>JAIKYU010000050.1 GCA_024682835.1 Lachnospiraceae bacterium | reverse complement strand
GAATACGGATACAGAGAAACCGCGCCTTCGGATAATCCGAGCCAGTAATCATTCGAGAAATTCGCTCTGCCGCTTAAGTAATCCTGCAATATCCGGGTGTAGAGGACATCCCAGTTGATCACGGCAGCGGTAAGCAAACGGTCGGAATACGCATGACTGACATAATCATAACCCGTCGTAAACAGGCCCATCTCATCCGCCAGATCGATGGCGTAGGGCCGGTCCTCGTGGTAGGTGATCACATCCGCGCCGGCTTCTTTAAGATCTCTGACTGCCTGTTCTTCCGCGTCCTTATCATCCCAGCTTCCCGTGTAGGCGACCAGAACCTTTGCGGAGGGATTGGCCTTCCGCGCGCCCAGCGCATAGGCATTGACGGACCGGATCGTCTCGGAAATGGGCATCGCCGTCACGTATCCCAGGACACCGCTTTTCGTCGATGAACCGGCGACAATGCCGGACAGATATCTGACCTGATACATTCTGGCAAAATAGGTCGTACAGTTGGATGCTTCCTTTTCGCCGGATATACAGTAAAAAGCGACCTTCGGATATTGTTTTGCGATAGAATTCAAATATTCGCCGTATCCGTAGCTCGTGAGGAAGATACAGGAACATCCCAGATCCACCAGCTCGGCTACGGCCCTTTTCAGCCTGCCTTCCTCTTCGGGGATATTCATCCGGGTATACATCAGGCAGGAATTGGCCTCGCAGGCTTCACCGATCCCCTCATAATGGCTCTGGTTCCATCCGTTGTCATCAGCGGAGCCGATACAGACCGTTCCGACGCATACAATCTCTTTCTCCCTGTCCGTGTGAAAGTTGTTGATCAATACGACGATTCCGATCACGACCAGGATGGCGGCGATAATGAATGAGATCCTTTCTGCGGCCTCTTTATTCTTCAACGATCACGCCCTCCACATACCAGTTAAAAGTGCTGCATATCTCCTCGTCGGACAGAGATTCCCTGTCCGGTACCCGGAGCGTACCGGTATTATCCGTGATCGGCCCGTAAAACACATCAAACGTGCGGCTCTCAAAAAGACGGATCGCTTCATCCACGGCTTCTTTTGTTCCGGGCGCGCAGTTTTCCGTCAGATCAGAGAGTCCGACGATTCCGTCTTCCATGCCGATCAGTTTACTGCTGCCGTGAAACTTTCCCTGCAGACAGTCCGTGATCTCCGCCTTGTAGAAATCAGCCCATTCCCATACGCATGCGGTCAGATAGCTTTCGGGATAGCGTTCGGCATTATCCTTGTTGAATCCGATGGACCAGATCCCTTTTTCCTCTGCGACAAGATTCGGCATCAGGGAATTGGTATGCATCGTCAGAATGTCGATTTCGGGGTATTGTGCAAGCAGGGCTTCACTGGCGTCTTTTGCGGCCGCATCATCCGTCCACGAATTGACGTATCTGACATGAACCTTCGTCCCCGGGGCCACACGGTTGGCGCCCAGTGTAAATGCGTTGATCTGACAGATCACCTCAGGAATCGAAAAGGCGGCCACATACCCGATCTCCCCGGTTTCCGTGCGCATTCCGGCGACGATTCCGGCCAGGTACCTCGCCTGATACATCCTTCCCATACAGTTTGTCAGATTCGGAAGCGATTCCGTCCCCGTAGGATGAATAAAGCAGATGTCCGGATAGAGATCTGCCAGTTCCTTCACATATTTTCCGTAACCGAAAGAGGCTGCTATGATCATTTTACAGCCTTCCTTTTCGATCAGTTCCCTCATGATTTCAAGGCAGGAATTATCCTCGGGTGTTCTGTCTTTGCACAGGATCTTCAGATTCAGCTCATCTTTGATGCTCATCAACGCATCGAAATGCGCCTGTGAATAATTGGCATCGTCCTTCACGCCGGGAAGGATAAGACCGATTGCGGTGGTGTGAGCGGTAATATCCGTATCAACGGCCGTGTCCCTGATGAGCAGCATACCGATCACAGCGGCAATCAGAATGGCGCTGACGATGATCAGTAATACCCGCGTACTGCTCCATTTGATTTTCATTTCTGTTCGTCTATGATATAGCGGGGGCGGTTTTTCAGTTCCGTGTACATCTTGGCAATGTAGATGGCGATGATGCCAAGACTTAGCAGGATCCCCCCGGTCGCGAGGGTGAGCAGGATGATCAGGGAGGGATAGCCTCCGACTGACTGGCCCCTGCAATAGGAGATGATGGCATCGATTCCCAGACCGATTCCGATGCACAGGATCAGGATTCCGACGAGACCGATGATCCTGAGCGGGGCATAGGTAAAGGAGGTCAGGTTTTCGATGGCATAGGCAAAGAGCGAACGGCCGGTCCATTTGCTTTTTCCGGCCGAGCGTTCGGCCACCTTGTAACGGACAGAGGCGGACTTAAAGCCGATCCAGTAGCTCAGCGCGCGGAAAAAGGTCGCTCTTTCCGGCAGCTGGTTCAGGGCATCCACGGCTCTGCGGCCAAGCAGCTTGTAGTCTGAGGAGCCGGCCATGTCAAAGCCCGTCATGCGGCTGATCAGGCTGTAAAAGAGCCGGGAAAAGAGGTGGTAGGATCGTTTTTCGCGGCCGCGGTCCGATTTGACGCCCTCCACGATTTCGTAGCCCTGCTTCCACTTTTCCAGCATATCGGGAATGATCGCGGGCGGATGCTGTAAGTCGGCATCCATGACGATCACAGCGTCGCCGGTCGCCTGCTTCAGTCCGCAGAAAATCGCCGCTTCCTTGCCGAAGTTGCGGGAGAAGGCGGTGAAGCGCACCCGGTCGTCCGTCTCGGAGAGCGCGCGGATGATGATCCCGGTTTCGTCCTTCGATCCGTCGTCGACGAAGACGAATTCCGGGGTGTAATCCTCTGCCAGGGTTTGCTCCTGCCAGAGGGAAAGGATGGTCTCATAGAACAGGCGGATGGTGGCCTCTTCGTTGTAGCAGGGCACCACGATGGAAATCGTTTTCATGCTGTCAATCATAGCATGAACGGGATGGTAGTGTCAAAGCGACTGTCCGTCAGCAGTTGCCCCGGGCCATCGCATCCGCACGTCCCCTTGCATAATGCGGGACAGAAGCCTATAATACTGGTATTGGCAGGGTGCCTGAAGCACCCCGGAAACAGAGCGTGACACATGGAGGGAAGAAAATGAGTGAAAAAGTGACCTTTGATCATTCCAAAGCGGCGGCCTTTGTCCGTGAGGATGAGATGGCGATGATGGAAGCGCAGACCGTTGCGGCAGCAAAGCTTCTGACGTCAAGAAGCGGTGCGGGCAATGATTTCCTGGGCTGGATCGACCTGCCGGTCAATTACGACAAGGAGGAGTTTGCCCGGATCAGGCAGGCGGCGGCAAAGATTCAGAGCGATTCCGAGGTGCTCGTTGTGATCGGAATCGGCGGCTCCTACCTGGGCGCCCGGGCGGCCATCGAGTTTCTGCGGCACAGCTTTTACAATGTGGTGGACAAGAGCGTGCGCAAGACGCCCGAAATCTATTTCTGCGGCAATTCCATCAGCGCGACCTACCTTCAGGATCTGCTGGACGTGGTGGGCGACCGCGATTTCTCCGTGAATATGATCTCCAAATCGGGCACGACGACGGAGCCCGGCATCGCCTTCCGCATCTTCAAGGAAAAGCTGATTGCGAAATACGGCAGAGAGGCGGCAGCGAAGCGCATCTATGCGACGACCGACAAGGCGCGCGGCGCCTTAAAGCAGGAGGCGGATGCCGAGGGCTATGAGGAGTTTGTGGTGCCCGATGATGTCGGCGGACGTTTTTCGGTGCTGACGGCGGTGGGCCTTCTTCCGATCGCGGTCTCCGGTGCGGATATCGACGCGCTGATGCAGGGCGCGGCCGACGGCAGAAAGCGCGCGCTGGAGCTTGGTTATGCGGACAATGACGCCCTGCGTTATGCGGCGATCCGCAACATCCTCTACCGCAAGGGCAAATCGGTGGAGGTGCTCGCCAACTATGAGCCGTCCGTCCATTATGTCTCCGAGTGGTGGAAGCAGCTCTACGGCGAGTCCGAGGGCAAGGATCAGAAGGGCATCTTCCCGGCGAGCGTCGATCTCACCACCAACCTGCACTCCATGGGACAGTTTATTCAGGACGGCGCCCGGATCATGTATGAGACCGTGATCCATGTGGAAAAGAGCCGTCACAGCCTGACCATACCGAAGGAGGAATCCGATCTGGACGGACTGGGGTATCTGGCCGGCAACACCGTGGAATTTGCCAACGATGCGGCCATGAACGGCACGATTCTCGCCCATTCGGACGGCCAGGTGCCGAACCTCATGATCCACGTGCCGGAGATGACGGAGCAGTATCTCGGCGAGCTCTTCTATTTCTTCGAATTCGCCTGCGGCGTCAGCGGCTATCTCCTGGGGGTCAATCCCTTCAACCAGCCCGGTGTCGAGAGCTACAAGAAAAACATGTTTGCGCTCCTGGGCAAGCCGGGATATGAGGATATGACCGGCGAGCTGAAAAAGCGTCTGGCCGGCGGCTGAGGAATCAGGAATTAAAGGAACACCCCGGGGTCAATCCCCGGGGTGTTTTTTGCCTGTTCGATTATCTGAATTCACAATATCCCATCCACATTCACATGAAGTCTGTTCATGTGGGCGGGGTTTATTTTCTGTGTACTTTGCGGATACGAACAAAAAACAGCCAGTGCTCGCGAACAGATTCGCGCACTGGCTGTTTCTTTGCTCGTACTGTGACTGGTTACTTCATCGCCAGACTTAAATCCTTCATCTCGAAATCCTTGCCCTTGTAATTCCAGAGGGCGTGGCCGATGCCGTGCTTGCGGAAGACGCCGTGAATATCGTGCAGCCAGCGCAGACGATCCTCGTCGTCGGCCAGATCGATGGCCCCGTATTCGCCGCAGTAGAGCGGCACGTCGTCCTTTGTGGCCTTTTCGATGGCCGGGGCGAAGAGATCCTCAAAGAAGCCTTCGCCGATCTCCCGGATGCCCTCTGTGTAAACCGCGCCGGCGAGATTCTCGTCAAGCTTGCGGCCTGCTTCGCGGTATTCCTCCAGCGTCTTGGGATAGCCGATCCGCCAGTCTTTGGGCATGGCATTGACCCAGTAAGCGCCCTGGTGGGTGAAGATGAAGGGCTCATAGCAGTGGAAGTTGTAAACCAGCTTATCGTCGATGGGGACGTTAAGCAGCGGAACGGTGGTGACGCTGTTGTAGCACACGCCGCCCAGCACGATATAGCTGTCTGGAACGATCTTCCGCATCCGCTCGATATAGCTGGCGGCCAGCTTGTTCCAGGCGTCGGCCACCTCGTAGAGCACCACCTCATTGAGGGGCTCGAAGGCCACCTGATCCGCGTGATCCGCAAAGCGGCGGGCAATTTCCTCCCAGAGTTTAAAGAAGCGCGCCTGCAGCTCCTCATCGTAAAAGAACTTCTTCCGGTCCATGTCCTTTTTCAGGGGATCGAAGGAATAGCCGAAGCATTCGTGCAGATCGATCAGCATCCGCATTCCGTGGGCCTCACACCAGCTTCTGCAGGCCTCCAGATAGCGGAAACCCGTTTCCTTAAGCTGCCCGTCCTCCGTCTCGAGAACCGGATAATCCACCGGGACGCGCACATGGTCAAAGCCGAGGTCGGCGATTTTTTTGATGTCCGCTTCGGTGATATAGGTGTCAAAGTGCTGCTCATCGTAGCGGTCGTACTGGGAGATCCATCCGCCCAGATTGACGCCCTGCTGGAAACCTTCGAAAATTTTCATGCTGTTTCTCCCTTTCTTTAAATATAATGTCAGTGGCAAAAATTCATAAGGCGATCATGCTTCCGAGCGGACGCAGAAGTGCAACGAAATCAAAGATTTCTGCACTTCTAGTGTGCATGAATCGCCGCATGCGTTCTTGATCCGTGGACATCATATGATGTAAATTGGCTTCTGATCTTAACATCTCATTATACCTTATTTCCCGGAAAATGTCATTTCGAACCCATTCCGCCCGGCAGTTTCGAAAGCTCCTTCTCCATCCGTGAGGCGATTTCGTCCCGCGCGTCGTCCTTTACCAGATAGTAGAGGAGCGCATCGCGCACCACCTCCTGCGGCAGACCGCGGCCCACGAGCTTGAAGTTCACATAGCCCCGTGCGATATAGCCGGGCAGCTCCTCTTTAGACAGAAAGGCCGGCCGCTTTTTGCACTCCGCAAAGGAGGGCCGGATATGGCTGTTCAGCCGGTTCGGACAGGGGTAAGGGGCGCCCCGGTCGAAGGTGAGCTGCTTAAGTCCCTCGTCCCGGTAGTGATCCGACCGCTTCGGGCAGTGCGGAAAACAGATCTCATCCACCAGAATCTCCACGCGGGAAGCCTGTGGTTCCAGCGCCTGAAGAACCGCCTCGTCGTGGTTTTTATCGTAATCCAGCACAATCAGCGCGTAGTCCCTGTCAAGCTCTTGCCTCATGCCGGCCGTGTCCGTGATCCGTTTCGTCGTCGAGGAAATCAGCGGAAAGCGGGGATAGTGCTCGCGGATGTAGGCCTCCAGCACCGGGGAATTGACCAGCACCTGGTTTTTGCCGTTGTCGGCGAGGGACATGATCAGATTGCAGTAGGTATCCGTCAGGTGCTTTTCCTCGATCAGCGGATTCGTCCAGGTGAAGCGCACCGGGACGCCAAACTGTTCGTAGGTTTTGAGGATCTTTTCCATATCCCCCTTGAAGGAGATGCCGAACACCGCGCGTCCGCCGTTCCAGATGGCGCCGGGAAACGTGCCGTAGACACTGCCGACGCGGTAGCCGTCCTCAAAGCAGTCGGGGGACGTGCGCATCAGGTGCAGCAAAACCTGAAACAGATAAAAATGGACGAAAAAGCCGGGCAGATGCCAGTATACTTCGGGATGCTCGGGTTGTGACATAAGGACCTCCTTTGCCAGTGGCAGGGATTTATTCTGCCTGTATGGAAATATCGTCGATATACAGATCGGTGCTCCCGTCGGTCTCCAGCCAGAGCGCGGCGGAGGAAAGTCCGTCGTTCAGGCGGCATTCGGCCTCGATCGCGGTCCAGTCGTCTCCTGTGGGGACGGCGGCGAGCGTCAGATCCGAGTCGCCGGTGGCGCCGAGGGTCACCTCGCTGTCGGCGGTTTTGACGAAAAGGCGGATCCGGATGGTTTTTCCAATGAAGCGGGAAATGTCCAGCCGCACCGTCGCGTCCTGTTCCTCACGGGTCACCCGGAGGGAGCGGCCGATCGGCGCGTTCTCCGTGTGGTTTTCCCCTTTGACGATCCTGAGGACGGACTGATGACCGGTGCCGCGGCTTGTAAGCCCCAGATCCTCCGGCTCCTGCGAAAGGAGCTTGCCATCCTCGGTGCGCGGTTCAAAGTCGTAAAGAAGCTCTGTGGCATCCCTTGTGGAAATGGGATTGGCTGCATCATAGACCTCTCCGCGGAAAGCCATCTGAAGCGCCTCATACGCAGGCTTTTCGGACAGATCGCGGTGATAGAGGAGGGGATTGGCTCCCTTCCGCCAGGAGGCGTCGTCCGTCAGTCCCCACCAGGTCACACAGGTCAGATGGACGCCGTTTGCGCGCTCCTCCAGAAGCCGTCTGAAGAATTCGTTGCAGAAGGCGGCCTGTTTGGTCTCTGCCAGCTCTCCCGAGGCCGTCTCCCCGACGTCGAGCTCCGTGATCTGCACCTCATCCACAATGGCGTCATAGGCGCGCATCGCATCGATATACTGGTCGATGTTCTGGGTGTCGTCCAGGTGTCCCTGCATGCCGATGCCGTCGATCAGTCCGTCGCCTGCGATCGTGCCGTCGCCGTCCGCGGCAATGGCGGGGCTGGCGATCATTTTCTGACCCTCATTGAACACATCCTCCGTAAGAAACCGGGTGATGATGCTCACGCGTTTGGGGAACCACTCGTTGTAATCGTTGTAGAACAGCTTCGGAAGAATGGGCGACAGATCATCCTTCGACGCGTCCAGACCGTAGAGGGACGCGTATTCCGCCGCGTAGTCCAGCTCCGCCTCCCTGGCAAACAGGAAGCAGTAGTACAGATACTGGGGACCGATGATCCGGTAGTAGTAGCTGTCCCGCAGACCGTCGGCATTCTTTTCCTCCGTCGCCTCATTGATCACGTCAAAGGCGTAGACCGTGTCGGCAAAGCCGTTTGCGTAGGTGTATTCCATCAGACCGCGGATATAGGTGCGCAGACGCTTAATCAGCGTGGAGGCATCCACGAGGCAGTCCGGATCCAGCTCCGCCTTCCAGTCGGTGGTGGCGGATCCCTTTGAAACGGCGCGGAAATCTTTGGCAAAAATGTTGGGATTGCATTGGCTGTGCCAGACGAGGGTGTGTCCGCGCACGGGCATCTGATGCTCCTTTGCCCAGATAAGGAGCTCCTCGGCGGCGGGGTCGGTTTTGTAGAGCGTGGGCGAGTCGGCGTCGAAGTTGTAGGCCGGCTTCCACTCGTTTCCGAAGGTCATGCTGTTGAATTCCCGGTCGATCAGCGCCTCCTTGGCGGGGTTGCCGATCTCGGCGGTTTTGTCATGCCAGTGATCGATGGCCTGTACGGCGACCCCGATGCGGAACTGATCCTGATACAGCTCCTTAAGAGGCAGTCGTTCGGCCGGAGCCGCGCTGCTTTCCTGACCCGCGGGGGCAGCGTTTTCTTCCGGCAGGACCGCGGGCATCAGCTCCGGAATCTCCCCGGTGATGTCTGTCTGCGCGGGGGTGCCGGCTGTGCTTCCTGAAGAAACTTCCGTGGAAGCGCCGGCTGCGGGATTGCCGGTTTCTCCGTTCGCACCGGCCGCTTGGCAGCCTGCGGCGGTGACGGTCAATGTCAGGCCAAGCAGCAGGGCGGTGAGGGAACGGATCGTTTTTGGGGTCTTGCTCGTCATGTTTTTGATTCCTCCGCGGTGTCGGGACCGCTGATTTCGATCCGGCCGTCCCGGTAGGACACCCGGACCTTATTGCCGGTAAGCTTCAGCTCGTCCAGCAGCTCCCGGGGCAGCTGCAGGCGGTTGGCCTTATCGAGCACCACATATTCGTCCTGTGTGTCCTCGGCGCGCCAGTCGATGCCGCTCTCCCGCACCCGGTCCGCGAATTCCTCCTTGAGTACACGCTCGGAACTGATTTTTCCGTCCCGGATGGCCACGACGCGTCTCACCTTTTTGGAGAGCGTCATGTCGTGGGTGACAATCAGGATCGTCTGACCGTTTTTGTTTAACTCCGTAAAGATGTCAAAGATGTAGTCCGCGGTGGCCGAGTCCACGGAGCCGGTGGGCTCGTCCGCAAGCAGCAGCTTCGGCTTATTGGCCAGCGCAATGGCGATGGCAATCCGCTGCTGTTCGCCCCCGGAGAGCATGTTCATCTTGCTGTGCTTCTTATTCGAGAGCCCCACCGTCTCCAGCAGCTCCAGGGCTCTGGCCCGCTTGTGCCGTGTGCCGGAAAGGTTCATGGGCAGCATGATGTTTTCCAGTGCCGTGAGATAGGGCAGCATGTTGCGGCCGTTGTTCTGCCACACGAAGCCGACGGTGTCGCGCTTGTACCGCACCAGCTCCCGTTCGGTCATGGTGAAAAGATTCCTGCCGTCGACCCTGAGAGAGCCGGCGCTGGGCCTGTCCAGTCCGCCGATCATGTTAAGAAACGTGGATTTGCCCGAGCCGCTGTTGCCGATGAGCGCCGTGAGCTCGCCGGTTTCCACGGTGAGATCAAGACCCTGCAGCGCCAGCACCTCGGTATCCCGCGTTTTGTAGATTTTGACCAGACCGTCCGCCTGTACCATGACGGACAGCGGTGTTGAATTATCCTGCATGCACCAGTTCTCCGTTGTTTAATTCGATCGTCATGTCTGCGGCGCCCATGAGGCCGACGTCGTGGGTGGTCATCAGTACCGTGATCCCTTCACGCCGGGTCATCTCCTTGAAGATTTCCGTCACATGCGCAGCCATGGCGGAATCCAGCTCCGCCGTGGGTTCATCCGCGAAGATCACCCCCGGCCGGTGCGCCAGCGCGCGCGCGATGGCCACGCGCTGCTGCTCGCCGCCAGACATCTCCGCACTCATATGCGTCATACGGTTCCCCAGTCCCACGAGCTTCAGACATTCCTCCACCCGTGCCTGGGATTCCCGGTTAATTTTGTGTCCCGCCATCCGCATGGAGAATTCCACATTCTGAAAGGCGTTCAGTGACGGAATCAGCGACACCGACTGGAACACGAAGCCCATCTTCCTGCGCCGCAGATTCTCCCGCTCATGCTCGGAGAGCTCCTTAAGCGCCCGTCCCTCGAAGAAGACCTCCCCCTCCGTCGGGTCGTCCAGCGAATTCAGGATATTCATCAATGTCGTCTTCCCCGATCCGGAGCGCCCCTTCAAAATCGCGAACGTACCCTTTGGGATTGCCACGTCAATCCCCTTGAGCGCCCAGAACTTGCCGGCGGGCGTATCGAAGGCGCGTTTGATCCCTGTTGTTTTGACGATGTAATCTTGATTCATAGAATCCCTTTTATTGCTCGTGCGCCCTCCGATCATTCGCAATCCGCTGCGATGCCCATAATACGGGCATCTTGCTACTTGCTCATGCTCGGGCGGGTCCCAAGCTCATGCGGCGTTTCATGCACACTAGAAGTGCAGAAATCTTTGATTTCGTTGCACTTCTGCGTCCGCTCGGAAGCATGAACGCCTTATGAGCTTTTGACCCTGACATCAATAGATTATTCCTCCCCCAGCTTCAGCGCCTTCGTCACATTCATGTGGAACAGCAGGAAGATCAGCACGAAGATGCAGACAAGCATCACCGCACCGACGATTCCGTAAAGCTTGTACAGGTCGGAGGCGCGGGTGATCAGCTTCATGGGCAGCACCTGCTCCGACGTGGCGTAGGAAGCCTGCAGCATCGGCACGAACATCGAGGACGTGAGCTTTCCGATCCCGATGCCGGCCAGCACGGAAAAGACACCGGAGAAGAGCTGCTCCATGAGCAGCATCCGGACGATCTCGCCCTTGTGGAAGCCGCAGGCACGGAGCACGCCGAAGATCAGTTCCCGCTCCCGGATGGACATGATCCAGAAGATCAGGTAGCCCACCGCGCACAGAAGGAGCGTCACGACGAAGCCCATGGTGAGGATTCCGTTGGTGCCCTGCAGCAGCGGATCCGTCATGGTGTGTTCCACGTCGTTCGCCCGGTTCACGTATTTCCGCACCGTCATATTATGAGTGGTGATGAAGTCGTAGACATCGCCCGGCGTTGTGCCCTCTTTGAGAGAGATCCACTGCTCATAGGGCTGCATGCCGATTCTTTTCCGGATATCGGAATAATTGGCGACGATCAGATAATTCTCTTCCGTCGTCGCGCTGCCGTCCGGATTGATGACGGTGATCGTGGGACGGTAGGAGGGAAAATAGTCGATGAAATCCACCACAGTGCCCTTTAAGGCCTTGGCATCGCCGTTGAAGAAGCTGATGGAATCGCCGATCTCCACATTCTGAACGGTGGAGAAGTTGCGGGAGACCAGGAGACCCTGCTCCGTGACGGCCAGTTCATTTAAGTAGGTGTGCCAGGACTTCTCGTTGACACCCGCTGGGAGAGCGGTCATTTCGCCGAATTCCTTCGTGTGGATCGCCATGAAGGTGAGGGACATGCGGGAGTTTCCCTTTTGCTTGACATAAGCGCGGTCATCATAGAGCACTTTGGTGTGTGCATCCGCGAAATCCATGGACAGATATTTCGCGGTATCGGGCTCTGTGTATACGCCGGTGGGAGAGCCGTTTTCATCCTGCATCATGACCCAGTTCTCCTTGATGATCACATCCGTCCCATCCAGATAATCCGTGTTTTCCACGGCGTTTTCCAGGATCGTGCGGGCGACTGTGGCGTGGAACATCCCCAGGGAGATGGTCATGATGAGAAACAGCATGATGAGCTGCATCTTGTGTCCGTTCCTGGTGTTTTCCATAAAGGAGATATAACCGGCGGGGCCGCAGATCCTCCTGAAGCAGTAATAGAGGAGCTTCACAACAAACGGCTGGATGCGCAGGAAGAAGAGTCCGGTACCGACGATGAACAGGGAGGAGCTGATATAAAGGAGCGGATCCAGGCTCTCCCCCGAGAGCACCGTTTCCGAGAGCGAACCCAGGCTTCTGCGGAAGGAATAGAAGCCATACAGGGAAACACCGATCAGCAAAAGGTCAATAAAGAGCTTCTGCCACAGCGGCTTTTTTCCGACGGCTTTCTGCTGCTTCAGGTTGACGATGGTGACCTTGCTGTGACGGATCGCGGGCACGGAGATGCTTAACAGCGTGACGCCTGCCGCGGCGATGGCGTAGACGAGAGCCGATCCGGAGAAGTTCACCGGCAGGGAGGATTGCGGATTGAATTCCAGGAAATTTCTGGTGGAGCTCAAGAGTCTGGCGAACAGGATGGCCAGCGGAACACCGAACACGGCGCCGAGAACAGAGAGGAACGCGCCCTGATAGAGATACAGGAGCAGGATCTGCCCGCGGGAGCTGCCGCGGCTTTTGATGACGGAGATCTCATTCCGTTCCATTTCGTACATCTGTCCGGAGATCATGAGAAGGAAGGCGGCAAGCAGCACGAGAACCGGAATCTGCAGGATTGTCAGAGTCGCGGAGATCCGGATCTGTTTGAGGGTGTACTCCTCCAGGATGCTCCGGTAGTCAGGCTCCTTCAGGACACTACGAAAGGGACTTTCCCCGCACAGCCAGGCGGTGTTCTCCCGGATCCGCTGTATATCGGAGGAGGTGACCTGTCTGTAATCAAGCTGGTCATAGAAGGAGACCATGATCATATAGTGATACGCATTCTCGCCCGTAAACAGGGAGCGGAACAGGTTCGGCTCCATATAGCACTGGCCAAACAGCAGGTCCGGATTTTCCTGGAAATAGAAATCATCGTCATTTCCGCCGGTAAACACACCGACGATATGGATTCGGATCGGATCGCCGTCAACGGTTTTGAGCCGGTCAAAGGTCAGCGTCTCATCCGGGAGAAGACCCTTCTGCACCAGGGTCGCCTGGGGCACGATGACTTCGATCGCACCGGTGTCATCGATGCCGTCCTCGGAGTACACGCTGCCGGTCACCAGGCGGGCGTATTTCTCCAGATCGGTCATCGCAGAGAGGGAGAGCTCGATCTGACCGGCATCCTCCCGTTCAACCGATGGCGTAACCTGGGATCGCTGAATCGAATAGGAGAGGATCGTCCGGTACGCCGGCACGCCCAGGTGTTCATAGATTTCCCCGGTGAAACGCTCCATTTTTCCGATGGTGTCCTTCGAGTCCTTGTTGCAGGTGGCGGTCATTCGAAGGAGCATGGGCCATTTCCCGTTGGTTTCAAGGTAGACCGAGAATTCATCCTGCAGCATCCGGTCATAGGCGGTTTTCTGATACAGAGGAAAGCTCACGGCGGTCGCCACGAACAGCACACAGCCCAGGAGGAGGCTTAAGTTCATCCACTTTTTCTGCCACAGCTTCTGCAGCATTATTCGGAACATAATTCCATCCCCTCCTCAAGATCACCGTAGGCCACCCAGTAATAGGACGGATCCGAGCCGCCGGCCACAAAACGGATCAGCCTGGCAGAGCCGTCCGGGCGTCTGGTGATCACATAGGTTTCGTTTGAACCGGTGGTGTAGACCGCTTTCCGGGGCACCAGGAGCACGTCCTTCATCCGGCCGGTGGTCATATCGATTCCAAAGCGGATCCTGTTCCAGAGGCCGTTTTCACCGGCGACAGAACCCGTCAGATCCGCGATCGAAGCCATATCCTCCATGGGCAGGCGGATGATGGCAAAGCCGCGGCGCAGATCCTTGGAGAGCGCCCAGGGATTGACCGTGACGACGGTTCCGACCATGGTCTTTTCCTCCGCACCGCGTCCCCGCACCCGAACGGAGGCCTCATTGCCGTAGGAGATCGGCTTTCCCTTATCCTCCAGCATGATAAAGCAGGAATCATCCCTGGAGAGCTGGACGATTTTTTCCCGGTAAGAGATCAGTTCCCCTGCTTTCCGTTCCGTCCGGTCGGTAATGATTCCGCTCTCAGGCGCAGTGAGCTCATAGATCCCCAGATAGCGGGTGAGCTTGTCAAGCTGCCGGTTTAAGCTTTCGATTGTGCGGTTCCGATCTCTGATCGTGCGGTCAAGAGCCTCCAGCTCCTCTTTGTTAAAGGTCTTTGACTTTTTCTGGTTCAGATCGGCAAGGCGTTCGTTCTGACGGTCAATCTTGCGGCGGAGCCTGGCGATCTCGATATCGTCTCCCACGATCTCGATCCGGGCCACCACCTGTCCCGCCTCCACCTGTTCATAGCGGTTTACGAGGAGCTCCTTCAGGTAGCTCGTGCCGTTTTTCGCGGGGTTTTCCAGCCATTCGGCGGACGGATAGTACAGAAAGCCGTCTGTGGAAAAAGGATTGCTGACTTCTCCCTTATCAACGGTCAGGGTCTTATCGCCGACGGTCCAGGGGGTGTCACAGACGACCGGATCTCCCTCGTGAAGACCGGAAAGGATTTCGATGAATGCGGCGTCATAGGAGCCGGTCTGAACAGGGGTATAGATGCTTTCGCCGCCGTCGTAGCGGTAGACAAAGGAGCCGCGTTCGTCCCGGCTGACGGCTTCTCTCGGCACACAGAGCGCGTCCGGAATCCGTTCCTCGACGATGACAATCACGGCGTATTGCCCGTTTTCCGCCTCGTCTTCCGGATCGATGAGATGGAAGGTGGTATAGACCTCCCCGTCCTTTTGCTTCTTCAGACGGTATTCCTCGGTCTCCATGACCTCATATTGAACCTGGAAATGCTTTCCGTCCACGATGGCATAGATATCCTTCGCCTTGTTCACGACGGACTTGCTCACATATTCGCAGATGATTTCCTTTTCCTGTGGGTTTCCCACGGCCAGGACGGAGGTTCCCTCCGGGATGCTGTCTCCCGTCAGATAAAAGGACGATGCGACCACGACGCCGTCTTCGGCGGAGGAGACGCCGGCAGCCCGGTCTTCCGTCTCCAGTCTTTCGATGCGCTTTTCGTTGTAGGCATACTGGAGGTCAAACTGCTCCTGCTTTTCCTTCAGGGACTGCTCCAGCTTTTCCCGCGCGGCTTTGGCCTGTTTGGCGGCCTTTTCCGCGGGCATTGCGCCCTTTGCCCAGCCGGCATACCAGGGGGAATCCGGTTCGGGAGCAGAGGCGCACAGATTCTGGTAGGCCTGTGCCCTTTCATATTCTGTCTTTTTTGCTTTGGAAATATCGTATGCCATGTCGGATGCCGTGTTGGTGAACGCTTCGAGGAGCTCGGCGTTTTCCTCCTCGATCGCGTCGATTTCATCCTCCACGGATTCCGCAGTACCGGAGAATAGCGCGTCGCCCTTTCGCACCTCATCCCCCGGAAGGGCACCGTAATTGCCGAAAGGCCGGGAGGATTCGTAGGTATATTCGGTCGTGTCCGGACAGACCACACCCTGACAGGTGGTCACGCGGAAGAGCTCGCGGAATTCAGCGGGTACATAGCGGACGACGCTTCCCACGGGCTCTACCAGCTCCGGCTCCTCTTCATAGGGCACCGCGGCATCGGCGGACGTCTGCTTTGCGCCTCCCGCCGGAGCTTCGCCGGTTGCTTCCTCCGCACCTTTCGAGAAAGGCGAAAGCAGCGGTCCCCGGATGATCAGGAGCGCAGTCAGCCCTCCGACGGCACCGAGGCAGAGGACCGCGATGAGGATCCGGGTCAGGATCTTTTTGTCTAAGGACTTCTTCACTGCTTTACCACCTGATCCCCTTCCTCGAGTCCCTTGAGGATTTCTATGCGGTCGTCTCCGGCCAGACCGGTCTCAATCCATTTGATCTGCCGGAAGCCGTTATCATCCAGAACATAGACATAGGGCTTTCCGTCCGCGCGATGCACGGCTCCCAGCGGAAGGGACAGCACGCGTTCGTGCCGGTCCAGCGTGATGATGATGGAGGCGGAGGTTCCCACATCGATTCCGTCATTATCCGGTCCGGAAAAGACGGAAAACTGTTGTATCTCGTCCCACTGATCCATATGCAGGGGCAGCACCTCATAGCTGCCGGAGGCATTGGTGTAGTAAATATTCAGGGGAATGGTTTCTCCCTCATGGAAGTAGGAGACTGCATCGGGTTCATGCATCTCAAAATGCCCGGAGGAGCCGTCGACGATGGTCATGACGACTTCGTCCTTCCGGGATGTGGAGCCCTCCAGATTGGCGGCGATGGTGTAGACGGTGCCGGACATGGTCGAGTAGATGCGGCTGGCAGCAAGCTCGGATTTTAAGCGGGCCAGCTTTTTCTGGTCGAATTCGATTTCATCATTAAGGTCCTCCCGCTGATAGCGGTAGTTCTCGGCGATGGAGGACTCGTTGTTCTCATATTTCTCCACATCCTCGTCCTTTATCTCCGGCGTGTTGTAGACGAAGCTGTTATAGGCATCGTCGCGGTCAAAGGCTTCGGCGGCATCCAGATAGCCGAGCTGGAGTTTGTTCTTTTGAATCCGGTATTCCAGCGCATCGATTTCCCCGCCGAGATCGCTCGCGGAGAGCTCAATGAGCAGATCTCCGGGCTTTACGACGTCTCCCTGATGGACGTAAACCTTCGTCACGCGTTTCCCGCCGACCGGGAAGGAGACCTCCTGCTCCTGATCCTGCACCCAGGTGACGTTCAGGGATCTTGTCAGCACCACGTCCTCCCTGGTGACAGGGATCAGTGCGTACAATGCTTCCTCGGGGGAATTGTCCACCACCACCATGGGCTCATCCGCGGTCTTTCCGCAGCCTGTGAGGATGAAGGCGGTCAGAAGGACAGAGAGAAGTGACCGGCGCTTCATCTCTTACCGCCTCCCGGCGGCGCAAAGGCCTGCGGGCGGGGTCTGCGGACAGCAATGATCCCGTTTTGTTCCAGATTGCGCAGAACCTGGAAACGGACGCCATCCGCGTGTTCCGGTCTTGCCATATAGAGGCAGTAGGTGTCCACCAGGTTAAAGAGGTTGCCCGTGCGGCCTTCGATTTTGAAGTTGTTGATGCCCCGCGGCAGATATTCAGCCCAGATTTCGTCGGGCTTCACCACGGTCGGATAGCTCTGGATGCTGTAGACCGTGTTCTCTATACCGTATTTGCAGTTCCACTCAGGCAGCGGCTTTCTCCGTTCGGGCGGAAGCTTGCGGTTTTTCAGGACGATCCGCTGGCGCCGCGCGATCTCGCGGTAATGCTCTCCGCGGCGCGGGCAGTTGGGGGTACAGGTCGCGTTGACGAGCACCTCCAGCTTTTCCGGGTGCTTCAGCTGACCGATCAAGTCCCAGTTTCCGTTCAGGTTGTAGTCCAGAACCACATATTGATAATCCTTCTCCATTTCCTCGTTCAGCGCGTCGACGGTCTTTAATTCCTTACAGGTGGTGCTGTTGATGATCAGAGAGGGATAGTTTTTTCGAATGTAATCTTCCAGGATCGGCGAAAAGACGAGCACCTCGTTGGGATAGCCCGTTGCCGCCTTCAGGCAGAAATTGCAGAATTCATCCTTTAATTCCTCCTCTGTGAGGAGGGGGTTGGTAAAGGTGTACCGGATGGGAATTCCGGCCTGGTTGACCGCTTTGATGGTATTTATAATGAAGCCGGCGTCGCACTGATCATTCGGATCTATCTCGCGTCCGCCGTTCCAGAGAGCAAAGGGGAAGCAGCCGAAGAAGGAACCGATTTCGACGCCCTCCCGGAAATATTCGGGGTGCTGCCGTAAGAGGCTCACCCAGATCATATTGAGGGGGAAATTATATCTCAGCCCGGGTAAATGAAATCGTACAGGGGACATGGGAACCTGCCTTTGTTGGGAACAATCCCCGCAGAGCTTTATGCCCTGCGGGGATTATGATGCGGTTAACATATAAGATGATACTCAAAATCGCTCCGTTGCTTCGCAACTCTCGCGATTTTGCAAACATTCGCAATCCGCTGCGATGCCTTGAAAAACAGGCATCTTGCTACAGCTACCGCATACACAAGTACTAAACTCATGCTTCGCATTCGTTAAGTACTTGTAGCATTGCTCATGTTCGGGCGGGTCCTAAGCTCGTGCGGCGATTCATGCAAGCATGATCGCCTGCGAGCTTCGTTCCCTGGGCATCAGATCCCATCAAGCGCGGTATTCGTCTTCTCCAGGATGCCTGCCCACTTGTCGCGGACCTTGTCATTGATCTCGGAAACCGTGGCGGTTCCGTCGAACATGGAGAAGTACACATTGGACCAGGTCGCGCCGTCCAGAGGGCTGGAGACTTCCAGTTCCGGTACCCAGCCTGCATAGGTGGGCTTGATCTTGCTCATATCCTGCAGATCGAAGTTGGTCTGGATGCCCTTCTCGTCGAGGTTGTAGTTGTTGAACTCGGAACCTCTGGAGTTGTAATCCTCATAACCGGCAGGGAGGGTCTCCCATGCGTCGTATGCGAAAGCGATCAGACGGGCCTTCTCAGGAGCATAGCAGCCGGGCATCATGATGATGTTGCCGTGAACCGTGGAGACCAGGTTCTTGCCGTCCTTGGTCGGGAAAGGAACGAAGCCGTTCGTATCCGCGCAGCTGCCGACGAAGGAGCCTGCCTGTCCGGCATAACCGTCATCGATCAGGAACGCGATCTTGCCGTCGGTGTAGTTGGTGCGATAGTCATCCCAGACAGCCGGATCGTGCCAGGTCATGTAGTAGTCCTTGGTGATCCGATAAGCGAAGTCAATGGCCTCGAGGGAGGCAGCATCTTCGTTCTTTGCAACGAAGTGGCCGCTTGCATCCTTGCCGATGATATCGCCGCCGTTGCCGAGGACGGCAACCGTGATGGTCTGTCCGATGCCGTTGGCACCGAATGCGAAGTAATCGGACTGTCCGTCGCCGTCCTTATCCACAGCCGCAACGGTCTTCAGCATGCCTTCGAAGGCATCCCAGGTCCAGGTGCCGTTTTCGACCATGTCATAGATGCTGTTGGGGTCGATACCGCACTCCTCAAGGATGCGGTGGTTGAAGAACAGACCGGCACCGATTTCGGGATCACCGGCGAGGATACCGAAGGTCTTGTTGCCAATGGTATCATAAGTGGTGATGGCGTTCTTGGTGTACTTGGAATCCTTCAGGTCGATGCTGTCGATGGTCGCCCAGTCATAAGCAAGACCCTGCAGAATCGAAGGACCCTGGAAGCCGTCCGGAAGGGTGAACAGGAGAGCCTGATCATCGCCGCCGGAGGTCGCATACTTCTGGAACTCATCCGTGATGCCCTGGCCCCAGCCGAGACCGCCCATATACTTGAACGTGAAGTTGTAGGTCTCCTGCAGCCATTCACGATAGGCGAGACGATCCTCTTCGAACTGGGTCGTGGGATCCGCGACAGAGCCGTCTTCCGGGCTCCACCAGTCGCGGACGATGACTTCCATGCCGCCAAGATCATAAGGGGCACCGGTGGTGGGATCGTTGATCACGGTGTAGGGAGAAACCTCCTCCTCTGCCGCGGGCTCAGCAGGAGCCTCTTCCTTGGTCTCCTCCTGTGCGGGAGCCTCTTCCTTGACCTCAGCCTGTGCTTCGGGCTGAGCCGGCTCGGCCGGCTGAGCAGCGGGCTGGCTGCCGCCGCAGGCTGGGAGACTCATGGTCATTGCCGCAGCGGTGACTGCCGCAACGACTTTTTTAGACATGGGCTTTTTCATTCTTTTTCCTCCTTTGTTGATGTGTTTGGTTATGTTGATGTCCGGAGACCGGACAACCGTCCATATTATATCACGAAAACCGCGGATTTCAATCGTTTTTTTCCGTCCGTTCGTTGTGAGCTATGTGATACAACCGCGGTGTCGCCGCTTCGCGGCTTTACCACCGCGCCCCATTCGGAACTCCCGCGCTGCTTCGCATCGCTTCGTTCCTCATGAGGGACACTCGCCAAGGTCCGTCATCCGTTCGTGCAAGCACGACGTCTGCCGGACTTTGGCTCGTTGTTGTATCACATCTTAATCCCGGTTGAACTGATACTTTCCACAAACGCACGCTGTGCGAAGAGGTAAAGGATAATGAGCGGTGCGATGACGAGCAGGATCGCCGTCGACAGCAGCTGGTTGACCTGTGCGGGTGGCAGCTGCACAGGCTGGCCGGCGCCGGAGGCGTTGCCGACATAGGAGCCGATGCCGTCCGCGAAGCCGCTTAAGGAGGTGCTCAAAAACACCTTGCCGCCCAGGAACATGCGGGTGTAGAAGACGTCCGTCCACTGCCAGACGAAGGCGAAAAGGAAGCAGCTCGTGATGATGGGCTTTGCCTCCGGGAGCATGATCCGGACAAAGGTCTTAAAGGTGCCCAGGCCGTCCACATAGGCTGCCTCTTCCAGATCACCCGGGATGTTGCGGAAGAACTGCCGGATCAGGAAGATGTACAGACCGTTCTTTAAGCCGGTGCAGCCGAGACTCATCAGATAATACGGCAGGACGGAATTACGCAGGTTGATCGTCTCGCCCGTCAGGAGCTTTGCCAGGCCCAGGATATCAAAAAACCGGAAATGCAGGAAGAGCGAGGTCGAGATGGTCTGCGGGGGAACCAGGATCACCACCATCACGCAGGCGAACCAGAACTTTTTAAAGGGGAACTCGAACCGCGCGAAGCCGTAGCCGACCAGCGTACACATGACCACCTGCACGAGCGCCACGGTGATCGAAATGATCAGCGTGTTGACAAAGCCCTGGGCATAGCGCATGCCCCCGTAAGCTGTGACATAATTTTCCGTGACGACCCGGGTGGGGATCGAGATGACGACCGGATTGTAGACGTCGTCCAGCGTCATCAGACTCACGGAGATCTTCTCCAGGATGGGCTGCAGGATCATGAAGCACATGCCGAAAAGCAGGATAAACCGCGCCAGCGCAACGCCCACATCCATGATCTTCCTTCTCAGCAGATATCCGCCGGAATTCCTGTTTCTGACCCGGAATTCCTTAAAGCTCATCCTGGCGGCTTTGGATTTACTCATAGTAATAGACTCCTTTCGAGATCAGCGCCGAGGTGATGCCCACAAAGGCAAGAACGACGACGAAATAGATCCATGACATCGCGGCGGTCAGACCGTAATTCAGCTGCAATATCATGACGCCCTGGATCTTTTTCATGATCGCGCTGTCGCTTCTCATGCAGTAGTCGACAACCGTGTAAAACCAGTTGACCAGGAAGATGGAGGAAATCATCGGGAAGGTGATCTTCCAGAGGCTCTCCCAGGCTGTGCAGCCCTCGATCTCGGCCGCTTCGTACATGCTGGACGGAATGGTCTGGAGACCGGAGAGGAAAATGATGATCTGGATTCCGGACGCGATGGCCACATCGTAGATATTGTCGATGATCTCAAAGACCTTTTCAAAAGCTTTGACACCGACACCGGCGGTGCGCAGCACCACCTGGATCGTCTCGGTAATGCTCACGCCGGAGGTGCTTGCCTGGATCGCCGCCTGCATGCTGTCCATGACGGCGTTGTCCGTCTCGACGCCCAGCATAACGCCGGAGGAGAGGATAACGGGCAGGAAAAAGATCGCCCGAACCAGTGCTCTGCCGTGAAATTTCTGGTTCAGGATCAGCGCGACGAAGAAGGAGAAAACCATAATCGCCAGCGTGTAGACGAACATATTCAGCGCGCCTTCGGTGAGAAGCTGCGGGAAGCTCGCGTCCTGACGGAATGCGAAGTAGTAGTTTTTCCATGCGACCCACACCTGCTCAAACTGTCCCGCGCCCACCGTGACCTCGCAGAAGCTCATATAGAGCGAGTCGATGAGAGGCTTGATCATAAACACCAGAAAGCCGATGATAAAGGGCAGGATGAACAGATACCCCGATATCGCTTTACGTTTCTGAAGCCCTACGTACTTCTTTTTCTTAAGCTTTGCCATCTTCCAGTTGCTCCTTACTTAATGACCACATAATCGCGGGCGGGGACGCTCACGCCGTCCGCCTCGTAATCGTTGTAACCGGTGTTCACATAGACCCTGGTACCGTCCTCGTATTCCGTCACGGAGACGTCCTTCGACAGATTCTTAAAGCCGGTCATTTCCTGTCGGAAGACGTGTCCCATCTCACTGTTATAGCGGCGATAGGTTTCCAGTGCCCGCTCCCGCCAGGAATCATAGCTTGCGCCATAGAGCTCGCTGTACATCGTCTTCTGTGTCACGAAGGCGTCCGCCTTCATGAAAGCATAGGTGAGACCCGCACCGTAGCGCGCGCTGAGAAGGAGCTCTTCCTGTGCATCTCCGCAGAGATTGATGGGCTCGCCGGTATAGTCCACATAGCCGTGGATCGCCAGCTGATAGAAGGGGATGTACTCATCGATGATGGTGTATTCGCTCCCCTTGAGATCCATGCCGGAGACGATGTCACTGTACATGGCGGCATACTCGTTGCCCATCTGGGTCATGAAAGGCGTGCCGTTGTCATGGAGAGCTTTAAACCGCGCGGTCTGAAGCACCAGTGACTCCTGTCTGGTCCGCATGTTTTTCCGGTAATAATCCGCCGCCAGATCCTTGCCGATATCGGAGAAGGACACACCGGTGCCGAGACCGGTGGCATAATTTGTGAGGTTGTCCGCCATCTGATCGGCGAGGGTCGCGTGGAGCAGATAGTACGACTCGGCGAATTCCCTCGAAGCATAGGTGATATGGCTGAACTGATGCTGCTCGGCCCTCTCCTTTGTGATGAAACGCGCCGCGTCGCGGAAGGAGAAAAATCCGTGGAAGATATTGCTGGCGTGCTCATACATCGTTGAACCGTCCAGATAAAGCCCGACACCCTTCGTCTGCGCGAGAGCCGTAAGCCTCTTCAGGCCGCCGGTGCCGCCCAGGCCGGAGATGGGCTTGATGTGCTTTAAGATCTTCTGCTTGATACCGCCGTTGCACCAGCCGGTGAGACGAACGGACAGGTTATCGAATCCGTTGTCCGAAAGATCCGAAATGATCGCCGCGGCGTCGTCATAGGTGGTCAGAGGCAGCGGTCTCGACACGGGCACACCGACGATCTGCTTCACCTTGTCAATGGCGCCCACAATCTCAATGGAGGCCGGCGCTGCCGCGTCGTCACGGCGGGCGAAGGCATCGCCGTAGGTTTCCTTGAGATACCCGGCATAAACCCTGGCCATGTCCGTGTAATCCCCGGAAGTGATGAAACGGTAGCGCTGCACGATCTTTTCATCCGG
>JAIKYU010000036.1 GCA_024682835.1 Lachnospiraceae bacterium | reverse complement strand
TCCGTACTTGTATTTCACATAAAGCTTCGCGCCAAACCGGCTTTGTATCAGTTTCTTTACGATCAATCCCTTTACGATGCTTAACGGGTGATCCTTCTCACCGGATGCAGTTCCATCCGGGATAAAGGAGCTCCACTCTGTGGTACGCAGGTATCTGAACCACTCCTCTTTCATGCCGTGCCGGCAGCCCTGATACCAGGGCTTGTTCTCTCTGCCGCCCTCAAAATGTATGATAACCGGGTTCTTCACCGCGTCTTCCAGCTCCGTCTCAGCGTACGTCTCCTCCGGCCTGTATCCGCTCTTTTTCAGGAATTCTCCATAGCCGCTGCAGTATAAGGACACGACATTGAATTTCGCGGGAAGGACCATGGTTCGGCTCATCAGAACACAGTTGATATAGGACTGATCCGGATCGATCGACCTTCCGTTTCTTCTTCTGATCTCATCACAGAAGACCTTCTGTATGTTCTTTTCTCTCCATAATCCAAGATTGATCAGCATCACCCCGGAATTATAGTAGACTTCGTTTCTTTTGAATCCGTGCAGTCTTTTATAATATGACTTTGAATTCACACAGGCAGCCAGATAACACCCTTCAAATTCCTTCGAACGGATCACCTCAACGAGTCCGCTTATGTCTCCCACCACCAGCGTGTCCGGATCGATATAGAACAGTTTATCGATTTCCCTTGGGATCAGCTCACATAAAAACAGCCTGCAATACGCCGCTTTCGCCCATCCGTTTGTCGAGAGCGTTACGCCCATTCTGCTTTCGACATCCGGCATTTCAATCACATCCATCCTGTGACCGTATTTTTCCGCGATTCGAAGCAGCCTCTCCCAATGATCGCGGCTTATATGATCCGATATGATGAACAGATGAAAACGCATATCCGTATGATTTTCAAACAGCGACACCATGGACACAGCCGCCTGCATGACATAATGATCATCCGTTGCGTATACGACATTCAGTTCGTCTGTATTTTTCATTCTTCCGCATAGATCTGTTCGCACAGATTATCGCTATAATGTGTATTCTTTCCATAAACTCTGATTTTCCGTCCCAGCTCCTTGCTGTCTTCACCTACAATGAAGGCCGTTGAGATTCCTTCCTCCTCGATCACCCGGTCAAGCGCCACCAGCTTATCGGACTCGAGTGCGGTCTTTGCATACACCCATTGCGCATCACCGTAAAGCATGGAAGCCAGGAACAGTCCCGTGATCAAACAATGAAGCGTGTATAGCTGAACCTTTTTCAGATCTTTTTTTGAAAGATCCTCCATCATCATAACCACAAGGAAGAATGACGGCAACATCGGAACAATATGATATCTGCTCTCAAAAACCGTCACGCCGTACTTAAGATCGAGAAAGCTGCACATAAGCGCATTGACAAGCATGAGCGAAAGGATATATCCTTTCATGTCCGAGATCTCTTTTTTCTTTACGCATGTCACGACCGTGTACAGGATGGCCGTGAGCAACACAAAGGTGACAGCGAAATCAACCGCCGTACCTATGGCTTCCGCGGAAAAAAGCTTTACCTGTTCATGCGTCGTAAGGCCTCCGAACAGTTCAAACAGTCCTGCAAAGCTTGAAAGCACCGCCTCCGCCCATTTACTTGAAGTGAGTATCCGCTTGCTGTCTGCCGTTGAAGAAAAACCGACGGCCTTTTGCAGGATAAGGCCTGCAACAGAAGCAAGAACCGCCAGGATCGCAATGCCCGTCCTTTTTGATCTCACCTGGCTGTAATCGCCTTTCAAAAAAGCCCGCACGAATTCCCATAAAAGAAACGGGAAGACCGCGCACAGAAGCAGATACGCGCCGCTGCTCAAACCGCCGAGAAAAACAAAGAACAGCAGGAGGATCAGACGAAAAGCATAGTTTCTGAATCGGTTTCCTTTATCAAGATCCGGAATCAGACTGATAAGGAGAAGCGGCACCAACGCCCGGACCGCGAAGAATCCGCCCCCGACAAAAAGCATCCGCCAGTATCCGAGCATGAACAGGATCACCATCAGATTGTTGGCGATGCCCCGCGACAGGAAGATGTCACCCGTGAAATAATACAGAAGCGCGGACATCATTGCTGCGCTGTCAAGATCCATCGTCGCCTGATAGCTGTACTCCGACGGGAAGATCTTCCCCTGACTTCCCATTTCCATTTCATGCAGGTAGGCACTCGACGAATCAAAATCAATGATCGTATCCGCACGGAACAGATTCATGCCGAAAATAAAAACGATCTGCGCGATCAGCGCAAAAAGAATGAGTTTGTCCAATATCCTGTCCGTCACCGGTGTGATCTCTTTTCTGTCAGTCATCGGTCTGCCCCGTGATCACGAGCACTTTAACGTCTGTCTCTGGATTTCGCTGCTTCAATATCAGCCGGATTACTTCCCGTGCGTAGTTACCGCCGCCGATATATGGGCCGACCTGTCTTTCCAGATCGATCGCTTCCGTATAATCAATATAGAGATTCACTGTACGCATCCTTCGCGCGCGTAAAGCCGGTGAAATAATACAGCTCCAAGGGAAATAAGAAAGACATTATGCTGCAGTAAGAACATTCCCGTTTCCATTATACCATAAACAGAATACATAAATAGAATTAAGATCATCATCCTTTCGCCTTTTTGTTTGAAATAGCTCATTCCGGTAATATAAAGAGTCGAGAAAATGATAAAGGTAACGATCCCATATTCCAGCAGGATATGAAAATAGGCATTATCTAAAAACAAATCGTTCGACATGCCGGCAATTCTCTCTTCTGTGCTTGCCAGACGAATTCTCTGACCAAATACGCTTACGCCAAAAATCCCGTAAACCAGATGTCCCCATGCAAACCGGTTCTGGGCTGCTTTATCGAGCAGCAGGAATACGCTGTTCTTCGAAATATCCACGAGGGATAATGCAATACTTATCATATTGGCTGACACAGCTCCTGTGATCATGAAGGAAGAAAACGCAACACCTCTTTTCTTTCTTCCTGATTCCATTCTCTTATATAAAAGTAACATCACGAACAGAATCATCAATGCCACTGTGGGCGTCTTGGAATTTGGAAATATCCAGCAGAAACAGACAGCTGATATGATCAGGACATAGTCGCGGAATCTGATCTGATCCCTATGTGTATAGATCACACAAAGAACCAGTTGAAATACCCTCATTCCCAGCAGATTCGGGTGAATAAACCCCAGCGTATGTCTGAACGTGCCATGACTGTACAGTACAACATCCTCTAATATGCCAAGAAAATACAACGGAAGTATAATCGAAAACCCAAGGATCAGCAATGCTTTTGCAATTCTTACCACTCTCTCGAAGCTGATCTCCTTAGCCGCGACAGCAAACATCCACATAGCAAATATCTGCCTGTTTCCGGAGAGCAAAACAGATAATGCCATAAAAAAAGTGATCAAACAGATGATCAGCAGTGTTTTCGGCTCATATTTCTGCAGAAACAGGATCTGAATCATCAGCAGGGCGAACACAAGCCAACTTATAAAACCGCCCAGGGCAAAAACATCTATACCGAAAAATGTTTTTATGGACGTATTAAATACGATTTCAAATGCATACCACAATGTAAAAGCGAAGTAGTACAGAGCCTCATTAAGACAAATATGGAGTTTTACGGCGACAGTCCGCGACGTGGCTCCTGCCTTCATGCACGTACGCTTTCAAATGTGAACATGTTCAGAAAAGCTCCGGCCCGCTCCGTCTTCGGATGGTCAAAGAGATCGTCCGGCGCCCCCTCTTCCACGATCCGTCCCTCATCCATGAAGATCACGCGATCCGCCACCGCCCGTGCGAAATTCATCTCATGCGTGACGATGAGCATGGTGCGGCCCTGTGCGGCGAGATCCAGCATGACATCGAGCACCTCACGGACCATTTCCGGATCAAGCGCTGCAGTCACCTCATCAAACAACAGGATCTCGGGATGCATGATCAGCATGCGCACAATGGCGACGCGCTGCTTCTGTCCGCCGGAGAGTTCCCTGGGATAACTCTTTTCCTTGTCCGACAGCCCCACACGGGCGAGAAGCTCCCTCGCTTCCTGCTCTGCGTCCTCTCTGGAGCGTTTCTGCACCTTGCGCGGCGAAAGTGTGATATTATCCATCACCGTCAGATGCGGGAAGAGGTCGTAGCTCTGGAAGACCATTCCGATCTTCTGACGGATACGCGGCAGGTTCTTCCCGCCCGCCGCGACCGGCTCCCCTTCGAGCAGGATTTCTCCTCCCTGCACAGGCTCCAGTGCGTTGATACATCTGAGCAGTGTGGATTTTCCGCAGCCGGAGGGTCCGATGATGACTGCCACTTCTCCCTGCCGGATATCAAGATCGATCCCGTCCAGGATCGTCACGTTATCAAACTGTTTCACCAGCCCCCGCAGAGACAGCACCGTGTTCTTCTCCATCACATCCACCTCTTTGTCACACTCTCCCCGGTCCGCTCATTCCCGGAAGCTCTTTTCCAGCTTCCCCGCAAGAAGACTGATGGGGAAACAGGAGATAAAATACAGCAGGAATACCGTCAGATACATCCCGAACGCCCCGTTTGGACTGACCATGCGGTTCGCCTCAATGATCTGCTGCGCCACCTTGATCACCTCCACCACGCCGATCATGAGCACCAGACTGGTGGTCTTGATCATGCGCGTGATGAGATTGATGGACAGCGGCACCAGCCGCCGCACAGCCTGCGGCAGGATGATATACAGATGCATCTGCGCTTTGGTCAGGCCGAGTGCCTCCGCAGATTCAAACTGATGCTTCGGGATCGAGATCAGCGCCCCGCGCACGAGGTCGCTCATCTCCGCCGTCCCCCACAGCGTGAAGACAATGACGGAAGCGGTCTCTCCGTCAAGGTCCCAGCCCAGCGCACGCGTCGTCCCGAAGAAAACCAGGAACAGCAGCACCATCTGCGGCATGATCCGGAGAGTCTCCAGATACAGACGCAGGATCGCGCGCAGCACCCGGTTTTTTCTCGTCATCAGGATCCCGAGCAGGATGCCCAGAGGAATACTGAGCGCCACGGAGATCAGACTGATCTTCAGTGCGACTCCGAGTCCGCCGAGCAGACGCAGGAAATTCTTTCCCTTGAAGAGTACGTCAAGTCCCAAAGCCTGCATAACGCACCTTCTTCTCGACGATGCTGCCCAGGATCGACACCGGCAGCAGCATCAGCAGATAAAAAACAACCAGCAGGAACAGGGCCTCCGTCGTGTCATAATACAGACCGATGAGGTCCTTGGCCGTAAACATCAGATCCATAAGGGATACGGCGGAAAATACCGAGGTTTCCTTGAGCAGAAAGATCACATTCGCGACAAAAGCCGGAACACTCACGGAGAGTGCCTGCGGCAGGATGACATGCACCGCCGCCTGGATTCTGGTCATCCCGAGGCTCAGTGCGCTCTCCTCCTGGATCGGCGGAATCGCTTCGAGACCGCTGCGGAACGCCTCCGCCATATAACTGCCCCCCAGGAAGGTCAGGCCTGCCACGCCGCAGACCGCCGGGTCTGTCCGGATCCCGATTTTGGGGAGACCGTAATAGATAAAGAATAACTGGATCAGCAAGGGCGTATTGCGGGAAAGCTCGATATAAACCCGCACAATGATCCTGAGCAGGGGGATCTTCAGATACTGCACGGCCGCGCAGAACAGGCCTGTCAGTATGGAAAGCAGAACCCCCAGGAGCCCCAGACGGATGGTCAGGAGTGCCGCTTTCGCGTAGAGAGGCAGATATTCATGCAGAACCGCCGCATCCATGACCGCGTCACACCTTTCCGCGATCCGGCAGCCGCGCGGGCATCATGCCGGGCACCTGCAGGATCGGCGGCCCGGATTGACAGGTTTTTTCCGGATGTTCGATCTCAATAAAAGCCATAACGTCCCTAATCATAACCTTTCGGAGGCTCCGCGTCAACAGATGCAATTGATGCGGAGCCCCCGTCTGGCTTGCCTTTCTTTTATGATGCCGTCTCTTTAGTTAAAAGGGATCACCGCCCCGTCATGGAGCTGCCGTCGCCGCGGCACCGCCGCCCTCGAGCACAAGGCTCTCCTCGTAATCCAGTCCGTAGGTATCTACCAGAGTCGCTTCGTAATCCTTATGGAAGAACTGCTCGTCAGCCAGCGCACGGATCTCATCGTTGATCCAGTCAAGGAGCGTCGTATTGCCCTTGGAAACGGCAGGAGCAATGGTGTCCTGGGATCCCAGGGAAGGGATGCCCACGGTGTAGCCGGGATTCTGCAGTGCAAAAGCGATGACCTCGGTGTTATCATTCGCCCATGCCACACCGTTGCCGTTCTCGATAGCATTCTTGGCATTGGCATAGGTGTCGTATTTCTGCAGCTTTATCTCCGGATTGTTCTCCGTGAGATAGGTCTCCGCCGTGGTTCCGGAGATGACGATCACTTCATCGTCCGCCGTGATCTCGCTTAAATCGGTGATCACACGGGAATCCGGAGAGACCACCCCAAGTGCCACATTCATATAAGGAAGGGCGAAGTCAACCTTTTCCGCGCGCTCTTTGGTGACCGTGAAATTGGCGAGCACAATATCGACCTTGCCGGTCTCGAGGTACTCCACCCGGTTGGCCGCCTCGGTGGACACGTAATTGATCTTCACTCCGAGATCCTGACCGATCCGCTCCGCGAAATAGACGTCGTAGCCCTGATACGCCCCGTTCTCATCGACATAACCAAAGGGATTCTTATCCGAGAAGACACCGATGTTTACCGTGCCGTCCGACTTGATCTCATCCAGGGTGCGGTAGACTGCCTTGCTTCCCTGGTCGTCCGTCGTCTCCGCTGCCTGTGCGGCGCTCCCCGCGCTCACCTGGCCGCATCCCGCCAGAGTCACGCCCAGCGCCGCCAGAAAAGATATCGCAAACCATTTTGTACGTCTCATTTTTTCTTCCTCCTCTTAAACAACAAAAAACCCGGAAACCTGATCGATCGTTCCGGGCGTCACCTTACACTGCCATGACAGGCTGTTTGTCACATTCGCACGCGACAAAGCCCACCGGTACAATACGCCCGATTTCCGAACATTCGACAGCGACACATCATGGTCTTTTTCATCATTTTCTCCTCCTCTTCTCTTACACGCGGTCCCCCGCGCTATGGTCAATATTAAAACACCTATTTCATACTTTGTCAATAGGATTTTGGGGATTTTGTTTTTTTCAAAACCGTGATGATCTTTCTCACACTCTGCCGCAGCATCGGGTTTCTCCCATAGGTAATATAGCAGCACCCGTTTGATATCACAAACGCGGCGATCCCGTTCACAATGAAGGCCGTCCACCCGTCCAGTCCGATCAGGCGGCAGACAATCCAGGAGATCAGGCAGGCGGCCAGCGCCACACCGGCCTCCCCGAAAAGAAGGCGGATATAGTACTTCATAAACGGTCTGGGAAAAACCTCGTGAAACAGATTGTAGACAAGCCACGGTACCTCCACGATGAGGATGGAAAGCACCGTGGCGATCATGACCCCGTACAGCCCCAGATACCGGACGGTCGTGAGATTGATCGCCAGATTGACGAGGGCAGCGGTCAGCGGCCGGAAACGGTCCTTGTGCCACATGCCCGCCGCATCCTTGAACATGTTGACCAGTTTGTTGATCCCCGTCGAGTAGAAGACGATCACAAAGCCGACCACGAAGGGTGTCTCCAGCATATTTTCTTCGCCCATCCACAGCTTCATAAAGGGCTGATAGAGGCACAGCAGCAGCGCGCTGCACACGCACAGAATCCAGGAAAACAGCATGGTGATCCTGCGCAGATCATGGAAATTCTTCTCGTTGGTCTCGGTGATCAGGCTGTTGCCGACACCGGCGATACAGGCGCCCAGGAAAACCTGTATCACAGAGCGGACGGATGTCTCAATATAGTTATAATTCTGATAGACCGCCAGCACCGACAATCCCATAAAGGCGGTGATGACCAGGGTATCAGAGGAACCGGATACAACCGCGGAAAAACGCGCGGTAAACAGATCCCGGATCCGCTGATTGATATCCCGCACCTTCTCCTTCGGCAGGGTGCCCCGCGGTACATACTGCGGATACATGGAATTGACGCGGATCGCGGTAGAGATATTCTTGGTGATCTGCATGACCAGCTGCACAAGCAGGTAAATGTAATAGTTTCGAAACAGCACCAGCACCGTAAACTTCAGGATAAATTCGACCACACTGATGATCAGCGAGATCATGCTTTCGACATCCACACGCTGGTGCGCGTTCAGCAGACTGTTCTTGTAGGCAAAGAGCCAGTAGGTGAGCACCGTCGCGGCCAGATTCATAAGATAGAGCACATACACGTTCACCGCGTCCGGAACGTCTCCCTTGATCAGACTCCGGATGAACGGCGTGAGCGCAAGTCCGACGACGGCGATGAAGAGTCCGATCAGGCGGTAATACCTCCTGTACAGGCTCATCAGCGCACAGATCGTGTCCGTGTCATCCTCCGCGATCGGACGGTACATGGAATACACCATCGCCGATCCCACGCCGAGCTCCGCGAGGTTGAGAACAGAGAGCGTGGACCGGAACAGTCCGCCCAGACCCAGATACTCGATGCCCAGATAATGGAGCATGATCGTGCGCATCACGAAGGGCAGGATGATGACCGTCACCTTGAGCATCCCGTCCACAACGACATTGCGCGCCGCGTTTTTCGTCCGATTGATATTCATCTTCTTTCCGTCATCTCCAGATACCGGCTCTGCAGAAGCTTTGCTTCCGCTTCGATATCATACCCTGCTGCCCGCACGGCCTGCTCTCCCGCTCTCCTGTCGCATCCGCCGCGCAGCGAAAGAATCCGCGAAACCCACGCGGCATTGTCCTCCTTAAGCGCCAGTCTGCACGCGTCGGGGGTGATCTGCGCCTCTTTGGTGACGCGGTCCGAAAAGACACACGGCAGCCCGGAGGCCTGTGCCTCGATCCCCACCACCGGGAGACCCTCAAACAGCGACGGAAGCACAAAGCAATCCATTGCCTGATACCAGGGACTCACATCCGCCATCTGACCGCAGAACAGGACCTCTCCGGCCATGCCCAGCTGTCCCGCCTTCTGCCGCATCGCCTCCTCCAGCTCCCCCACGCCGATGAGAACCAGCCGGGCTTCCGGCTCCGCCCTTCTCACCTCCGCAAAGATCTCCAGAAGTCTTTCGTGATTCTTCTGCTTATTAAATCGGCCGACATGCCCGATCAGATAAGCGTCCTCCAGTCCGTGCGCCCGCCGCGTTTCCACGCGCTTTGCTTCGTCGTAGCGGAAACGGGAAAGCTCGATCGCGTTATGCAGGATGACGCCCTTTTCCTCCCAGCGTTTGCTGCCGAAATAATACAGCCCCGCATCCGTGCCGCAGGCCCACAGATCCGTCGCGGCACCGGGCAACAGGCGCTTGCAGACCATCTTGAGCGGATACTTGTAATCCCGAAGGATCCTCGTGTTATGCGCGTGCGCGATGCGCACCCGGATGCCCGCGCGCCTGGCACTCTCCAGCGCGTAAAAGGCCATCGCTTCATTGTGCCCGTGCACGATCTTTATTTCCGGCGATTCTTTGACAAGCTTTGCCATGAACCGCTCATACGCGGGAAACCGCACCGGATTCAAACCGGGGCTCACAAACACCCGCCCGCCCAGTGAGCGGATCTCCTCGTCATACTCCCCCGCAACCGGCTTGTTCGCGAGGAAATCAAACTGCAGAAGACTCCGGTCGATATGCCGGTAGTAATTCATCAGCATGGTTTCAATGCCGGCTCGCGACATATTGCTTACGGACTGCAGCACACGAATCATAACCGGATCAGACTCCCCTCTCGCAGTCTGCCGATTCCCGTCCCCCGCCGCTCAGCGCAAGGATTGCCTGATACGTGCGCTCACAGTTTTTATCATCACGCATGGGGAAAAAGCGTTCGATCCGCTTCGCATATTCCTCCGGCAGCGCAAATCCGGCCTCCGCACACGCAGTAAGGGAGGCGAGCAGCGCCTCCTGCGTCTCGACAACGGGGCCGAAGCCGTCGCGTCTATAGGAAAAATACCCCTCCGCATACAGATATTTCCGGTATTCTTCTTCATCAAACTGATAGTAGATCACCGGTTTTCCCTGATAACCGACATCAAAAAACACGCTGGAATAATCCGTGATCAATAACAAGCATCTAAGCAGCAACGTCTGCACATCATAGTGCGCCTGGTCTGCCAGAACGATCCTGTCGGAGGGCGAAGAGAAGTGATGCAGCTCCTTCTGCAGCTCCGTATGCGGATAAAAGATCAGACGGACATCCAGACGTTCCAGTAATTCCAACAGTTCCGGAGACTGCAGAAAAGCCTGATAGTGTTTGTAAAAGGCTGTCTGTAAAAAGGCGTCTCCCGTGGGATAGGCTGCGCTTCGCCAGGTCGGCATCAAAAGGATCTCCCGTTCCCTCCGCTGTACCCCGTACAGCGCATCATAACGCGAAAGGCCGAGATAACGGACAACCCCCGCGGGATGACCGTAAGCCGCTGAAATATGCTCGAATTCGGGTTTTGCACCGCATACAAACAAATCGATCCGCAATCGGGGATAATGTAAGTGTTTGATGTCATTGATAATAATTCCATGCTGCAGGAAAACAGGGTGCCCCTTCGCCCGCAAGCCGTATTGCGCCATTCGATAATAGGCCCATGGATTCGGAGCAGCAGGCTGCACATGCGTTCCCACAAGATAATCTGCCGCAAGATACATCAAATGATGCTGTAAGCTTCCGGATTCAACGGTTTTTCCCAAGGCTGTCACCTTCTCCCGATCCGGACTGTCCCCGGAAATGACAAAACAGGCATTGATCTGCGGCTGACACCGGGTCAGGTAGGAGAAAAACCGGTAGCCGTTGTCACGCGCATCATACCCGCGCTCTGCGACCAGCCAAAGCATACGATACCGGGCATGGAAACGCCGAAGAAGCCTTGCGGGCACAAACAACAGCAAAAACAAAAGCAAATACTTCAGTCTTCTGCCGTATGATCTCATTCTCCCAAAAACAGCCTTCATTGCCTTATTTCCCCTGTCTCATATGCCCGAAGCGCCTCGCAAGACGGTAATACATCCGGGGTGAGACGACGGCGACCGCTGCCGCGCACTTATGCTTCCGTGTGAAGATATCACTTTTCATAAAGTATCGCCAATACTGAAGAAATGTCCTGTGCAGCATCCGAAACATCGCCGGGTCGTCCGTCTGTGTGCGCAGATAAATGGTCATAAACCGCAATGAACGCTCACATAATGATGCGTATGCCGTATCGGAAACGGCCGGATGTTTCCCGCGGGTCATTTCCGCAATCATTTTATAGGCCTTCAATCCGCTTAATTCCCTGTCGCCCAGCTTCTTTCTAAACAGCGTCAAGCCTCCGTTATCACGACTGTAATGGTAAAGCGGAGTCGGATCATAGGCTATTTTTCTGCAATAACCGATATAGCAGACAGCAAACGGAAGATCCTCAATCACATAATGCTCTTCGCAAAAGCGGATTCCATGCCGTCTGATCAGCTCCATCTTATAAAGCTTATTCCAGGCGTAACCCATAAGCGAATCCTGTCTCATCACCAGCTGTAACGCCGTTTCCGGGTCAAATACCGCTTTGGAAACGGCACCGGGATTCCAGCGGGTATCCTGCCCGTTTCTGGTCACGTAATGTCCGCAGATGCTGAGATCCACGTCTGCATTCTGATATCCGGAGATCAGACCCTCAAGATAGTTGTTTTCCATCACATCATCCGGATCAGGGAAGATGACATACTCTCCCTTTGCCTGATCCATCCCGAAATTTCTCGC
>JAIKYU010000026.1 GCA_024682835.1 Lachnospiraceae bacterium | reverse complement strand
CCGTTTGCTTACCGCTGCCGTGATCAACTGGGATGTCCTCTACACCCGGATATTGCAGGATTACTTAAGCGGCAGAGCGAATTTCTCGAATGATTACTGGCTCGGATTATCCGAAGGCGCGGTTTCTCTGTATCCGTATTCTGACAGGGTATCAGAGGACACAAAGAAGCTTGTTGCATCTGAAGAGAAACGAATCCGCACTTCTTTGGACGTATTCTCAGGAACAATCCGCGACAATACCGGTATCGTGAGATGCGGCGGAAACGAGCGCATCAGCGACCATGAACTGTTCCATCATTTTGACTGGTATGTGGAAGGCGTGGAGGTTTATGAATAAGACGTATTCTTGGAGAAGACACAGGACGGTCTATGTTCTGGCTTTTTTCGCTCTGGCACTGGTGGTGGTCGGGATCGTGCTGCGAACCCGTATTGCCTTGCTGCTGGATTCCTATACGGAGAGGCAGACCGAAAAACAGATCAAGGTGTACGCTCTTCTCATGGAAGAGAAGCTGAATACCGAGCTGGAAAATCTCGAATACATCGCATCCAGACTGGAACAGACGCTTGACGACATGGATGATCTGATGCCGGTCGTCTATCATGATCCCGGCATCAGGCAGGGCCTTCTTGGTATTGACGGGAACGCACTGTACGGGAAAAGCCTGGATCCCGGAACATATGAAGGGATACAGGCGTCGTTCAGAGGGAACAAAGCCATCACGTATGTGGAAAATGAGGGCATGTTATTCACCTGTCCGGTATTTCACGGTCCCAATATCCGCTATGTTCTGTATCGTCTGTGTCCGTCATCTGTTCTGGAGAGTTATTTTTCGACAGACATCTATGATGATCTCGGAAAGATCTGCGTGACCACGAGAGACGGGGTGATCGTGATCCCGTTTTATCATTCCGATGCCGCGGATCTTGCCTGGTATCAGAGTGAGGAGATTCAGCGCAGCTTCGTATCCATGCACAGGGAAATGGAGGTGTCCGTTGCCGTAGCAAACACCTTTTCTACGGAGCGCGGTGACATGATCCTGTTTGAATCCGAGATACCCGGGACGGATTTTCTGGTTTCGGGTTACGTGCCCAAATCCGTGGCATCGGAGGGGATCGGCAACATCACGCTTCTGGTTGTATGGGTATTCGGATTGCTGATGCTGCTCGTGATGATCGGCGCCGTCTATCTGTCCAGAGCAGTCATGAAAGCCCGGGAAAGCGATGAACTGAGAAAGGCCAAGGCCGAGGCGGAGGAAGCCTCCAGGGCCAAGGGGGATTTCCTGGCAAATATGTCCCATGAGATCCGGACGCCCATCAACGCCGTATTGGGCATGAACGAGATGATCCTGCGTGAGACAACCGATGAAAACATCCTCACCTATGCCGAGAACGTCAGAAGCTCCGGCCATATGCTCCTTGGCCTGATTAACGACATTCTTGATTTCTCCAAAATCGAGGCGGGAAAGATTGAGATCATTCCGGTTGAATATGATCTGTCCGTTGTCCTGTATGATCTGGTCACGATGGTCCGAGCAAGGGCCGACGACAAAGGTCTAACCGTTAACCTGGATTTTGATACCGACATCCCCAGACAGCTGTTCGGAGATGAAGTCCGAATCAAACAGGTCCTGACCAACATCCTGACCAATGCGGTGAAATACACGGAAAAGGGCAGTATCACGTTTTCTGTCGGATACGAGCAGACAGAAGAGAATCAGATCCTGCTGTATGTTTCCGTGGCAGATACGGGCATCGGAATCCGTCCGGAGGATATGGGTAAGCTGTTTTCCAAATTTGACCGGATCGAGGAGAAGAGAAACCGCCATATTGAGGGAACCGGTCTTGGTATGTCCATCACCGAAAATCTCCTTGAACTGATGGGGACGACGCTTCAGGTTGAGAGCACCTACGGCAAAGGCTCCACCTTCCGTTTCTCCCTGCTGCAGGGGGTGCAGGGGGAAGAAAAGCTGGGCGATTTCGAGAAAACCTTCCGTTCCAGAGCACAGCATGAACACTATCAGGAAAGCTTTACCGCGCCGTCCGCGCAGGTGCTTGCCATTGACGACAACCCCATGAATCTGGCGGTCTTTAACAGTCTGATCAAGAAAACCCGTGTTCAGACCGACAACGCTGCCAGCGGAGACGAGGGTCTGGCTCTGATGGCACAGAAAAAATACGATCTGATTTTCCTCGATCATATGATGCCGGAAAAGGACGGTGTGGAAACCCTTCATGAACTGAAAGCGCAGACGGATAATCCCAACCGGGAGACACCGGTCATATGCCTTACGGCCAATGCCGTCAGCGGCGCACGGGAAGAATATCTGCAGGCGGGATTTGATGATTACCTGACGAAGCCGATCGATCCCGCAAAGCTCGAAAGAATGATGCGGCGGTTTTTACCTGATGAAAAAATCACTTATGACACGGATGAAGAAGAACAAAGCGACACGGACAGCGCCGGAACAAAAGACGAAGACGGGATTCCGGAGGAGCTGAACCGTCTTGCCGTTTTTTCTGTCGATGCGGACGCGGGCATCCGGAACAGCGGAACAGTTGACGCCTATCTGTCTCTCCTGCGAATGTTCGCTGCATCCATCGACGAAAGAACCGGGGAACTGACACAGCTCCTGGATGAAAAGGATTATGAGGATTACACGATCAAGGTTCATGCGCTTAAGAGTTCGGCCCGCATCATCGGCGCCTCCTCTCTTGGCGAAGAGGCACAGGCCCTGGAGGATGCCGGCAAGCGTCTGGATACGGCCTACATCACCGGGCATCATGACGAATTCGTTAAAGCAGTTGAGCGCTTAAAAGAACCGCTCTCCAACATCTTTGCGGGACCGGGGGATCAGGGCAAAGCGGACGGCTCCGACAAGCCTCCGGCGGACGCTGCGCTTTTGTCAACCTTCTATAAAGAACTCGATGCTGCTGCCGATGCCATGGACTGTGACGCGCTGCAGGCCGTATTCGATAAAATCGACCGTTACCGGATACCGGACGATGTGCAGCCGTTATGGCAAAAACTGAAACATGCCGCACAGGAATATGACTATGAAGGTGTGCACGCTCTGCTGCACTGATGCCTGAAATAATCGGCATGCACTTTGCCTGTGAATATCCGGATGAGACAAACGGGAAAACACATGTATCGGTGATCTCAAGGGAGGACTGGCTGAACGAACTCACAGAACACATGATTTGCTGGGCAAAAGATAAACTTGGAAACAGCGATTACGCCGGATGGTGTCTTTCATTTATCGAGGACACGCTTGAGAAGAGCAACGGAATTGAGATCTTTGGCGGGGATTGCGCGAAGGAGTCTGCTTTGCTCTATGAATACATCGGATGGGTGCCGGTGGAACGGGTATTGAAACAGAAGGAGTATGACTGAGGAGAAAAGCAATATTATGAGCTTTAGCATAGAAAAGCTTTGAATTTGAAACAGAAAGGCGTTAACCTGTAGATAAAATTCACAAACGGCCAAATATGGCACTAAAATTGCTTGATAATTAGCCACGAAAATAAAAAATATTAATTGACGGCTTATTATCGTGCGATTATAATAAATTCAGAACAGCCACACTTATATCGGACGATAGAATACGAGGATATTAGATGATAGGAAGAGAAAAGGAAGTATCGGAACTGCTTGAGAGATATGAACGCGATGAGGCTCAGTTTGTCGCAGTATATGGAAGGCGGCGTGTGGGCAAAACGTATTTGGTGGATGAGACTTTCAAAGGGCGCATAACATT
>JAIKYU010000149.1 GCA_024682835.1 Lachnospiraceae bacterium | reverse complement strand
AACCCTCCTTAGGCACCATAGAACGTCTGGCCGCAGCACAGACCGTCCTATGCTACTCACAAAAAAGACTATAGATACCGGCAGCGCAACTACGGACGTCTGGCCACGAAAAGTTGTCGGAATATCATAAAACTTTCCGATATAAAAATCGTATATGCGTTATATTGTTATCGTATTTTCGTTTGTTTTCTGAGGGATTTTGGGGACACGATGGGGACTTTTCATTTTGGGGACAAAATGGGGACTTTTACATCAACCCACTTGGAGTTATTTTAGCCTACTTTTTACTCTGAAAAAGACAAAAAATGGCGGAAACCCGCATGGTTCCGCCATTTTTCAAGTCTGCGTGCGACAGGATTCGAACCCACGACCTTCTGGTCCGTAGCCAGACGCTCTATCCAGCTGAGCTACGCACGCACATAACTTTAACAGAATAGCACACAACCTGGTCCCTGTCAAGTTGTTTCCATAACATGACATGGCATCGATACACCGTCAGGTTTTTTCCGGTCTCACCCCTCCTGCTGCGCCTTTTCCTGCTGCCTGGTGGTGGTGGCATAGCCCTCCAGCTCCGCCCGACCCATCTTGAAGCAGTTAAGGAGCTTTGGATTGAATGCGCCGGTCTCCCCGCTGACGATCATCTCGAAGGCGCGATCCGGGGAAACGGCTGCCTTATAGGAACGGTCAGAATTCAGAGCATCGAAAATATCCGCGAGTCCGCAGATCTGCGCCGGCATGGAGATCGTGTCGCCCACCAGCTTGTCGGGATAACCTCCGCCGTCGAATTTCTCATGATGATGTCTCGCGACATCGGAACAAATGGAAAAGAGCTCCGTGTCATTCTTGTCCAGCATGGTTTCGAGAATCCCCGCGCCTCTGGTCGTATGAGATTTCATCACATCGAATTCATCGGCCGTCAGCTTGCCGGGCTTCAGAATAATCGCGTCAGGGATAACCAGCTTCCCGATATCATGCCAGGCGGCCGCCTGAACGATGATATCGATCTTCCCCGGGCTGATCCCGTACTCCGGATAATTGTTCATCACGAGGGATGCCAGAATACGGGTGAATTCACGGATGCGCTGCATATGGAAGCCGGACTCAAGATGCCTGAATTCAACGATAGAACAGATCGCGTCAATAATATGGTTGTTGTTATCTCTTTGACGCTCGATATCGCGGCTCTGCTGCATGATCATGCGCGAGAGCACGGAAACAGGATCCGCACCGGTGGAATCCTTGCGAAGCCTCTCCTCCATATCGATCGCGCTTCTGATATGGCGGACGACAGAGGTGGGATCGTATGGCTTATGGATGACATCCATCGCACCGAGTCCGTACACCCTGTTTTCTTCCTCGGCAGCCTTTGCCGGAAGCATCACGATGACCGGGAGTCCGGGAATCAGCTTCTGTTTATTCATCTCGGTGAGAATCATCTCCGCATTCACGCGGCTCATGACGAGGTTTATCAACACAGCGGACAGCCGGTTTCCGACCTCCGTGACGACCCTTAATCCTTTTTCACCCGTATCCACGTCGAAGCACATGAAATGATCACGCAGACTGTCCTTCAGCAGGTTTCTGCTTTTTCCCGTGTTGTCGATGATCAGGATGTTTCTTTTCCTCTTGTCCATCTTTGCGTCCTCTTCTGTCAGATTGATCCGATGGTTGCGACAGCTGCGAAGCTAGTCATCATCTGTCCGTCTGGACAGGGATATCCGAGCGCCGCCGTCCTTGACAAACAGCAGTCCCTCGGGCTTTGTCATGTCGCTTGTAATCTGCTTGGCGATGCCGTCGATGATGATAATGGATCCCTCGTGGGCAACATGTGTCACCCGCGCCTTTGCACCGGAGATCTTTTTCATTTTGTCCTCCAGCTCCAGGCGTTTCATGGTCAGCTCGTTTTCTTCGCTCTCCTTGATCGTCAGCGTCTGACCGATCTTGATCTGTTGATTCACCTTTACGGCATTGTTGACCAGACCGTCAATTCTCTCCTTTTCCTGCCGCAGCAAGCCCACCTCGGAGCTGACACGTGAAAGGTTTTTCAGACAGTTCTGATACTCTGCCGTCATCTCTCCCGTCGCGCCGACCTGGACAATCGTTCGCTTGCCGTGATCATCGCCAAGGACAGCACAGGAGACACCCATCTGTGCCTGGATCTCCCCGCCGCAGATCGTTCCGCGCTGACCCGCCACATTGACACGTCCCCCCACGATCAGTTCCGAATCCAGGATCTGATTGGCGTTAACGTTTCCTGTGACACGCACATCCGTTTTCCGAATGGAGGAAGATGTGAATCTCCCTCCCGAACGGATGAGCGAACGGTCGACGGAACCCATACATCCGCCCACCACGCAGATATTGCCGTCCGCATCCAGTCTGGCACTCTCAAGCTTGCCCAGCACCTGAATATCCCCTTTGGCTTTGATCGTCACGCCGCGCGTCACATTGCCTTTGACAAGGACGCTTCCCGGATAATCATACACCTGTTTGGGATCCTTCGCATCATCCAATGTCACCAGCGGGCGCACCGTGATCACAAACTCGCTCACGCGGATCTCACCGGACACCGTCGCGCACCAGCTCTTGTGATCCTCCATCATCATGATGCCCTGCCCCTTCAGAACAGGATATTCCCTGCCCTTGATCGCCTTAATCGGTTCGCCGAGGACCGTTCTTCCTTCCTCTCCGAATTCCGCTTCATGGTATTCGGCCAGCTTCTGACCGGCAGTGACCATCTCGTAAAACTTGATATTATCATACAGAAGCGACAGATCCGGCATCGTCGCAGGATGGGACGGCACATCCGTATCGAAGAAATACTGATAATGTCCATCCTTTCCCGGCTTGGCCGGCTTGCCCTCCGCGACCGCCACATAGCGGTTATAGAACTTTTTTTCGACCAGATCCGCAATGGCATTGTAATCAATGCCGTAGATCACCTTCTCCTTTTTCAGCACCTCACTGACCATATCCACCGTGTATTCAGGCTGCCCGACCTTGAAGGGGATGTAGATTTCTGCCTTCAGTCCCTTATTGCTGATGGTGATAAACGGCTTTCCTGCCTTGATTTTTTCCTTTTCTGTGAGTTCTTTTCCGTTGACGGTGGACGTGTTGATGCCCTGGTTGGTCTCCGAGAGAGCCTGTTCCATATCGCCCTGCTCTCCCTTTTTGCTCATCACCTCCTGCATGGCCAGTCTGCGCATCCGCATCTCTTTGGAGGAGTAGATCATACTGGTGTAGTAGGACACATCCAGCCCCGCCTCCAGTCCTTTGCGGATCTCACGCATCTGCTGCGGGCGATACAGGGGCTTCTCATAGATCTGGGTGGACACTCGGGATTCCAGTCCAAGCCGGATCTCATGCATCTGCTCCCAGCTGTATTCCAGGGACGCATAGTGGGACACATCCAGTCCGGCCAGCAGTCCCTGACGGATTTCCTTCAGGCTCTCCCCGCGGTACTGCCGGTTGATGTATTTTTTAAACTCCTTGAGACGCTGCGACATCGCCTTGCGGATCTGATGCAGCTGCTCCGCATCATACCCCTCCGCCGCGTATCCGCCGATATCCAGTCCGGCCTTTTTGGCCTTGGCGATTTCCTGGATGACGCCGGCCTCATAGCGCTCGATCGTCTCATTGTCCAGCACGACACCGTTGACCAGTGCCTCCCGGATGGCATGCATCTTGCGGTACGGAATCTGCGGATTGGCAAACCGCGAGATGTCGACATTCTGTTCAAGTCCGGTACGGATCTCCGCCATCTGCATGTAATTGAAGGCAGGATCCTTGTAGAACATCACCGCCAGGCCCTTGGCAAGACCTTCCCGGATTTCGTTCATCTGCTCCGCGAAATAGTCTATTCTGTCATACTGGCTGACATCCAGCTTGCTTTCCAGTCCCTGTCTGATCTGTGCCAGACGATCACTGGAAAAACCCTGCGCCCTGTACTTTGACAGATCAATGCCGTTTTCCAGCTCGAGACGGAATTCCTCCATCTCCGTCCAGGGCATTTCCGGATCCAGATAATCCACAACGGAAATACCGGCCTCCAGTCCCTTCTGGATCTCCGCCAGCTGATAGCTGTCAAAGCCCTGGGAACGGACGCGGTTGTAATCAAGGCCTGCTTTGGCAAATAATTCCTGTACTTCTTTCAGCGTCTTTGCCTGTGCCATATAGTCCCCGCTTTATCTTTCCACAATCGCGGCACAACCCATTCCGCCGCCGACGCAGAGCGTGGCCAGTCCCTTATGCGCATCCCTTCTCTGCATCTCATAAAGCAGAGTGACAAGAATCCGGGTGCCGGAGCATCCCACCGGATGGCCAAGCGCGATCGCGCCGCCATTGACATTCAGAATGTCGGAAGAGAAGCCAAGGTCATGCTGCACCGCCACCGACTGTGCCGCGAACGCTTCATTCGCCTCGATCAGGTCAAAGTCACCGATAGAGTATCCGGCCTTTGCCATGGTCTTTTTCGTCGCCGGAACCGGTCCGATACCCATAATCTGCGGGTCACAACCTGCCAGCTCGCCGGCGACCCAAGTGGCCATCGGCTTCACGCCGAGCTCCTTTGCCTTTTCTTCGCTCATCACGATAATCGCGGCTGCCGCGTCATTGATGCCCGAGGCATTGCCGGCCGTCACCAGTCCGCCTTCCTTTTTGAACGCAGGCTTCAGCTTGGACAGGCTCTCTGCCGTCACGCCCGCACGCGGACCTTCGTCGGTATCAAAGAGGATCGTCTCCTTCTTCTTTTTAATCTCCACGGGGAGAATCTCCTCCTTGAATTTGCCGGCCTCAATGGCCGCCTGCGCTTTTTGCTGGGATTTCGCCGCGAATTCATCCAGCTGCTCCCGTGTGAGCTTCCACTGTTCGCAGATATTCTCAGCCGTCATGCCCATGTGATAGTGATAAAACGCATCCGTCAGCGCATCCGTGATCATGGAATCCTCCAGCGTGCCGGCATTCATCCTGTAACCGAAGCGGGCCTGACGAAGCAGATACGGCGCCATGGACATGTTTTCCATGCCGCCTGCCACAATGATATCCGCATCTCCCATGGAGATCAGCTTTGCCGCCAGGTTGACGCAGTGCAGACCGGATCCGCAGAGCACGTTGATCGTGGTCGCCGGAACCTCATTCGGAATCCCGGCATTGATGGCCGCCTGTCTCGCCGGATTCTGTCCCAGACCAGCCTGGATCACGCAGCCCATATAGACCTCATCGACCGCTTCGGGAGCCACACCGGCCCTCTTCAGAGCCTCCTTTACCACCAGCGTCGCCAGCTGCGGAGCAGGCGTCGTACTGAGCGCTCCACCCATCGTTCCGATCGCTGTTCTCACTGCTCCTGCAAGCACTACCCGTCTGCCCATTTCTGACCTCCTTATGAATCATGTCACAACAAAAACAGTCCCGGTCGCATTACACGACCGGGACTATTATAGCATACTCAGATGCAATTGTCAGTAACCGTTTGTACCGGAAAATGCACCGATTACACAGAACTTACTGCTTCCATGCGTTGTACTGGTTCTGGAACTCAGCGAGCACATCCTGATAGCCAGCCTCATCCAGTTTTGCCTGATACTCCTCGATCTTGGACTCAACATCCTTCGCGGAGAAGCCACCGTTCTCAAGGATGAAGCCGTACTCTGCGTTCACATTGGCGCAGGCGGTGTACTGTGCCTCAACCGGGGTCTTGTCAAACCGGAAGCCGGCAGCCGGAGAGGTATTTGCACCGCCGTTGAAATCCTTGTACAGATCCGCCTTGTTCGCCGGCTCGTTGTCGAGCGGGGTCACGATGGTAGCGGAAGCGGACTCCCACATGGAGTGGTTGTACTTCTCGGAGCTCTGCGTGACCTGATGATTTGCATCATAGGTGAAGTCCTCACCCTCAATACCAAAGGTGTAGATATCAGCAAGGGTGCTGTCGGTGTAAAGAAGGCCAAGGAAGTCAACACAAGCCTTCGCCTGCTCCGGCGTGCTGGTCGCGGTGACGCAGTAGCAGGAACCAAGAGCAGAGGTGCTGTGTGCCCAGCGATCGGTCGCCGGCTGCATCGTCACATCCTGGCCATAACGGGCATCTGCCTCATCGTTGACCGGGATATCCGTCCACCATGACACTGCCCAATCCTGGGTCTGCGTCGTCGTGTCGGTCGTAACCTTGTTCGGGTCATCCTCAGAGATGTAGCCCTTGTCTGCCCAGTCAGCCATCAGCAGGCAGAAGTTCTTGTAATCGTCGGTAAGGATCGTGTCAACAACCTCGTTGGTCTTCTTGTCAACCGCGAAGAAGTTCGTCGCAGAGTCGGCGGTGAAGAAATCATAGTTGTCGATGTACCAACGATAGAACATCGCGGTCTTCTGGGTCAGGAAAGGATACTTGAGGCCTTCGCTCTTCGCATCCGCCAGCATGGGCTCGAGATCCTTGAGCTCCTTGACGCTCGTGATGTCCCAGCCGTACTTGTCGATCAGATCCTGACGGAACATGAAGTCATAACCTTCGACGTTGTCCTTGTAGACCGGTACGAAATAGTTCTTGCCGTTGTACTTGGAAGCTTCCCACTGTCCCTCGTCCATGGAGCTGTAGAGGGGTGTGCCGGGAAGCAGGTCGGTCAGATCATAAACCGCATTCTGGGGTACCAGATCGTTGGTGCCGATGGTGCCTTCCCAGGAGGCCGTCCACAGCAGGTTGATCTCGCCGCTCTGCAGCGCAAGATTGGCCTTCTCTGTGTACTCACCGGAGCCGATGTCGGTCAGGGTGATCTGAACCGGGATCTTGTCCGCGATGTAGGCGTTGATCGCATCCTGCACCTTCGCAACCTGAGCGGAATCAGGATTTGCAAGGTTGAACGTGCAGCGATACACATTGATCGTCGTCGCATCAGCAGAAGCTGCAGGAGCCTCAGCTGTCGTGTCGGCAGCAGGAGCCTCTTCCGTCTTGGTCTCGGCGGCAGGCTGCTCCTCCGTCTTGGTTTCGGTCTGTGTCTGGGTGTCTGCTGTCGCAGCCGGAGCGGTCTCACCGCAGCCGGCCAGAATGCTCAGAGACATCGCTGACACAAGGCCAAGAGACAAAAGCTTTTTCATGTTTACCATTTCTCTTCTCCTCCCTTGTATAGAGTTGATGGTTACTATGTTGAAAAGGCACGCGCCCTTACAACCAAAACAGTATTTTACCCCTTAACCGAGCCAACCGTCAAGCCCTTAATGAAATACTTCTGGAAGAACGGGTATACCACCATGATCGGCGCGATAACAACCACCACAGTGGCCATCGTTGCGGAGTACTGCGGAATCGTGCCTCCCATGGCCGCACGGGCACTCGCGGGGACGTTGGAATTGTTCAGCAGGAACTCGATGGATTTCTGAATATTGATCAGTAACAGCTGCAACGGTTTCTTGGAATCCGTGGTGATGTAAAGCAGTGCGTTCTGCCAGTCATTCCAGTAGGCTGTCGCCATCATGAATCCGACTGCCGCCAGGGAAGGCTTGAGCAGCGGAAGCGTGATCTGGAAGAAGGTGCGATACTCACCCGCACCGTCAATCTTGGCCGCTTCCATCAGTTCGCCCGGGATGCTGTTGACAATATAGGTGCGGAGAATGATCACGTTCATCGTCGTCACACACATCGGCAGAATCAGCAGCCACAGGCTGTCCTTGAGATGATAGTAGCCGGTGAAGATGATGTAGCCCGCCAGCATACCGCCGTTGAAAAGCATCGGGATCAGCAGGTAGATGGACAGGAATTTCGACAGTGCAAACTCCTTACGGCTGATGGAATAGGCATACATGCTCATCACGAGCAGTCCCAGGAAAGTGCCGAAAACCGTGATGAAAATGGTCACCAGATAGGACTGAGCCAGCTGAGAGCCGTAACGGAGCACCGAATTGAAGCCGACCATGGAGAAGGCTCTCGGCAGGAACGAAAAACCGTGCTGGGTGATGTATTTTTCATCCGTAAACGCCGCCACAAACACCAGCACCACAGGCATGGCGCAGAACAGGGTAAATGCAAGCAGCACCACAGCCAGAATAAACTGACCGACGCCGAATCTTTCTCTTTTGGAGGGCGCGAGATCCAGGTTATTTCCTTTAGCCATTTTCTTATCCTCCCTCTCTTAAAACAGTGCGTTTTCCGGCTCGATCTTCTTGACCAGCCAGTTAGAAAACAGCATCAGAAGCAGACCCACAACCGACTGGAAGAAGGAGGTGGCAGCCGTGAAGCCGAAGTTGGAGTTCTTGAAGATCGCGTTCAGCACGTAGGCATCAATAACCTGCGTTGTACCGTACAGGGCACCGTTATTTCGCGTGACCTGATAGAACAGACCGGTGTCGGAGTGCATGACATTACCGACGGACAACAGCAGCATGACCGTGACCATCGGGATCAGAGAAGGAATCGTGATGTGCCGGATTTGCTGCCACTTGTTGGCGCCGTCGATCTCCGCCGCTTCATAGAGCGAAGAATCGATACCGGACAGAACGGACATATACAGAACGGAGCCGTAACCCGTGTCCTTCCAGATCTTGACAATCAGCAGAATCCAGGGCCAAAGCTCTGCTGTAGAGTAGAAGCGGATACCCATTCCGAGGGACTTGTTCAGAATACCGGTGTCCGTGGAGATGAAGGCGTAGACGATAAACTGCACCGCCGCATAGGAGATGAAAACCGGAATGATCATCAGGGTCTGCATGGTCTTCGCCATGCGCTTGAGGATGAGCTGATCGATTGCGATCGCGAGCACAACATTAAGGAAAGTACCCACAGCGGTAAAGAGCAGATAGTAGAGAATCGTGTTACGTGTGATGCTGATGAACGAAGCCTTGGAGGCAATCAGGAACTTGAAATTTTCAAGTCCGTTCCACGGGCTCTTCCAGATACCAAGCGTCATGTCATACTTTTTGAAAGCCATGACAAGACCGGCCATCGGCACGTACATAATGAAGAACAGGATCAGAAACACCGGCAATGCCATAACGACATGAGCCCTGTGTTTCCAGGTGTTCTGGAGAAATGCTTTCATTCTCTTTCCTCCTTAGTTGGTTGACTTTTCCGCTGCTTTTGTATATAAGTGACAGGGGGAATTTGACCCCTGTTTGTCTATTATAACAATATTCACAAGAAAAACAAGCAGAAATCGTATTTTTTTTGTGCAATATGACGAAAAGCAAACCATCAATGAATCATTATCTCATCACGAGGAGGTTTTTATGATTTCGACGCACCCCGTTCCCGACACGGTCGCCCTGAACGATGCGAAGGATCGCATCGAAATTATCGACCAGACACTGTTGCCGGGCCGAACGGAAATCCTGTTTCTTGAGACGGCGGAGGAGATCTACGATGCCATCAAACGCCTCAGGGTGCGCGGGGCACCGGCCATCGGCGTGACGGCAGCTTTTGCTCTCTACCTGCTGATGAAAAAGAGCGGCGCTGCCGATCACGCCGGGTTCGCAGAAGAGCTGGACAGACAGGCAGCCTATCTGAACGCCTCCCGTCCGACCGCCGTCAACCTCTCCTGGGCACTGCAGCGCATGAAACGGTGCGCACAGACTGCGCTGGAAGCCGAAACGCCCACAGGGAAAGCCAAAAACAACACAGACGGTTTTTCCCGTCTGCGCACGCACGTGCTGGAAGCCATGCTCAGGGAAGCGACCGCCATTCGCGACGAGGACATCAACGCCTGCAGGAGCATCGGAGAATACGGCCTGTCCCTCATCCACGACGGAGACGGGATTCTGACGCACTGCAACGCCGGCCGGCTTGCCACTGTCCGCTACGGAACAGCAACCGCCCCCATCTACCGCGGTCACGAAAAAGGACTGCATCTGCATGTGTACTGTGACGAGACAAGACCCCTTCTGCAGGGAGCCCGCCTCACGGCGCTGGAGCTCTCGGAAGCCGGGATTGAGACAACGCTGTTGTGTGACAATATGTCCTCAGCGCTGATGAAAGCCGGAAAAATCCGTGAAATATTTGTTGGCTGCGACAGAGTCGCAGCCAACGGAGATACCGCCAATAAGATCGGCACAAGTGCCGTAGCCATTCTGGCGAAGCATTACCATATTCCATTTTATGTCTGTGCGCCGCTGACGACACTGGATCCCGGGACGCCGGACGGCTCAAAGATCGTTATCGAAGAACGGGACGCAACCGAAGTGACCGACCTGTGGTACAAAAACCGCATGGCGCCGGATAACGAACACTTTACCGTCTACAACCCGGCATTTGACGTCACGGATCACAAGCTGATCACTGCCATTGTAACGCCGGTCGGCATCCTTCGCGCGCCCTACGAAGAATCCATCTCCGCCGCGCTGAGCAGACATTAAAGCCGTCAGATCCGGTCATTCCTCCTGACATAGCCGGGATGCTCCTCCGTGCCCCGGATATCGCCGGCATGGATAATTTTGGCCCATTTATCCACGACTGTCTTTTCGATGGTTACACCCTCACCGATATCGGAGTAAGCAAGCACGATGGAATCCCGGACCACAGCGCCCTTGCGGATGTGCACATCACGGCCGATGATGGAGTTTTCCACCGTGCCCTCGATCAGGCATCCGTTGGCGATCATGGATTTTTTGACATTGGCCGTGTCAAAATACTTGGTCGGGCAGGCATTGGTCGTGCGCGTGTAGATCGGCCAGTTGGACCGGAACAGATCGTCCGCACGATCCAGATCTAACAGCCCGAGGTTGGCATTGTAGTAGTCGTTCAGACTGGAAATTGCCGCAAAGGTCCCCCGGTGCGCCACACCGCGCACATCCAGCTCATCGCATTTGACGGAGACAATGTCCGTCAGCGTGTAGGCGGAAGACTGGGCACGTGCCTGATTCACCAGGTCGATGAACATATCCCGCGACATTACATAGGTGTCCATAAAGATGTTCTTTTCCTTGGCTGTGCCCATATTCTGCGTGACGGACAGCACGCCCTTCTGCTTGTTCAGATTGAGCACGCTGCAGCCGATGTAGGCATCGCGCGCATCGCTCACACGGTGGTAAAGCAGAGTCACGTCCGCGGCGCTCTCCACATGCTCATCCAGAAGCCTGCTATAATCCTGCTTGTAGACCATATAGCTGGGCGCGATGACCACATAGGGCAGATGCATACGCTCAATGATCTCCATGTTTTCATAGAAACCGGCGATGTTGTTGTTGTAGATCGACTGAGGATTGTTGATCTGCGTGAACAACAGCTGCAGCTTGCCGCGCTTGGAATTGATGTTGTAATGACGTCCCGTGCCGATATGCTCCGCGATGGAGCGCGGACGCGACGAGACATAAACCTGAATCTGGTCAATGCCGGAATTGCTCATGTTGGAGATCGGGAAATCGATCACGCGGTATCTGCCCAGAAAGGAGAATGCGCCGATCGGACGATAGTCATGCAGCCCTTCTACATGGAAATTGCCGCCCGCTGATGTGATCACACCAAATGCTTTGTTCGCCATGGCTCAGTCCTCCTTACCCTTGACATCTTCCGCAACCAGAAGAATGTTCTCGCTGTTTTTCTTTCCGACTGTGACGCCCTTGCCGATATGCACGCCGTCCGCAACCAGGGCGCGGGTAACGGTTGCCCCATCCTCCACGGTTGCGCCGGGCATCAGCACGGAATCAACAATCTTTGCCCCCTTGCCGATATGCACGTTGGTAAACAGCACCGAATTGGTCACCGATCCTTCCACCTCAACACCCTGGGTGATGTAGGCGCGCTTGATCTTCGCATCCGGTCCGATGTACTGCGGCACCACCGCGGCATCCTCCGTGTATATGCGCCAGGTCGGATCGTTCAGATTCAGGGCATTGTTGTCGTCCAGCAGGTCCATGTTGGCTTCCCAAAGGGAATCGATCGTGCCGACATCCTTCCAATAACCCTTGAATTCCCATGCGCAGAGCGTCCTGCCCTCATTCAGCATGACCGGAATGAAATCCTTGCCGAAATCATGGCTGGAATTCGGATCCTTCATATCCTTTAACAGCATCTTGCGCATCAGCTTCCAGTTGAAGATGTAGATACCCATCGACGCGAGATTGGACTTCGGCTTTTTGGGCTTCTCCTCGAATTCCACGATCTTGCCGTTGCCGTCCGTGTTCATGATGCCGAAGCGGCTCGCTTCCTTCATCGGCACACCAATGACTGCAATGGTCGCATCCGCGTTGTGCTCCTGATGAAACTCAAGCATCTTGGCGTAATTCATCTTATAGATGTGGTCACCGGAAAGAACCAGGAGATACTCCGGATCATAGGTGTCGATGAAATCGATGTTCTGGGAAATAGCATCCGCGGTGCCGCGGTAGACGTCCAGGCCGGTGTCCGCCTTCTCCCGGGGGGTCAGCACAAAGACGCCGCTGTCCTTGGTGTCCAGTCCCCAGCGTGTGCCGGCGGCAACATAACTGTTGAGCAGCACGGATTCATACTGCGTGAGCACACCGACGACATCGATGCCGGAATTGGCACAGTTGGAAAGCGGAAAATCGACAATCTTATACTTGCCGCCATAGGCCACCGCCGGCTTGGCGACGCGGTTTGTCAACTCGTGCAGGCGGCTTCCGCGGCCTCCCGCAAGGATCATTGCCAGCATGTTGCTACCCATACTACCTCCCGTTATGAAAAACAAATGCAAATGACAAAAAATACATCATTATTTTATTCCTTTTTGTAAAAAAATTCCAGTCATTTGAGAGAATTCTTCCGATTATTTGTGCATAATGACGAATACGGTTTTTCATTTTGGTAAACAGTAAGCCGGGAACGGTTTTTCATTTGACGAATCCGGGCACATGTACGATAATAGGATCATCGAAACCCACCAATTGAAGGAGGCTTACTATGAAGAATTCATTACATAGCAGCATGACACGTGTGCTCGCAACGGCACTTTCCGCATTGCTGGCGTTTTCACCCGCCAATGCCCTTATCGCACAGGCAGAGCCGGAGGTCACCAACGACGATCGCTGGGAGGACGGTTACGCAAGCTATTTCGACATAAGTGATCACGTGGTGCGTATCAAGGCCGGTGAGTCCGCAAAGCTGACCATGTTTGCCCGCTTCCCTTACTCCTACTACACCACAGGAGAAACCAGCAAAAACACCTGGTGCGAATGCTCCATGAACGCCGGCACGGAGGAAATCACCATTCACATCGGGGCAGACGAAGCCAAAACCAACGTCTTTTTCTACTTCTACCTCGACAATTCCAGACTGAATCACGACATCACACAGGATGCCGAGCGTTACGCTACCGTTGAGGTCTATGTGCAGCCCGCATCCGGTCAGGCCGCCGTTCCCGCCAAAACGACCGTATCCAAATCCGTCGCGGCTCCTCTTGCCGGCGGGAAGAACGGCACCATCTCCCTGACGCGCGACGACACGGTTGCCATGCTCTATGACGCAGCAGGCACAGCCCTTGCCTCCTTCTCCATCTCGGACGGCTCCGGAAAGATGCCGAAGCTCACACTTGGCGGCATTGTCCAGCAGAACAAGAAAAACTACTTCACCGTCAACACGGCAAGTAAAAACGCCAACGTCGTCAAGATTTCCGATTCCGACCGTGCAGTGATGACCGCAAAAGGGTATGCAGGCGTGTGCCTGAACGGATCCTATGTAAACTGGCCGTAAACGTTCGATTACGGAACCGGCACCTTAGCGGATCTTCCGCCGCCGACGCATAAAACACAAAACAAGACCCTCGGGATTGTCCCGAGGGTCTTTCTCTGTCTCTGTCGATCTCTGACCGGTGATGCGCCCTTTTTGTCCCGGCGGTTGACCGGTGCGGATCTGTCTTACTGAGCCAGCGCCGCTTCCAGCTTCTTGGTCAGCAGCGGTACAACCTTGTTCAGATCGCCCACAACACCGTAATCCGCCACGTCAAAAATCGGAGCGTTCTCATCCTTGTTGATCGCAACGATGATATCCGATTCCTCCATACCGGCGACATGCTGAATCGCACCGGAGATGCCGATTGCGAAATACACATGCGGGCGAACCGTTTTGCCGGTCTGTCCGACCTGCATGTCCTTGGGCTTCCAGCCGGAATCAACAACCGCACGGGAGCAGCTGACCGTTCCGTGAAGAACCTTGGCGAGATCCTCAAGAATCTTGAAATTCTCCGGGCTGCCGACACCGCGGCCGCCGGACACAAGAATCTTCGCATCCTGGATATCCTCGATCTCGGAAATTTCCTTCACGATCTTCACGATCTCTGTGTAGCAGTTGTTTTCCTCAAAGCCGGGATTATAGCTGACAATTTCGGCCTTTGCGCCCTTATTCGGAGCAATCTTCTGCATCACGCCGGGGCGGACCGTCGCCATCTGCGGGCGGAACTCCGGGCAGGCGATCGTCGCGATCGTGTTGCCGCCGAATGCGGGACGGGTCATCAGCAGCTGCTTATGCTTCTGCTCCTGTCCTTCCACCGGCACCAGCGGGAAGTCGCCGATATCCAGCTGCGTGCAGTCAGCCGTCAGTCCCGTATGAACGCGGCTCGACACGCGCGGTCCGAGATCACGGCCGATAGCCGTCGCGCCGACCAGCAGAATCTCCGGCTTGTACTCATTGATGACGGAAGCCAGTGCATGCGTGTAGGGCTCCGTGCGATAATCCTTCAAAGCCGGATCGTCCACCACAATCACGCGATCCGCGCCGTACTCGGCAAGCTTGTCGCAAAGACCCTGGATGCCGTCTCCCAGCAGAACCGCTGTCACCTTCTTTTCATCGAGATCATTTGCCAGATCCTTTGCCTTGCCCAGGAGCTCTAAGGCGATATTGGAGAGCTCGCCGTCAACCTGCTGCGCAAAAATAAATACGCCCTTGTAATCTTCCAATGCCATTGTTCAGAACCCTCCTTATACAACCTTCTTTTCCTGCAGTTTTCCGAGAATATAATCTGCCGCGGCCTCATCGGACTCCGGCACCACCTTCTCGCCGGCGCCCTTCTTGACCTTGTCGGATGCCTTGGCGATCTGCGTGGGTGATCCCTTCAAACCGATGTTGGAATCGTCGACGTCCTTGAGATCGTTGCGTCCCCAGACCGTCACATCCTTGTCGAAGGCATCGAAAATACCGCCGGGAGTCATATAACGGGGATCATTCAGCTCGGAAAGCGCCGTGATCAGGCACGGCATCTTCGCCTTCACGATGTGATAACGATCCTCAAACTGGCGCTTGACCTCGACGGTCTTTGCCTTTTCGTCAACCTTGATCTCCTCGGCGTAGGAGATGACCGGAATGTGCAGATGCTCGGAAATCTGAGGTCCGACCTGCGCCGTGTCGCCGTCAATCGCCTGACGGCCGGTGATAATCAGGTCATACTCCAGGTTGCGCAACGCGCCGGCAATCGTGGAGCTGGTCGCCCATGTGTCCGCGCCGCCGAGCACACGATCGGTGATCAGCACCGCCTTGTCGGCACCCATGGCCATCGCTTCGCGCAGAACCGCGTCCGCCTTGGGAAGACCCATCGTCACAACCGTGACCTCGGCACCATACTGATCCTTTAAGCGCAGCGCTGCCTCCAGACCGGCCTTATCGTCCGGATTCATGATAGCCAGCATGGCGCCTCTGTCCAAAGTCCCGTCGGGCTTAAACTTCACGCCGCCCTTGGTGTCGGGAACCTGTTTGATACATACTACAACTTTCATTTATTCTTTCCCTCCTTGATATGGAAGATCTGTCTCGCCGGGTGTTCAGCGCTCACTTCAACAATGCACCGGAAATAACCATACGCTGCACTTCGCTCGTGCCTTCATAGATCTCGGTGATCTTGGCATCGCGCATCATGCGCTCCACCTCATACTCACGGATATATCCGTAGCCGCCGAAGAGCTGCACTGCTTTGGTTGTGACCTCCATGGCCGTCTCTGCAGCGAAGAGCTTGGCCTTTGCCGCCTCAACGCCATAGTAATCCTTTGTCCGTTTGGCCTCTGCCGCCGCATAGACGAGAAGCTTGGCTGCCTCGCACTGCGTCGCCATGTTGGCCAGCTGGAACTGGGTGTTCTGCTGCTGCGCGATCGTGCGGCCAAACTGCTTGCGCTCCTTGGTGTATTCGATCGCACGATCCAGAGCACCCTCGGCGATGCCGAGCGCCTGAGCCGCGATACCGATACGGCCGCCGTCAAGGGTGTGCATGGCGATCGGGAAGCCCTTTCCGCGCGCACCGAGAAGATTTTCCGCAGGGATCTTGCAATCCTGGAAGATCAGCTCATAGGTGGAGGATCCGCGGATACCCATCTTGTTTTCCTTGGTGCCGAAGGAGAAGCCGGGCGCGCCCTTTTCGACAATGAACGCCGAGAATTTCTTCTGCTTGCGGCCCTTCTTGTCCTCCACGATATCCGTGTAGGCAAAGATAATGTAGATGTCCGCCTCCTTACCGTTGGTGATAAAGCACTTGGAGCCGTTGAGCACCCACTCCTTGCCGTCGTCGGTGAGCACCGCACGCGTCTGAACGCCCTGCGCATCCGTGCCCGCCATCGGCTCGGTCAGGCCGAACGCGCCGAGCAGCTCGCCCTTGGCCAGGGGGACGAGGTATTTCTGCTTCTGTTCCTCTGTGCCGTAAGTCATGATCGGATCGCAGCACAGAGATGTGTGTGCACTGACGATAACGCCGGTCGTCGCACAGACCTTGGAAAGCTCCTCCACACACATCACGTAGGTCAGCGGATCGCATCCCTGTCCGCCGTATTCCTTCGGGATCGGAATGCCCATAAAGCCGTACTTCTGCATCTTTTCGACCGTGTCGCGCGGGAATTCCTCGGTCTCGTCAACCTCAATTGCGCGCGGCTTTACTTCCTTTTCGGCAAATTCCTTGAACAGGGAACGCGCCATTTCATGTTTTGCATCTAACTGAAAATCCATGTTTTCCCCTTTCTGTTATCTGTTTCAGCTTTTCCTTAACCGGCCTGATCGGTCGGAACCTTGCCGCCATCCGCATAGTTGTAGAAACCGATACCGGTCTTCACGCCCAGCTTGCCGCCGCGCACCATCTTGCGAAGCAGCGGGCACGCACGATACTTGGAATCGCCGGTCTCCTTGTAGAGCACATCCATGATTGCCAGCACAATATCCAGGCCGATGTAATCACCCAGTTCCAACGGTCCCATCGGGTGATTGCAGCCCAGCTTCATGGCGGTGTCGATGCCGGCAATGTCGGACACACCTTCGGAATACACGAAGATGCCCTCGTTGATCATCGGAACAAGAATGCGGTTCACGACAAAGCCCGCAGCCTCGTTGACCTGCACGGGCGTCTTGCCGAGATCCTCAGAAATCTTCTTCACCTGTGCCACCGTCTCATCCGGTGTGTTGGCTCCCTGGATCACCTCGATCAGCTTCATGACCGGGGCGGGATTGAAGAAGTGCATGCCGATGACAGGCTTCTTCAGGCCGGCGCCGATCTCCGTGATCGACAGGCTCGACGTGTTGGATGCAAAGATGCAGTTCTCGTTTTTGACGATATTCTCCTCGAGCTCCTTGAACAGATTCTTTTTGATATCCATGACCTCAAGCGCCGCCTCGACGACCAGATCCGCATCCGCGCAGATGTCATTCAGGCCTGTCTGGATTTTGGCAAGGATCTTGTCCGCATCTGCCTGCTCCATCTTGCCCTTGGCGATACGCTTATCAAAGCCCTTCTTGATTTTGGCGAAGCCGCCCTCGGCAAACTCCGTCTTGATGTCGCACAGATAGACCTTTTCCACGCTGTCCGCCTGTGCAAAAGTCTGGGCAATACCGCTTCCCATGGTACCTGCACCGATAACCGCTACCTTCATGTCCGTTTCCTCCTTTCGATATGCGTTTATCTGTTTTTGAAATCCACTACCTTTTTCTTTTCGGGATCATCCTTCTTGCGCAGGAAATTAGCCATTCCTTCGCGCTGATCCTCTGTCTCGAAGCAGTCGCCGAAAATCTTCTCCTCGAGTGCGACCGCAGCGTCCATATCCAGCTCAAGGCCCTCATTGATAGCCTTTTTGCATGCGCGCACCGCGATCGGTGCATTCTTTGCAATGGTGGACGCCAGCTTCTCCGCCGTGGGGATCAGCTCCTCGAGCGGGACGATCTGGTTCACCAGACCCACGCGCAGGGCCTCATCCGCCTTGATGTTGCGGGCGGTGTAAATCAGCTGCTTTGCCATGCCGGGGCCGATCAGGCGCGCAAGGCGCTGCGTCCCGCCAAATCCGGGCGTGATGCCCAGTCCCACCTCAGGCTGACCGAACATGGCCGTCTCGGAAGCGATGCGGAAATCACAGCTCATCGCGATCTCGCAACCGCCGCCCAGCGCAAATCCGTTGACCGCGGCGATCACGGGAATCGGGAAGGTCTCCAGCTTACGGAACAGGTCGTTGCCCTTCTTGCCGAACGCCTCACCCTCCGCCTTGGAAAGCGTGCTCATCTCGCCGATGTCCGCTCCGGCGACGAAGCTCTTTTCGCCGGCGCCGGTGAGAATCAGGCAGCGGATTTCCGCCTGATTGACGCCGTCAAGCACCGCGTTCAGCTCGTCAAGCACCGCGGAATTCAGCGCGTTCAATGCTTCGGGACGGTTGATCGTGATGATGCCGACCGCTTCTTTGGTCTCATAATTCACTAATGCCATAGATTCACCTCCAGTTTGATTGTGATCCGCTCACAGGATGCCCCTGTGTTACTCTCTCTCCACAACGGTTGCACAGCCCATGCCGCCGCCGATGCACAGGGTGGCGAGGCCTCTCTTTGCACCCTTTGCCTCCATCTCATGCAACAGCGTCACGAGGATACGGGCACCGGACGCGCCGACCGGATGGCCCAGCGCAATCGCGCCGCCGTTCGGATTGAGCTGCTTGTCGACATCGATGCCGAGATCCTTGCCGACCGCAACGGACTGCGCGGCAAAAGCCTCATTCGCCTCGATGATGTCGAAATCCTCAATTTTCAGGCCGGCCTTGGCCATGACCTTCTTTGTGGCGGCAACCGGGCCGATTCCCATCACCTCGGGGCGGACGCCAGCGAGCGCACCGGCGACAAAGGTCGCCATTGGCTTGACACCGAGCTCCTTCGCCTTGTCCTCGCTCATCACGACCAGCGCGGCAGCGCCGTCGTTGATGCCGGAAGCATTACCTGCCGTGACAAATCCGTTCGGATTGATGGGGCGCAGCTTCTGCAGCGCTTCCATGGTCATCCCTGCGCGGGGACCCTCATCCGTATCAAAAATCACCGTCTCCTTCTTCTTCTTGATCTCGACCGGCACGATCTCCTTTTTGAATGCGCCGCTCTTCTGAGCCGCCTCGCACTTCTGCTGGCTCTTTAAGGCAAACTCATCCAGTTCCTCGCGGGTCAGCTTCCACTCCTCGCAGATGTTGTCCGCTGTCTTGATCATGTGGTAGTCATTGAAGGCATCCCAGAGGGCATCCTTGACCATCGTGTCGACGAGCGCGCCCTGACTCTGGCTCGGCCAGGTCATGCGGTAGCCGTAACGACCCTGCGGGATGGCGTAGGGAGCCATGGACATGTTTTCCATACCGCCCGCAACCACGATATCCGCGTCGCCCGCGAGAATCATCTGTGCCGCCTGATTCACGCAGTTGAGGCCGGAGCCGCAGACCACATTGGTCGTAACTGCCGGCACTTCCACCGGAAGGCCTGCCTTGATGGACGCCTGACGCGCAACATTCTGTCCCTGCCCGGCCTGGATGACACATCCCATATAGACGTGATCCACCTGGTCCGGCGCAACACCCGCGCGGGAAAGCGCCTCTTTGATGACTATCGCCCCAAGATCAGCCACCGGAATGGTTGAAAGTGACCCGCCCATCGTACCGATCGCGGTCCGACAAGCACCTGCAAGTACTACCTTTTTAGCCATATGATCCTCCGAAAAATTGAGACTGATTGATTGATTCCAACTTAAGATTCTATCACAGAAAGGGTACGTGATTCAATGGGTACCATTCGTTATGATACCCAATCGTTGCGGAAAAGATTGCAGCGAGACCGTGTGCGAATGCGGGTGGGTTCTGCGAATAGTATAAAGTGTCTCCCCGTGTTATAATAAGCCCATGAATCAATCTCAGGCCGAACAATACAGAAAAATGACCGGGACACCGGTGCCGCGTCTGATCCTGCAGCTGTCGGTGCCGACCGTCCTTTCCATGCTGGTCACCAACATCTACAACCTCGTCGATACCGCCTTCGTCGGACAGCTCGGCACATCCGCCTCCGGCGCGGTCGGCGTGGTGTTCGGATACATGGCCATCCTCCAGTCCGTGGGCTTCATGTTCGGACAGGGCGGCGGCAGCATTGTCTCCCGCGAGCTCGGCGCCAAGGAACCGGACAAGGCCAGCAGAACCGCTTCCACCGCCTTCTTCTGTGCCCTGTTTATGGGTGTGTTTCTTGCGCTTATCTCCCTTCTGATCACCGATCCCCTGATCCGTTTTCTGGGAAGCACGGAAACCATTCTCCCCTACGCCAGAACCTACATCCGGTATATCCTGTTCGCCGCGCCTTTCATGACCGCGAGCTTCACTCTCAACAACATCCTGCGCTATGAAGGGAAAGCCGCATTCGGCATGATCGGCCTGATGACCGGCGGCATCCTGAACATCATCGGAGATCCCATTTTCATGTTCGGCCTGCACATGGGCATCGCCGGCGCCGGTCTCTCCACCTGTCTGTCTCAGATCACGAGCTTCTGCATCCTGATCTCCATGTTCCTGCGCGGCAAAACGACCACCAGACTCTCCCTCCGCAATTTCATGACGTCGCTTCCCGCCATCGGCAATATCTGCGCGACCGGTCTTCCCAGTCTCCTGCGGCAGTCCTTAAGCAGCATCGCAACGATCATCCTGAACTGGGAGACGCACCCCTACGGTGACGAGGCGCTCGCTGCCATGAGCATCGTCAGCCGCGTGTCCTTCTTCATCTTCTCCGTCGCGCTTGGGATCGGCCAGGGATTTCAGCCGGTCAGCGGATTCAACTACGGCGCCGGCAGATACTCGCGCGTGCGTCAGGGGTACAAATTCACCATCATCGCCTCGGAACTGCTCATGTCCGTCGTGCTGATTACCGTTACCATCTTCTCCGGCAATGTGATCGGGATTTTCCGTGACGATCCGACCGTGGTGGAGATCGGAACGAGAGCCCTCAGGCTCCAATGTGCCGCTCTCCTCTTCCTGCCTCCGTCCATGGTCACGGAGATGCTTCTGCAAAGCACCGGGCAGAAGCTGGGAGCCTCCCTTCTTTCCGCGCTTCGCAGTGGAATCTTCTTCATCCCGATCCTGCTGATTCTCTCTTACGCGCGGGGACTCTCAGGCATCGAGGAGGCGCAGCCCATGGCCTATTTCATCACCTTCTTTCCGGCCCTCGGCTTTGCCTTCTGGATGCTGAATAAAAAGATGCCGCAGGAGGACGCACCGCCTGCTAAGTGATAGATGAATTCTGCCCGTGCAAACCGGACATCCGGCGACGGACTGGTGCTGTGATCAGGAAAACGCAAAAAAGAAGCGCCGGTAAGGCGCTTCTTTTCATGCACGAATACACGTATTTCATTCCTGTACGGATCCTTCGTACTGCTTCAGTCCTCCGGCTCAATCAGACCGTATGATCCGCCCCTGCGCTTGTAAATCACATTGGTCTGGTTCGTGTCCGCATTGACAAAGATGTAAAAGCTATGTCCCAGCAGCTCCATCTGGACGGCCGCATCCTCGGGATACATCGGCTTGATGTCAAATTTCTTGACGCGCTCGATCCGGATCTCCTCCTCATCGAAATACTCGTTCTCGATGTATTCCTTCTTGAAATTCGTCGCTGCCTGCTGGTGCTTGTCGATCAGTTTGGATTTGTATTTCTTGAGCTGCCGCTCGATGATTTCCTGTGCCAGATCGATGGAGACATACATGTCGTTTGACACCTGCTCGGAACGGATGATGCTGCCCTTGACCGGTATGGTGACTTCGATTTTATGACGATCCTTGTCCACCGAAAGGGTTACGTTGACAACCGTGTCCGGCGCGAAATACTTTTCCAGCCGACCGATCTTGTCCTCCACCGCTCCGCGGAGACCAGGTGTAATATCAATGTTTCTGCCCGTTATAATAAACTGCATAGACGCCTCCTTTTCCCGGGCGGACATCGCGTCCGCCGCTCTCTTCTCCACTATATCACAAAACACCCCCCGCGGCAAATGCCGCAAGGGGTGTCGGACATTCGAAAGCCTTTATCAGAAGATTCTCCGTACCGCCAGAGGAGCTCTGTAACCCACGTCGGAGATGATGATGCCGGTCTTCGAAGTGGAAGCATGCACGATCTTGCCGCCGCCGATATAAATCGCCACGTGGCCGGAGTAGCAGACCAGATCTCCGGGCTGTGCATTGGCCAGACCGTCGACCGCCGCGCCCTGCGTGCGATCCGCTGCCGAAGAATGAGGCAGGCTCACACCGAAGTTGGCGTAGACGCTCATGACGAATCCGGAACAGTCAGCACCGTTGGTAAGGCTCGTGCCGCCGTACACATACGGATTACCGACAAACTGCTGTGCAAAGTTTGCAACCGCCTGTCCGATGGAGCTGGACTCAGTCGTGTAGGAAATCGCGCTCTTGATCTTTCCGCTGGAGCTGCTCTTCGTGCCCTTCTTTGCCGCGGCATTTGCCGCCGCTCTCGCCGCACGCTCCTTGGCCAGACGCGCTTCCTCCTCTTCCTTGGACTCCGCCTTGACGAATTCCGTGGAAAGTCTCACATATTCGGAAGAGACATAGCCCTGACCTTCTTCGATATCGACCATGACCCAGCCGTCGAGCTCATCCTTGACGATCAGTTCTTCATCGATCGGCACCAGACCAAGAACCTCTGCTTCCAGACTGGGGTCCTTGCGAACCTTCAGCGTCGTCGTCGTGACGGTCGCGATGCGCTTGCCGACCTCACGTGCCAGATCGATCGCCGCCTCACCGGTCACGCAGAACTCGCCCTTCACATAACCTGTTACCGAACCGGACTGAATCTTGTACCAGCCGTTTTCCTCTGAAATGAATGTACCGACAGAATTGTCGTAGAGCTTACCGAGAATCTCATTATCTTCGCCGGGGCCGCTGCGGACATTGACATAACTGTTGCTGTTGACGTCCGCGATGACCAGGGTGCGGAACAGCGCTTCATCCTGCTCCTTTGTGGTCATGCCCGCGTCTGCGGATTCCTGCTGCGAAGCGATCTCAGAGAGCGTCTTCGCACCCGTCGCCGCCTGAATATCCTTTAAAATCGCATCTCCGACGCTCGACGCCATGGCAACCGGCGCGTCCTTGATGTTCTTTAACTTGGTCCCCTCCGGAAGAGTCGTCGCATACTGTGCCATCGCCGCCTCATTCATCCCCTCCGTCCCCTGCAGGGTGGAAAGAGAAACCTGGTCGCTGGCAAGCGCGTAATTCGCGCCCGCGGAAGGCAGGACGGACGTCACCTTATCAGAAGCGGCAAAAACACTCGCGCCATCCGTAAGGAACAACGTGGCGGCGAGTACACAGGCTGCTGCGGTATGAAGTTTTGTTCTCATCATCTTTTTCATATTCTCATATGTTAAGATTTTGTTACAATTTGTTGCGATCTGAGAACAACTATACGCGGAATTTTTACATTTGTCAAGCGGGATTTCGTTAATTATTAACAAATTGTTACTATTCGCTGTCGGCTCAAACCAGTCAGCGCGCGAGCTCGCTCGCAAGCAATGGCTGGTTTGAGCCGAACCCGCGAAGCAGGAACAATGCGAATCCTTTACTGTTCGCGAAGGTAGTCCTGCACCGCCGTGGCCGCATTTGCGCCGTCCGCCACCGCCGTCACGATCTGGCGCAGCCGCTTCTTTCGCGCGTCACCGGCGACGAAAAGCCCCGGCAGAGATGTCGCGCCGTCCTCTCCGGCAGAAATGTATCCGTTTCCGTCCACCTGCACCAGCTCTGCCGCCAGCGCCGTATCCGGCCTGATTCCCACCGCCACAAACACGGCATTGGTCTCCAGTACAGACTTTTCCCCGCTTTTCACATTTTCCGCAAGAACCGCCGTGACGCGATCCTGTCCCTGAATTTCCTTAATGACGGTATCCCACCGCACCTCCACGTTTTCCAGAGCAAGCAGCTCCTCCTGAAGCACACGGGTCGCACGCAGCTCATCGCGCCGGTGGATGAGCGTAACCTTTTTGCACAGACGCGCCAGATAGATGGCGTCCTCAACCGCAACGTCGCCGCCCCCGACAACCACGGCTTCCTGACCGCGGAAAAAGCCGCCGTCGCAGGTCGCGCAATAGGACACGCCTCTGCCGGAGAGCGCTTCCTCTCCCGGCACGCCAAGTTTGGCATGAGATGCGCCCGTCGCCAGAATCACGCTTTTTGCCGTGAGGCGCTGCCCGTCATCCAATTCGGCGGTGAAGGCATTTTTTCCATCCGTCTTCTCGAAACCAAGACCGGTCACGGTTGCCTCCGTAAAGGAAACGCCCAGCTTCTCCGCATGCTCATGAAACTTTGTGCCCAGTTCGAAACCGCCGATCCCGGGAAGACCCGGATAATTATCCACCTCCCAGGTGTTGAGCACCTGGCCTCCGCACACCGGGTTCTTTTCAATCACGGTGAGCGAAAGCCCCGCGCGCACCGCATAGATCGCCGCCGTCAATCCCGCAGGACCCGCACCGATAATCATGGTATCAAGCATAGTCTCCCCCTTTCTTTTTATAGCCGCGTGAGCTTTTTGACCCAGGTATAATAACATTATATAATATGATGCCAGGAGCAAAAACTCATAAGGCGATCATGCTCGCATGAATCGCCGCATGAGTACTTGACCCGTCCGAACAGGAGCAAGCAGCAAGATGCCCGTTTTCCGGACATCACAGCGGGTTGCGAATGCTCGGAGCAATCCGTGGGCATCATCTAATGCAAATTGGCGTCCTGCAACCGCCCGATAAGGAGCATCCAATGAACCAGACATCCCCTACGCGCTCGTCCGCCGTCCTCATCACAGGAGCCACCGGCGGCATCGGCCGGGCCGTGGCACAGGCATTTGCCGCACGCGGCTGCCGCCTGTACGTGGGCTGTGCTCACCGTGAATCCCTGCTGCAGCAATTTGCCGCAGAACTGTCCGAACGCTATGAGATTCCCTGCACCCCGCTCGTTTTTGACGTGTCTGACGCAGCTGCCGTCCGCGAGGCATTCCGCCCCATCCCGTCTCTGGACGGAGTCATTCACTGCGCGGGGATCGCGCACTTTTCCCTCCTGCAGGACACGAACGATGCCGACTGGGAGCGCACCATCGGCACGGATCTCTCCGGTGCCTTTCATATCCTGAAAAACGCGGTCCCACTCCTGCTTCGCAGCAGCAATGCGCGCATTCTGACAATCTCTTCCGTCTGGGGTTCACACGGCGCGGCAATGGAATCAGCCTACAGTGCGGCAAAGGGCGGACTCGACGCTCTCACGAAGAGCCTCGCACTGGAGCTTGCGCCCTCCGGAATCCCGGTTAACGCCATCGCCTGCGGCGTCATCGACACAGACATGAACCGGGGCCATCTGACCGCTGAGGAACTGGAGGAATTGCAGGAAGAAATCCCCGCCGGACGTTTCGGCACGCCCGGGGAGGTCGCCGCGATGTCTCTTCTGCTCTTTGACGCCCCGCGCTATCTCACGGGGCAGATCATCGGACTGAACGGCGGCTGGAAGCTCTAGGCTGCGATCATCAGCGGTGAATGCCGCCGTTCTGCAAAGCCGCGGCAGTCTCCATCTGTGCGATCCGCTCCTTGGAGAGCACCGCCTTATGCGTCATCGGATTGACGATCACACCGTCGCGCTCCGTAATCAGCGACAACACATCCTTCCACTGGAAGGCCGCACCGTTCCACCCCTCCCTGGCATACTTTTTCGAAAACTCCGGTCCATCGGTAAAGACCGGCAGATACGTCTTGCCGTCCGGCCCCGTCACCATCGGGAAACGGAGTCTGGAATCCTTGCCCAGCTTCAGCTTGTCCCCCACCAGTTCCACCGGACCCTCCTGCTGCATCGGCACAATGAAGTGCGACGAGCGGATGAGCGACCACATTTTTGATTCCTTTTCGTGCAGGATGGCATCCCTGCGGTCATATTTCACCGGCCAGCGCACCTCCGAAAGAAAATCGCACAGCGCAAAGTTCAACGGCGGATTGACCGGCGGCATCTTCTCCGTGCCGGTCACGTTCGGCGGCGCAACAATCTGCGAACGGTCGATCCGGGCGCCGTAATACCCGTTGTCCAGCAGCAGATGCTCCGCTCCCATATAATAGAGGAATTCAAAAAAACTGCCCACCGTCGGCTCATTCTCACCGCCGGCTCCCTGAATGACGACGCGCCGGTACTGCGCGGCATAGACATTGGCCGCCGCGTGTGCATACTCGCGCTCGGAATAAACCAGCGCATAACCGTGATCAAGGAACGGATAACCCGTCGTCAGATCCAAAATGACATAGATATGCCTGGCATCCCGCAGGCGGGAAATGATCTCATTGTACACGATGCGCCGGTTGCTCTCGAAATCCGCAAGGGGCGCTTCCTTATGAAAGCTCTCCATCGTGGTCAGCAGGAAAATCAGTTCCTGAACCGACAGGAAACGGATCGCCTCCCCGTTCATCTTCGGCTGAAAAACGAGCGGGCCGATCTCATCCTTTCGGTTTTCGGGCACCGGATCCTGCAGCGGCTCCGCCTGCCGCTCATTGCCTTGATCATCCTTCACACGCACGGCCGACAGCGGTCTGACCTTCGGCCAGGACAGCTTCTCGTGCTCCTTCCGCTGTTTCTCGGCGGCCTCCTGCTGCTCCTCCTCCAGGCGCCGCGCCTTTTCCTCCTCGGAATTCTCTTTTTTATTTCCCTTGTGCAGCCGATCAAAAAAGCCCATCTCACTTCCCTCAAATATTTCAAAAAAAAACAGAAACCGCTATCATTTTACCACAAATCAATGGTAAAATATATTCCATCCAATCAATTCTCACGATCGACGGAGGACATATGAACCGACAGGAAACCGATCAGCTGCTGGAAGAGTATATCCGCTATCTCCTGGATCACTCGGATGCCGAGCATCCCATGTGGAACATCGAAATCATCCGTCAGGGCATCCCGAACACATGGAACTATATCGACGGCTGCATGATTGCCGCCGTCCTCTCGCTGTATGAGTTTACCGGCGAAAAAAGCTATCTGGATTTTGCCGTGGCCTTCGCGGATTATTTCGTCCAGGAGGACGGCTCCATCCGCACCTACTCCGTTCAGGAATACAACCTCGACAACATCAATCCGGCCAAAAACCTCTTCCGCCTCTATGACCACACGGGCAGAGAAAAATACAAAAAGGCGCTTGATCTGGTGCGCTCGCAGCTGGACACCATGCCCCGCACCGCGTCCGGCAATTTCTGGCACAAGAAAGTCTATCCGAATCAGGTCTGGCTGGACGGTCTCTATATGGCGCAGCCCTTCTATATGGAATATGAGACCCGCTTCCGCAACATGCAGGGCTGCCCCGACAGCTTCAAGCAGTTTCAGAATGTCGAGAAAAACATGCGCGATAAGGAAACCGGCCTCTACTACCACGGCTTCGACGAGAGCCGTGAAATGTACTGGGCGGATCAGACGACCGGATGCAGCCCCAATTTCTGGCTCAGATCCATCGGATGGTTCACGCTGGGGCTCGTGGACACCGCAGCCGCCATGCACGAGGCGCTCTACTACGAACGCCGCTATCTGCAGGGGATGTTGGAGAATCTCGCCGATTCTCTCCTGCCCTGGCAGGCCGAAAACGGCATGTTCTATCAGATCATCAACCGCCCGGATGATCCGCGCAACTACCTGGAGACCTCCGGCACCGCGCTGATCGCGGCCGGACTCCTCAGAGGCGTGCGCCTGGGATTCCTTCCTGAGCGTTATAAGGAGATCGCGGAAAAGGCCTTCTACGGCATCACGGAAAAGTATCTCTCCAGAAACGAAGACGGCTCTCCCCGCCTCGGCGGGATCTGCCTGGTCGCCGGACTCGGCGGCAAACAGCACCGCGACGGCTCGCTCGA
>JAIKYU010000135.1 GCA_024682835.1 Lachnospiraceae bacterium | reverse complement strand
TTGATGTGCGGGATCAGGCGGTCGTGGTTTTTCTTAAATACCCTGGGACTTGACTGATCGGAGACAGGCCAGCAGTCAACATACGGCAGAAACGCATCCACAGCACTGACGCAGGCGTCAAAATCCTTAAATCCGGCAATGACGAAAAAGTGAACCAGATTCTCCTCGTAGTAGCGATGGGGCAGCTCCTGCAGAAAGGCGTCCTTCTCGTCGCTTTTCAGAATGGTCGCGGCAACGGCTCTCATCCTGGGTGTGCGGACGCCGAGGATCGTTTCCGCGGGAATATTCGGGACGAGCTTCGCCTGAAATTCGCGGTATTTCTCGTCCCGCTCCGCAAAAAGCATCTCCTGTACTTTTGACAGAGGCGCGTCTTTTTTCGATGATCCCTTCGCCGTCTTTCCCATCACGTGCCCTTTCTGATCTGCTTTTCGAGCCATTCCCTGACCGCGGCGGTCATCTGATCCACATGACGGTCGTAGGTGTGTGTATCATCCGCAATCTCGACGTATTGCGCATCTTTATAGCGGTCGGCGGCTGCCTTTGCGGAGGCGATCAGCTCGGGAGAATCCTCCGTTCCCTGAACAACAAGCACCGGACCGCTGTACCGGTCAATGTATTCCTCCACCCGGATCATCTGCGCCACCCGGATGTAGTTGTTGCCGAGGGTAAAGTCATTCCAGACGGCGAGCTCCTCCGGGGGATTTGCCGCGTCAAAACTGGATCCCAGAAGGGCGCCGTTTCTGGCAAGCTCGGGAATCATGGCGGCCGGGGACAGAGCGATCAGCCCGCGGATCCGCTCATGCTCCAGAGCAGCGGTCAGGATGGCGCACAGACCGCCCTGGGAATGTCCGCAGAGCCAGAGTTCCGAGACAAAGGGAAGTGTTCTTGCGTAATCGACCAGGGTCATGGCGTTGGTCATCCATTTGAAGAGCGTGTGCTCACGGAACTTGCCCTCACTTTTCCCGTGTCCGTACATATCCGCCCGGAGCGTTGCGTAGCCGGCTTTGTTCAGCTCATCGGAGAGCGCATTCAGGTGCGCCTCCTCCATGTGGCCGGTAAACCCGTGAATGATGATCACCAACGGGCATTTTTCCGCATTTCCGGCCGGCTTATCGAGTCTGGCGTTCAGCCTGATTCCGTCATCCTGAATAAACATGGCATTCCTCCTTTTCCCTCGCACACAGTCTGATTCTGTATCGACTGTGAATAGCAACGAACTGTAATCAGTATAGCATAAAATGGTGGTTTATGCGCTTTGAAAGTGGTAGAATGATTGGATACCGGCTTTACAAAGAAATGCCGGGAGAGAAAGGCTTTGCATAAATCGAATGGATATCTACGGAGAAAAAAGATCGGAGCTGGAGTCCCTGGCGGACAGTCTTCTTGGAGCGATACGGGATTACAGGAAAAGCGCGACGGGAGAGGACGGCGACGACCCGGTGGAGCATGTGGAGTACAGGATCAAATCCGACGAAAGCATGCGGGAGAAGCTGAGAAGAAAGGGACTGAAAGAGACGGTGGAAAATGCGCTCACGCAGGTGCATGACGCGATGGGCATCCGGGTGGTATGCTCCTTTCTAAGAGACGTCTACGCTGTGCGGGATTATCTTGTTTCTTTGCCGGGCTTCTCTGTTGCGGAGGAAAAGGATTACATCCGCCACGTCAAGCCAAACGGGTACCGGAGCTATCATCTGATTCTGAAATGCCCGGGAGACCTCTATGCCGAGGTACAGATCCGCACGATCTCGATGGACACCTGGGCGGCACTGGAACACCACCTGAAGTATAAGAAAAACCTTCACGGAAACAGTGACCTGATTGTTTCGGAACTGAAGCGTCTGGCGGATGAGCTGGCCTCTACCGATCTGTCGATGCAGACGATCCGGGATATGATTTACGCGGGGGAGTAACAGACCGATGAAAATACTGCTTGCGGAAGACACGGTGGATCTGAACCGTGCAGTTGCCCAGATGTTAAGGATCAACGAATTTACGGTAGATTGCGCCTATGACGGGGAGGAGGCGCTTTCATTTATCAGTGAAAATGGTTACGACGGCATCGTGCTGGACATCATGATGCCGAAGAAATCCGGTCTGGAGGTGCTGGCTGAAATGCGTGCGGCGGGCAACGCCACACCGGTTCTGCTGTTGACGGCCAAATCCGAGGTGGACGACCGGGTGACGGGCCTGGATGCCGGAGCGGATGATTACCTGACCAAACCCTTTGCCATGAAGGAGCTGCTTGCGCGCATGCGGGCGCTCACCAGGAGAAGCGCCGTCTTAAGACCTGCGGGAGATCTGACCGTCGGGGATCTGACGCTGTCGGCAGACACTTTGGAGATCCGTTCAGACAGCAGCATCCGCCTCTCATCCAGAGAGTTTGCCCTGCTGCACTGTCTGGCAACCGAGTCTGGACAAAGCGTATCCGACAGCACCATCCTGCAGCGGATCTGGAGCGGGGATGAGACGGCGGATCCGGACACGGTCCTGCTGTATGTGAATTACCTCCGCACCAAGCTGTTTTCCGTGGGAAGCCGGGCAAGGATCGACAAAGACCGGGACGGAGCGTATTGCCTGATACTGCCTTAAGAGGCGCGAAGAGAATAATCGGCGGGAGATGAATCATGAATGAACAGTCTATTAAGAAACTGAAGAGAAGATTTACAGCGGTCGCCATGCTGTCCTTTGTACTGGTGATGATTCTCATGGGGACCTTTATTTTCCTGTTTAATCTGTGCTTTTCCCGTGCCGAAATCAGGCGGGTGCTCCATTATATCGCAGAAAATGACGGGGTGATACCGGAAACGGATCCCTACAGTCCGGCGGAGGACGGGCAGGAGTTTCACAATCCGGCTTTCAGGTATGATCCTGACGGAAACTTCGCACCCGGTGATATCCGGGGCGCACTCGATAATCTGTTTCAGATCGGCCGCGGCTACGACTCGCCGGAGTATTTCTACACGATCCGGTATTTTGCCGTTCTCTATGATGAGAACCAGGCAGTGGACGAGGTGATTGTGAATCACATCGCCTCCGTGGACGGGGACAAGGCGGTGAAGCTTGCGGACAATGCGAAAAAACGCTTCTTCCGCTTCGGGAGCTTCGGCAACTATTACTACCTGAACACAAAGAGACCGGAGGGAGGAAGAATTGTCATCTACATGGACAGCAGAAATCAGATTTACGCAAACAACCGCATTCTGCTGATTGCCATGATCTTCCTGTTTATGGGATCCATCATCACCTTCCTGGTCATCCGGGCGCTTTCGGGGCATGTCATCAAGCCCGAGATCCGCAACGCGGAGCGGCAGAAGCAGTTTATGACAAACGCTTCGCATGAGCTCAAGACGCCCCTTTCCGTCATCCGCGCCAATACGGAGCTCCTGGAGATGAGCAACGGCGAAAATGAGTGGACACAGGCGACGATGCGGCAGATTGACCGCCTGGAGGGACTAATCGAAAATCTGGTGATGATCACCCGGGCGCAGGAGCAGGATGCGAAAAAGGAGCAGTCGGTTGTGGACGTGTCAAAGTCCGTCCGTGAGACAGCGGAGGCCTTTCGCTCGATGGCGTCGCAGGATAAAAAGGAGCTGCTGATTGAGACGCCGGATGGAATCCGTCTGCGAGCGGCTGAGAGCGATGTCAGACAGCTCACCTCCCTTCTTGTGGACAACGCGATCAAATACTGCGACGAAGGAGGAACGATCCGCGTGGTGCTTGCACGTACGGGCCGGATCGGCAAGGGCATGCGCCTCACGGTGGAAAACAGCTTTGCCGACGGGAAGGATGTAGACTGCGACCGGTTCTTTGACCGCTTCTACAGAGCGGATGAATCCCACAACACCGAAAAGGGCGGATACGGGATCGGACTCTCTATCGCGGAGCAGATTGTGAAAAACTATCACGGGAGCATCAAGGCGTCCTGGGCGGACGGAACGATCCGCTTTGAGTGCCAGCTGTCATGAGAAAAAAGGAAACGAAAATGAATGGGAAAAAGGAGAAGCGGATCGGATTGCTGAAGCGGGGCTGTGCGTGGATGCTGATGGCCGCGCTCGTTTTTGGACAGCCGCAGACGGCGTTGGCCGAATGCCGCTCGGAAAACACAAAACGGACGGAAGAATTCTCTTTGCCGGAAAACGCTGAAGAATTTACATATCCGGCGGAGGAAGAGACTCCGGAGAAGATGCTGAATACGGTAATGACGGATGAAGCGGATTCCGCGTCAGAGGGGATTTCTTCTCCGGATGAGAGTGAGGGTAACGCAGTCGGTGAGGATCCGGCAAGCGATGGAGATTCGACAAACGATGAAAGCTCGGCAAACGATGAGAATTCGAAAGACGCTGGAGATCCGATAATCGATGGGTATCCCGAAGTATACGGAAATCCGGCAGTCGACGGAAATCTGACAGTCGACGGAAATCCGGCAGTCGACGGAAATCTGACAGTCGACGGAGATCCGACAGTCGACGGCGATCTGGCAGGCGGGCGCTATCAGAATATCGAGTGGCGGATTGATGCGAACGGAAAGCTGATCGTCACCGGCAGCACCATCAACCAGTGGGGGAGACAGTCAGTCATCAAAGGATTCTGGCCCTGGGGAAATCAGGATACGCCTCGTCTTGTCAAATCGGCGGAAATCCGGCTTGCGGATGCGGTGGACTTAAGCGGCATGTTCAGGCACTGCACTAACATGGAGTCCGTGGATTTCTCCGGGACGGACACCTCGCAGGTCACCGACATGTCGGATATGTTTGTTTTTAACGACTCGCTTACCACCATCTGCTTCGGGGATTCCTTCGACACCTCAAAGGTGACGGACATGAGCGGGATGTTTGGTGAATGCATGAAGCTGGAGTCACTGGATGTGTCCGGCTTTGACACCTCAAAGGTGACGGACATGAGCGGGATGTTTGGCGGATGCTGGAATCTGAAAACGCTGGATGTATCCGGCTTTGACACCTCAAAGGTGACGAACATGAGGTGGATGTTCAATGGCTGCCGGAATCTGAAAAGTTTGGATCTCTCCGGATTTCGGACGGATCGGGTGACGGATTTTTCCTTCATGTTTAACGGCTGCACGGGCCTTGAAAAACTGGATTTGAAGGGATTTAATACCGCACAGGCCACCGATATGCAGTACATGTTTTCCGGCTGTGAAAACCTGACTAAGTTAAATATGACCGGTTTTCAGACGGGGAAGGTGACCACCATGAGCGGCATGTTCGGCGGGCTGAAGAGTCTGAAAACGCTCGATGTCAGCGGCTTTGACACCTCCTGTGTGACGGAAATGAACGGCATGTTTGATTCGTGCGAGAGCCTTGAAACCCTGGATGTCTCAGGCTTTCAGACAGGCGCCGTGAGATCGATGCTGGGGATGTTTTCCGGCTGCAGACAGGTGCAGATGCTTGACGTAAGCGGTTTCGACACGTCGCTCGTCACGGATATGCAGTCGATGTTTTATAACTGTGAGTCCATCCGCGAACTGGAGCTTTCTCATTTTTCCACCTCCCTGGTGACCAGCATGGACAGTATGTTTTACGGCTGCAGGAAGCTGAAAAAGCTGGACTTAAGCAGCTTTGATACGACCCATGTGACGAATATGACCATGATGGTGTTTTACTGTGATGCGCTGGAGGAACTCGATCTCGAAAGCTTTGACATGTCCGCGGTTGAGGCATCCTATCCTCCATGTGAAAACTCCATTTGCCCTGATTGTCGGTATATGTTCCGCTCCCAGAATCTTGCCCGCATCCGGACGCCGAAGCAACTGCTTTTTATTATTGAACTGCCTACCTCGGGATGGAAACTGAACGGGACGCCTGTGACGAATCTTCCGTACAATCGTGACGAAAGCGTCCTTCTTACCCGCTCCGGTAACAGTAAGGCACCGGCCATCACCTCGATCCTTCTGGATCAGCAGGCGGTGCAACTGACAGCCGGAGAAACCGTCAATCTGACGGCGAAGATATCGCCGGAGGGAGCGGACCCGTCCCGGCTCATCTGGAGCAGCTCGGACACAGAGGTGGCAAAGGTGGAGGGAAACAGTACCTTTGCTGTTGTTACCGGTGGTGAAAAGGCGGGAAGCGCCCAGATCACCGTCCGTTCCGGAAGCGTCCGCGCGGCCTGTCAGGTGACGGTCAGAGTGCCGCTTGCCTTCGACCGGAAAAAGATCACCTTTACGGCCAGGGAGGGGGCTGCTTCATCCTTTAAACTGCTCGCGGATGCATCGGACAGGGAACGGATTCAGATGACCGTGACCGATGAGGAAGGGGCGGTGCTCACCGATTTTCTTGAGATCACAAAGGATCCGTCCGATGAGGGACGGTATACGGTCTGCCTGCAGTCTGACGCAGTGATCACCGACACGCGCACCGCTGTCATCCGCGCCAGCCTGAATAAGGATGACAGGGAGTATCAGGCCGCCTGCACGGTGTGTGTAAATCCCTTGCCTGTCACCGCGTCCCCCGGGGCGGACGTTCCTTCCGGTACCGTGAAGATCAATACACCCGTTTCTCTTCGCACTTCCACCAGAGGAGCAATCATCTTCTACACAACGGACGGATCGGAGCCCGTGACCGGAACGGACAGGACGACCCCCGGGGAAACCGCGCTTCCCTATCAGGATCCGATCCGGGTGACGAAGGACATGACCATCAAAGCGGCTGCGGTCAGACAGGATTATCAGACAGGAGAAACCGCGGCCTTTGTCTACACGGTGGATTCGGGAGCCTGGGGAGATGTCATCGATGAGGGACTGAAGAGCCTGTTTGACGGGAAAGCCCAACTGGTGCCGGACGGGCTCTGGATCGCTTTTCGCACGGAAGACGGGTGGGATGGAAAAATCTACACGGCATCGGTGCCAGAGGGTGCGCCTGCTTCCTTCACGGATACGCTGTCCACCGGTCTTCACATGACCTATACCGGCGAGAAGCTATCGCCCTCCGACCGGATGGAGGTCTATCACGGAACCCGGAGACTCTCTGAAAACCGGGATTACACAGTGAGCTGTGTGAACAATCTTCATGCGTCCGACCT
>JAIKYU010000106.1 GCA_024682835.1 Lachnospiraceae bacterium | reverse complement strand
CTGCAGCTGCCCGACTCGCTGCTGGTCATCGGCGACGGCGCATTTGCGAATACCGCGTTTACCGGTGCATTGAAGTTCCCTTCAGGCCTTATTTCAATCGGAGATTCCGCATTTTCCGGCTGCAAGGGCTTTACGTCGATCGCGGGGTTCCCCGGGACACTCACACATATCAAGGACGGCGCATTTTCCACCTGTGAGGGACTGACGGGAGAGCTCGTGTTTCCCGACGGCCTGGCTTATGTGGGAAAATACGCATTTACGGGATGCACCGGCATCACGAGGGTTACCTTCGGAAACGGGATCAGCAGCATCGGACCGGATGCCTTCGTAAAGTGTGACGGGCTTACATCTGCTGAATTTACCGGCGCGATCGCCGATTACTACGGACAGGATGAGAAAAATCCGAGCTTTCCCTCAGGGTGCACGGTCAATGCGCCGGCATCAGCGGTGAAGCGTACAGAAATCTGGCAGGAAAACGCCGCAAAGCCCATGCCCGGCAAGGAGAGCAGCCCTTCGGACGGCGGGGAGGCAGGGGAAGAACCGTATTACTGGACGCAGTCGCTTACGGGCGAGAATTACGTCGGCGAGGGCCGGCTGGCCGATGTGGCGCTGTATTTTGACGACGATGTTTTACACACAAAGATCAATGGGCGCGAACTGCTTACCACCCATTACGAAGCCGACAGGAATGCCGCCAACGAGGATCGCATCAGGATCGCATCGTGACCACGAACGGATTCTTCTGTCGCGACGGCTGGATCGAAACGCTTTCATATGATTCGGGCTTTTACAGCGACGATATTCTGACCGCGACCCTGGTCATGGCCGACGGCTCGACGGAAGAGGTGCATTTCCACACCGGTTCGGAGGAAAGCCTGTATATCAAATCTGATGAGTAAGCTCTTTGGCCTACTCTTCGGAAAAGTCCGTATCCATTGCCACTTGTAACTGATAGTCCGGATACTCCTTCTGCACATCTTCAAGGATGTTTTTATAGACCGTTTTTCGATCTTCGGCGTCAAAGCTGATGACAATGTCGAATCTCATGGTCTTCTTTTCCTTATCCATGTAAAAACCATGCATCTGCAACACATGCGGATGAGAGAATACGATTTCGTTGACTCTCTTTTTGGATTTGATGATATCCTCATCCCGCGTATTGACGGAATACACACCAATAGCCGTCAGGACGACGCGATGCTCTGCATACACCTTTACCTGAATGCTTCGTATCAGCTGATCAAGCTGATCCGCAGAATAGGTGTCCGGAACTTCTATATGAACCGAACCGTTCCAGGTATCGGGTCCGTAATTGTTAAGCACAAGATCGTATGCGCCCTGAACCCCCTGAAAGCTTGTGACCGTCGCCTTGATGCTCCTGGCCAGTTCGGGATCATTTCGCTCCCCAAGGATCTGCGAAATGGTCTCTTTGAGCATTTCGCAGCCGGATTTTATGATCACGATAGAGATGATCGCGCCAAGCCATGCTTCAAGCGATACATGAAAGATAAGAAAAATCCCTGCTGCCAGTAGTGTTGAGGCGGATATGACCGAATCGAGCGTGGCATCCTCCCCCGAATTGACCAGTGATGCGGAATGGGTCTTTTTTCCGACGCTTATGACATATCGTCCCAGCACGATCTTCACAACAACCGCCACAGCCACGATGACCAGAGAAATGGCCGAATAATCCGGGGTGTCGGGATGAATGATCTTTTTCACCGACTCAACAAGCGAGGTGATGCCTGCATATAAGACGATAACCGATATGACCATCGCGCTCATATACTCTATCCGCCCATATCCGAACGGGTGTTTTTTGTCTGCCTCCCGTCCGGCCAGTTTTGTGCCGATGATCGTAATAAGTGAACTGCCCGCGTCCGTCAAGTTGTTCACGGCATCCATGACGATGGCAATGGAACTGCTTGCAAACCCGATGATGGCCTTAAATACGGCAAGCAGCACATTGGCGGCAATTCCGATCACACTTGTCCTGACTATTGTTTTTTCCCGTTCATCCGTCATTGAATTTATCCAGCTCCTTTTTCAGTTCGGCCATCTGTCTGCCTGGCTCTTCCTGCAGTTCGAGGTTCATGAGCGAATCAAGATACCCCTGTTCTCTGACGATCCGTCTGCTTTCCGGATAGACAAGCTCAAACGCCATACAGCATTGGGATATGAGGCCCTCAAAAGCCGTGTATTCCGTGTTCCTCGGAACGCATTGATGCTTCCTGACATATTGCATCACACTGTCTCTTGCCGGCTCTTTTGTCTGCATGATCTTTCGGTTCCGCTCATCAAACGGCGGCTCGGTCAACACCCGAAAGATATCGCATTTGTCCGCATCCCGCAGAATATTGGAGAACATCCGCGTCTGATCATCCAGATCTTCCGGCAGCGTCAGCTTGTTGTGCAGACGGATCGCCCTTTCCAGCATCATCCTGCGTTCCGGTGCATGGTCCATCTCCGTAAAGGCGCTGATCAGCCCATCCTCAAAGAGAATGTCCGCCCCAAGCTCCGCGTGATCCACAGACATCCGGTCAAGGAATGTACCGTACCGCTTCAGCTGCTCAAAGCGGCCGATATCATGAAGCATGCCGGACAACCAGGCAAAATCAACATCCGTCCGGTCAAGAGACAGACTCTCCGCGATCCGTTCCGTAAAGGACGCCACCCGATAGGTATGGTCGATTTTTAACCGGATTTTGATGTTTTCCGCATCATATCCCGCCGCATATTCCGCGAACGCACGATCCGCCTTTTTCCGGTCGATCTGTATTTCAAAGCTCTGTCTGTTCATTGATTGATTGTATGCATCCTCAGTAAGATATCTTGTTTATTATAGCATGATGCAAAACAGGGTTATTGTCAACATGAGGTTGAGATTCCGGGACATCATATGATATGATTTAGAGCCGGAGGGAAGATGATATGAGCAAAAGAATACCCGTAATCGTTGTCACCATGCTGTTCATTGTCATCTGCATGACAGGGTGCGGTATGAGACCTTTATTCAGATACAACAAATCACAGATGCGTCACTTCATATCGATGATCATCACGGATCGCTTCACGGAGCTCAAAAAGACCGGATATGAGTCGGGCACCGATTTCCTCGAGGGAGGCACCGATGTATGGGAAGTGACACTGCCTGACAGGGACGGACTCAAGGTTCATTTCTACAGCAGCATAAGGCACATCACGCCGGTACAGGGTATGGGACGTTCGAGCTGGCATCGGTACATCAAAACCGATTATCTGGGGCAGGTCATGGCAGCAGCAGATCAGACCGGGAAAAACGAGATCGACGCGCGATACGGCATGCTCCCGGACACCACGGAGGTGGTGTTCGACAAGTCCGGCGACGTGAAGGTGTATATTCATACATCGTCCGGGCTCGATGGGATTACGGATGACGGCATCGTGGATTACATCGGTGCGTGTCTGGATTATTATGACCTCGGCATACAGCCTTCCGGGTCGTATGATGAGACCGCATATTACGGCGTGGAAAAGCTGGTGTTTGTGATCGTATATGATGAGGTCAGGGATGCGTCTTCGGATCAGCCGTTTGAGGACGATCTTGTGCTGGTGTCCGATTCCATGTCAAACTACAGGCTTCGTGGCGACGGCAGGGCATTTGAGGAGGATTGGGTGCGCTCCCAGCATCGCCAGAACATTGCCCGTTACAGGCATGATCACGGACTGGAAAAGGAAATCACGGATGAGCAGGCGGTTTTGGCGATCCAAAAGTATTGCTGTCTCAATAACCCTGACCTGGAAGGCATTGTGAAGGACGGGGAGTATGAGACCTACTGGGATGTGGAAGCCAGCACGGATTTCGAGATCGTTGTGTTGTTCCGCTCCTATACCGGCGCACAGATCCGCTACTATATTGATCGCAGCTCGGGAGACACCCATGTCACCGAGAGTGTTCCCGGAATTACCGACGGGGAAAACCGGACTGACGAAGTGCTTAATGTATGGGATTATCTTGAGCCATAATTTACTTCAGCGCTTCTTTAAGGGCTGTCAGGTTCTTTTCCATAACAGACAGATAGGTTTCTCCGTTCGCCACATCTTTGGACGTGGTTGACTGCATGGAATCCATGGACAGGATCTGCTGGTCCTTCGCGCCTGTGTTCTGTATGATTGTTTCGGCGATTCTGTGGTCATTGCCTTCGATGGTCATCACTGCGTGTAAGGACAGTTCGTCCATCTTTCCGGAGAGGAATGTAATGGTCTCAAAGCTTGCCTCTGTTTCGGCTGAGCATCCGGCAAAAGCAGCGTAATAGGTCAGCCCGTAGTCGTCCGTGAGATATCGGAACGGGAAACGGTCTCCGAACAGAAGCGTGTGGACGGGAGCGGCAGCTACAGCGTCGCTGTATTGATTATCAAGGTCGTTCAGTTTTTTTATATAGGCGTCACAGTTTGTCTTGTAAATCTGTGCGTTTGCCGCATCGATCCGCTGAAGCTCTTCCCCGATGTGCGCGGTCAAAGCCGCGGCATTCTGAAGCGACAGCCATACGTGCTCGTCATATTCGACTTCGCCCTCCTCGTGTTCGTGCTCATCGGCATCTTCATGTTCACCGGCCTCCTCTTCGTGTTCATGCTCATCGGCATCTTCATGTTCACCGGCCTCCTCTTCGTGTTCATGCTCGCTTTCCTGCATTCCTTCCACCAGTTCTTCTTCCTTGACGGAATCGCCGAGGATATCGAGCAGGTTGATCACGACCATATCCTTGTTGGTGGTCTCCTTTAGTGCATCTTTCACCCATTTGTCGGATTCTCCGCCCACATAGATGAACATGTCGCAGGTGGATACCTTGAGGATATCATCAGCAGAAGGCTGATAACTGTGAAGATCCACGCCGTTATCCAGCAGCATGGTGACTTCCGCGTTTGCGGGATTGTCACCGAGAATGTTCATGACCCAGTCATACTCGGGGAAAATGGTGGTCACGATCTGAAGTCTGTCATGACCGGCACTTGCGTTCACATTCGCGTGATTTGCCGACCCGCACGCGGAAAGACAACCGGTTGTAAGGAATGCAGCGATAAGAACAGAAATGATCTTTTTCATACCCCCCCCCATTGCGCTAAAGAATATCATGTATTCCGTTCAAATTTGAGAATCGTTCCCAATTATAACGACCACGTTTTCGCTTGTCAAGTAATTTAGGAATGATTTTCATTTTCGCTTCAAAGTCATTTTTCATTCGGAAATATTGCGATTCTGTGTTATAATAATGCCGTATTTGTGCATTTGTACTGCCTGATCCATGAGGAAATCAAAGCAATATGAAGACCAAAAAGAGTAAAAGGATCTCGACCTTATACTTTGTGCTCCTGCTGCTGTATTCTGTCAGCACGGTTTATCTCATCAAAGTTTCACGAGTCGATGCCAATATAGCTGTGCTGGGAATGAATTTTTCACTGACCATGTTTACCGGGATTCTTTCCTCGTTTGCCAACATGTGCCTGATCGTCATGGTCGTGTATGCCGGGAAGACAGGCTTTATCACGGCGCTGGCGCTTCTTCTTCTCAATTTTCCGATGAATCTGATGGGGATGTTGATGAGGCATGACGCATCAACGCTTCCCGGAATGTTCAACAATCTGCTGGTTGTGCTGGTGGTGATCCTGATCGACCGCAGAAACAGGCAGATCGCGAGCCTCCAGGCAATTGAACTGGATTATGTCAAGGCACGTCAGAAGGGGGCGGAGCGGTTGTTTGAGCAGACGGCTGCCGCGCTTGTCAATGCGATTGATGCGAAGGATGAGTATTCGCGCGGGCATTCCCAGCGGGTCGCGGAGTATTCCCAAAAGATCGCGGAGTATCTGGGGAAGAACGAGGATGAGTGCAGAGAGATCTACTATGCGGCGCTGCTCCATGATGTGGGCAAGATTGGCATCAAGGATGCCATATTGAGCAAAAAGGGCAAGCTCACGGAGGAGGAGTATGAATCGATCAAGCATCACACGTCCCTCGGGAAGGAGATCCTTTCCGGGATCAGCGAGTATCCTTATCTTTCCATCGGAGCCAACAACCATCATGAGAGATATGACGGAAAGGGCTACCCGCAGAAGCTGAAAGGCAGCGATATCCCTGAAATAGCCAGGATCATTGCCGTGGCGGACGCATATGACGCCATGTCGTCAAACAGAAGCTACCGTGATGCCATGCCTCAGCAGATCGTGCGCGAGGAGATTGTGAAGGGCTCCGGTACACAGTTCGATCCTGAGATCGCGAAGATCATGCAGCATCTGATCGACCTCGATTCGGCATACACCATGAAGGAGCGCGTCGAGGTAAAGGAGCTTTCCGGCAGGAGCGAGCTTGTCTGCGGGCAGTACAGGGATGAGATATCGGAAGGAATCCTGGTTGCACTGGGGAAAACGACGATACAGCTGCGCTCGGTACCGATGGATGATCATGCCGCCGACAAATCCATTCCCACGATGATCCTGTTTGATTCCCTTGACGGCCGAGTCCATGATGAGGAAAAGACCATAAAGGATCTCAACTATTATGAATATGCGGAGATCTGGTTTAACGGCAGCGTGGTTGTCACCGGAGCACGAAAGGCGGAAACCAGCATTGAGCCGAATGCGGATGCGGCCGGCCGTAAATCCGATCCCGCAGCCGGCACGGACTATAAGGTTGAGGCAGTGAGAGTGAGGGATCACCTGCTGATCAGGATTGACGACGGAGCAAGAACCATCAGCGTCATTGTCGCCCTTCCCGACAGCACCAGATATGCCTACATCGCGCTGACAGGAGAGCAATGCCATATACAGAATGTTTCCATTGCGAATCTTGATGTGCCCATTACGGAGGATTATATTCCCAGGATTGCCCCGCTTGTCAGTTATATTGACCGGATCGAGGGGGACATTCCGAATGTGCAGGTGGATGGATTCCGGCATGCCCACTCCGAGCCCTTCCCTGTGACGAATGGGATGGAAATCAGATTTCATACCATGAGTCTTCCCACGGCAAGACTGATCTGGCATTGTCCGTTTATTGTGATTTTCACTTCCGAGGATGGGATCATAAACGGAGAAGGATATCACGAGTGCGCCCTCATCCGGATGGACGGAGAGAACTGGGATTCCCAGGAGGATGAGGTCAAGAACGAACTGACGGTAGAAAAGACAAACGAATTTACCGGCTGGGACGATTGGAAGGAGCAGAATAAAAAGGGCTTTGACAGCAGGATCTCTTTTGAGCGAAAGGGGAACCGGCTCATGATGACAACCGACAATCGGGGGATCAAGATCAGAAACATTACACACCTGAGCCCCGATGTAAAGGTTTATGCCGCATTGACTGGTGATCAGGTGGCCTTGACGGATATCAGGATCGTGAGATAGGGTAAAGACGAAAGCAGAAGCTGGTCAGACCAATGCAGGGGATACAGCTGCCGAGGATCAATAACGCTGAAAGGGAGACAGGATCATGCTTGATTTTCTCATAAGACATCAGATAGATATCATGCTCTCGCTAAGCAGTATCTGTGCCATGACGGCTTTTTTTGTCTTTCTGACCGATTCACTGGGAAAAAGCAGGAAAGCCGCACTTATGATAATGGAAATCGGCGGGACGATCCTGCTCGTATTCGAGAGGTTTGCCTATATCTACAGAGGGGATATGAGCGAACCCGGCTATTGGATGGTGCGGGCCGGCAATCTCATGACCTTTGCGATGATGCCGATCCTCATGGGCGGACTTACCTTTTATATCCATGATATTCTGAAGAACGACGTCGGATTAAAAAAGACTCCCGGGCGCCTGAAATGGATCTATGTTCTTGCCGGTATCAGTGAGATCCTTATCATCGGAAACATCTTCGGCAAATACTATTATGTGATCGATGAGCAGAATCTGTATCATCGCTCATGGGCCTTCGCGGTCTGTTATGTCACCCCTCTGGCTGTTTTCATAATACTTCTGACAGTCATCTGTCAGTATTATAAGAAGATCAACAAAGACATCAGGATCTCCCTCCTTTTGTTCACGATAGCTCCTTTTGCCGGTTCTTTTATACAATTCTTCATATACGGACTGTCCATAACCGACATTTTTATTGTCGCTACATGCGTGATGCTGTATGTGTTTGTGCTGATCGATCTGAATCATGCAAAGGAGTTAAAGGAGAGGGCAGAGCAGAAGAACAGGGAGCAGATGGAAATCATTTCTTCCCTTGCAAATATTTACAATTCAATGCATGAACTCGACCTTGAAAAGAATGCGTATCGTGAGCTCCGTGCCGGATATTTATCCGCTGATGCGGTATTAGATAATAAACAGATGGATCTTCAGCAGATTGTGAATATCATGGTTAAAAGCACTATAGATCCATCATGTATAGATGAAGATCTGCTAGAGGCGATAAATCTAAGCACCATTAATGACAGGATGCGTGATACGGATATATGGACAAAGGAGGTCATGAATCCGAAAAAGGAATGGAAACGTGGACGTATTATCGTATCCAAAAGAGGAGATGATGGAAAGATTGCCCGTATTCTATGGGTGACGGAGGATATAGACAAGGAAAGAAGAGAGAGAGAACGACTGATCGATGTGTCTGATCGCGCGATTGCCGCAAGTGAGGCCAAATCGGCATTTCTGTCCAGTATGTCTCACGAGATTCGGACCCCGATCAATGCGGTGCTCGGTATGAACGAGATGATCCTTCGTGAGTGCGATGACAAGACTATTCTCGGATATTCGGAGAACATCAGGTCGGCAGGATCCACCCTGCTCGGACTTGTAAATGACATATTGGACTTCTCCAAGATCGAGGCGGGTAAGATGGAGATCATTCCCGTCGATTACGATCTTTCCTCTGTCATCAACGACCTTGTGAATATGATCCAGACAAAGGCGGATGCCAAGGGACTGAAGCTTGAATTTGAGATCAGTACGGAGGTTCCGAAGCTTCTGCACGGCGATGAGGTCAGAATAAAGCAGATCATTACGAACATCCTGACCAATGCGGTAAAATATACGGAGAAGGGCTCCGTCACGTTCTGTGTGGATTATGAAAGGATCGCAGACGAACCGGACAGCGTCCTGCTGCAGGTCGCGGTCAAGGATACCGGCATCGGCATCAAGGAGGAGGATATGAAAAAGCTCTTCTCCGAGTTCGACCGGATCGAGGAGAAGCGCAACCGAAACGTCGAGGGTACGGGCCTTGGCATGAGCATCACGAAGCGCCTGCTCGAAATGATGGGCTCTGTGCTTGAGGTAGAAAGCGTCTACGGCCTCGGCTCGAAGTTCTCCTTTAGCCTGAAGCAGACGGTCGTCGAGTGGACGGCACTGGGCGACTACGAGGCTGCATACAGGGCCGCGCTCGGCAGCCGCAGGAAATACCGGGAGAAATTCAGAGCACCTGAAGCGGAGATCCTGGTGGTCGATGATACGCCGATGAATCTGACGGTGTTCACCAGTCTCCTGAAACAGACGCAGGTTAAGATCGATACCGCGGTAAACGGTGAGGAGTGCCTGTCCAAGGCCTTTGACAGGAAATATGATATCATTTTCCTGGATCACATGATGCCGGACAAGGACGGCATCCAGACGCTTCAGGAGCTGCGTGCGCGGGAGAACGATCCCAATCATGAGACGCCGGTGATCTGCCTCACCGCCAATGCCATCTTCGGCGCCCGTGAGAAATATCTTGCCGCCGGATTTGACAATTATCTTACCAAACCGATCGATTCCGTAAAACTTGAAGAGATGCTTGTTGAGTATCTTCCGGAGGAGAAGGTGCTGCATCCGGAGGATGAAGGTGAGGAGGGCTCTGCCGGATCGGACGCGGAGGCTGATGCAGACGAGGCTTCACTGATCCCTGACTTTGTGAAGAGCATCGATGAGGTCGATGCGGAGACCGGACTGAAAAACTGCGGCAGCAGGGAGGCGTATCTCGAAACCCTGACGATTCTGGCAGGTACGGTTGCGAAGCAGGCGGACGAGACGGAGCAGTTCTGGAAAAATGGTGACATCAAGAATGCAACGATCCGGATCCATGCGATGAAGAGCTCCTCCCGTATCATAGGGGCAACGGATCTGGGAGAGCTCGCGCAGGAGCTTGAAAACGCAGGAAATGAGGGAGATACCGAAAAGCTCGGCGCGCATATCGGCGAACTGCTGGAGAGATACAGGAGGATCGGAAAAGCACTCGCGCCTCTGGCCGCGAAGGACGGACCCGAGGAGAGCAGTCTGGAGCCGATCAGCGAGGAGGAACTGAAGGAGCTGTACACCGCGATCAGTGAATTCCTGTCGGTGAGCGACTATGATACGGTGGTCGATATGATTGAAGGACTGAAGAATTACCGCATTCCGGATAATGAAAAGGATCGCTGCAGCGCGCTGATCGCGGCGGCCGATGAGGTGCGGTACGAGGATATCAGCGAAATCCTGGGAGGCTGATCGCGTACGGGACAGCTTTACCGGTGACCGGCTCCGGGCGGATCATGCAGGATATCTGCGGCAAACAAAAGAGGAGGTAGGATATGGCAAATAAGGTGACCATCATCAGCAAGGGAGGGGCTTTCATCACGGATGCCCTCGCGAAGAATCTCCGGCAGGACGAATTTGTCACGAGTGAGATCGCGCCGGATATCAAGCAATTGGATGAGCTGAGGGCCGACAGCGATATCTATCTGATCTACGCGGGCGATTATGTGACCGAAAATACAAACTTCTTTGTCTATCTGAAGGATGTCTGCTCCGAGGATGAGAAACTGATCTGTGTGATCGGCTATATCGATGAGATCAATGAGATCAAGGCCATTGTTACCCCGAATCTGGTGGCATTGGAATTCACGCGTCCCTTCGATATGAAGCTCCTGATCGAGAATATGCAGAAGCTCTGTGAGGCGGACACGGAGCGGAAAAAGGGAAAGCATATCCTTTTGATCGACGACGATCTCATGTATCTGAAGACTGTGCAGAGCTGGCTTTCACCGAAGTACCAGATCACCATCGCCAGATCAGGCATGCAGGCGATCACCTATATTGCCACACACACGCCTGACCTGATTCTGCTGGATTACGAGATGCCGATCACGACCGGACCGCAGGTGATGAAAATGATCCGCAGTGAACCCAATTCCAGCGGAATTCCGATCATTTTCCTGACCGGAAAATCCGACAAGGAGAGCGTCATGAGTGTTATGGCGCTCAAACCGCAGGGATATATGCTCAAAAGCATGCCCAAGGAAAAAATCCTGGAGACGATTGATCATTTCTTTACGACTCAGAAATGGTCAAACGGTTGAGATGCAGGGGAGAGAGACATGACAGACAAAAGTGTTTTCATTGCCGAAGGAGCGCGAATACACGGAAATGTTCGTATCGGAGCGGAAAGCAGCATCTGGTTCAACGCGGTTGTCCGCTGTGAGGACACGAGCATTGTGATCGGAAATCACACCAACATCCAGGACAACTGTGTCGTTCACACCGATCCCTGGACAAAGGTCGAGATCGGGAATTACGTGTCCGTCGGACACGGCGCGATTGTTCACGGATGTACGATCGGTGATAACACGCTCATCGGTATGGGGGCTATCATTATGAACCATGCCGTGATCGGCAGGAACTGCATCATAGGCGCCGGGGCACTGGTAACAGAAGGAACGGTCATACCGGATGGCTCTGTCGCCGTCGGATCCCCCGCGACGGTCAAAAGAAAGATTAAAGAGGAAGAAATCCGCAGAAATACGGAAAACGCGGTTCATTATGTGGATATCGCCGGACGCTATATGAAGGAGGATCAATCATCATGAACGCAGTGATCATCTATTATTCGATGTCGGAGAATACCGCCTATGTGGCTGAAAGAATCCGGGAGGGCTTGCTTGATCAGCTTCGGAAGGACGACAGGAAAGCGGGTACCGGAACGGAGCCTGTTGTGGATGTGATCCGGATCGCACCGGTAAAGGCCTATCCGGACAGCGGGTCCGGCAAGTTTCTGTGGGGCGGAAAGAGTGCGGTCATGAAGGAGAAGCCCGCACTGCAGCCGTATCAGTTCGATGCGGATAAGTACGACAGGATTATCATCGGCACGCCGGTCTGGGCATGGACCATGTCTCCGCCGATCCGCAGTTTTATCGAAGAAAACCGTGATCAGCTGAAGGACAGGCAGATCGGCGTCTTTGTCTGCTCCGGCGGAGGCGGCGTAAAGGCGATCGGTAAGATCAGGGAATTCCTTCCGGTGGACAAGCTCCGTGACGCGCTGGATCTGATCGAGCCGAGGAACAACCAGACCGAGGCCAATGACCAGGCGATTGCCCGGTTCGTTTACAATATGTGCTGACAGCGGCTCGTGATTTCAATTATGCGTAAAGCAGTGTCTTACAGAGGAGGAAGAAAGCATTGAAAACGAAGGTGTTTATTGACGGCAGTGAAGGAACAACCGGACTCAGGATTTATGAACGGATTTCCCGGAGGGATGATATTGAGCTGCTCCCCATTCGGACCGAGCTGAGAAAGGATCCGGAGGAACGCAGACGCCTGATCAATGCTTCCGATATCACCTTTCTCTGCCTTCCCGATGCCGCGGCAAAAGAGGCGGTATCACTGGTTGAAAATGAACACGTGGTCATTATTGACGCTTCGACCGCACATCGAACCGAAGAAGGGTGGGCCTATGGTTTCGCCGAGCTTTCAAAGGAGCACCGGGAAGCGATTAAGAACGGAAAGAGAATCGCAGTGCCCGGGTGTCACGCGACAGGATTCATTTCCCTGGTGTACCCTATGATTGCAGGAGGATTTTTGCCCGCGGATTATCCCGTCAGCGCATTTTCCCTGACCGGGTATTCCGGCGGCGGCAAGAAGATGATCGCGGCATATGAGGCGGAGGACAAGGCGGCCGATTTGTTTGCCCCCCGCGAATATGCGCTGACTCAGGAACATAAGCATTTAAAGGAGATGAGCAGAATCACCGGTCTCTCCAGGATTCCGCTTTTCAGCCCGATCGTGGACGACTATTACAGCGGAATGGTCGTCACGGTGCCGCTTTATGCCGACATGCTGACAAACGCGGATGTGGATGGCCTTCGGGCGTTTTTTGCAGAGTATTACAGGGGGCAGCGATTGATTACGGTGGCTGATGCGGAGGATGAAATCGCCGCCTCCGGATTTTTGTCAGGCAATCAGCGTTCCGGATCAGACAGTCTGAAGATATACATCACCGGCAATAAGGATCGTATTCTTCTTTCATCACAGTTTGACAATCTCGGCAAGGGCGCTTCCGGCGCTGCCATGCAATGCATGAATATCGTCCTTGGCTGTGACGAGACGAAGGGGCTGTCCGTTATCTCTTCCTGATTGCCTCGATCACGGTTTTCAGCGCTTTGATCCGTGCATAATGCTTGTCGTTTGATTCAAGGATATGCCAGGGGGCAAACTCGGTGCTTGTCCTCTGGATCATTTCGTTCACGGCATCCTCGTAGAGATCCCATTTTTCGCGGTTGCGCCAGTCTTCGTCGGTGATCTTCCACTGCTTTTCCGGGGTGTTCTGCCGATCCGTGAAACGGGCAAGCTGCGTGTCCTTGTCGATCTGCACCCAGAATTTGATGATGATCGCGCCCCAATCCACGAGTTCCTTTTCGAATTCGTTGATTTCGTTGTATGCACGCTGCCAGTCATTTTCCGAGCAGAACCCCTCGAGTCTTTCCACCATGACACGGCCGTACCAGGTGCGGTCGAAGATGGCGATATGGCCGTCTTTTGGAAGCCTCTTCCAAAAACGCCACAGGTAATGCCTGTTTTTTTCGGCGGGCTCCGGTGAGGCGATCGGATGCACCTCAAATCCACGGGGATCCAGGGCGGAGGTGAGACGTTTGATGTTTCCGCCCTTTCCGGCGGCGTCCCATCCTTCGTAGGCGATGACGACGGGGATTTTTCTGTGATAGATCCGGTTGTGCAGATCCGCCAGCTCGGCCTGCAGCTCCTTGAGCTCTCTGGCGTAGTCTTCGTCGCTGATGGACACGTTGAGGTCAATGTCACACAGGCGCGGCATCTGCTTCAAAGGGAACGTGTTCTGCAGGATGGCGGCAGCCCGCCCCGTGTTCTGCAGGGCGATATCGATGCTTTTTACCAGAATCTCCGTGATCTGCAGCTCGGCCCATTTGCGGTTTCCGGAATCGATAAAGTACCACGGAGCGATAAACTGATTGGTGAGCTCCAGGTATTCGTCGTAAACGTCTACGCATTCATCGTAGTGCTTGTTCTGCCACAGATCCCATTTGCTGACCCGCCATGCGGTGTGCCGGTCGTCCGTGAGCGCGGAGAGCCTTTTCTTCTGTTCGGATCTGGAGATATGGAAAAAGAATTTGATGACCAGATACCCGTTGTCCGACAGCTGCCGTTCAAAGCGCTTGATCGAGGTGAGCTGCTGACGGTATTCGTCGTCGTTGGTTTTGCCCTGCAGACGGGCCTTCGTGATCTCGTCCATCCAGCTGCCGTCAAAAAAGGAAAACCGGCCCGCTTCCGGAATGCGAACGAAGTATCTGTACAGGAACGGCCGGCGCAGCTCGTCCTCTGAGGGCTTTGACAGGGTTTCCGTTTTGTAGAATCTCGGATCCAGGTTCTTGATCACCTTTCCGAGGATGCTGCCTTTTCCGGCTCCGCCCCAGCCGTCAAAGATCACAAGCACGGGAAGCTTTTTTTCCTTGATGGCCATCTGCCTGGCGCTGAGCTCCATGCGGGCATGTTCCAGCCTGGCGTCTATTTCCGTCTGATCAGGTTTTTTCGCTTTTGACCAGTCTTTGAGCATTTCGGACCCTCCTTCCTTGTTTGGAAACGATACTGTCATGTTGGGGCGGGTCATGAAGTCGCTCCCCCACCTGCAAACAAGTTTGCGGTGGGGTCGGACTTATGACCCTGTCATCATCATAACAGATATTGGTTGTAAATGCGCGGATTTTTGTATAAACTTGTGATAAAAATACATGGAGCAGGGAGAGATATGGGCGATTTTGGATTATCCCGTTTACGGGCATGGGGCAGAGACTTCGGACGGTATGTGGCGGGGACGGTGCTGGTCGGTGTGCTGGCCTACTTCGGCATGATGGCGGAGGAACTGAACAATCACCACGACGGGATCTGGCATCTTTCCAATTTTATAGCCGGCGATTTTGAGATTTCCCTCGGGCGTGCCATGGAGCGGTATACCGACCGTCTGCGGTTCGGCATCGTCTCCTCGCCGCTGAATATCCTGTTTTGTCTGTTGCTGCTGGGCGTCGCCAATTCACTCATTATCAGGCGGTTTCGCCTGGAACGGACCTTTTACGCGTGGCTTGTGGTTTTTCTGTTTACGGTGAATCCCGTGATGGGAGACACCTTTTCCTACAGCTATCTGGCTGTGAATTATCTCATGGCATGCCTGTTTGCTGTGGTTGCGTTCTATCTGTTGAGTGAAACCGGATCGGACGGGGGCAGGGCACGGGTCATCAGAGTGTGCCTGGCGGCTGTCGCTGTGACGCTGTCCATGTCGCATTTTCAGGCTTATTTCAGCCTGCTGTGTACCCTTCTGCTGTGCTATGGCATCAGGCAGCTGCTGATGGGCACAGAGTGGCGCATTCTGAAGAAATACTATCTCGATTCCCTTTTGGGCATTCTGCTCGGCGGCGTGTGTTATCTTGCGTTTACCAAACTCATGCTGCTTCATGCGGACACCGTGATGGCTGATTACAAGGGCGCTTCCGGGATCAATCCGCTGACGATTCTCCTGGCGCTTCCTGCGTCTGTGGTTCATTGCTATCAGGAAGCCTTTGCCTACGTTTTCCGGTATCATTTCTGGACGGATCTCGAATTTGCCCGGATTCTGGCACTCCTTCTGACGGCTGCTTTCGCTGTCGCGGTTGTGGCGTCCGGTATCCGCCTCTTCAGGGAATCCCGGACGCATTTTGCGGCCTATGTCTGTTCCGTGCTGCTACTTCCCGTGGCGGGGAATGCCGTCCTGCTGATCGCGGTCGGTAATGTCATGACCGGACTGATGGCGGCGGGCTTGCTGGCGATCGTGATTCTGTTTCCGATCATGATGCCGGAGAAGGGGATCAGAGGCATCCCCTGCAGAAGCATCTGCCTGGCGATTCTTGTTCTCTTCGGGTGGTATGCGCTCGCTGCCGTCACCAACGATCAGCTGGCCCTTCGGGAGGGACGCACGGCGACCGTCACCCTGGCGGAACAGATCGTATCAAAGCTGTATGAGGGGGACTACCTGACACAGGAGAGAACGGTGGCGTTTATCGGGCGCCCCGGCAATAATCCGTATTTTGCACACAGTTATGCATTTGAACATGCCAACGAATATGCACAATTCGGATACTGGAGCACGGATCCGCGAAACAACCGTGTCTCGTGGTACGGGGTTCTGACAGGCTACGTGGGCGTGACGCTTCCGCTATGTGACGATGAGACGTTTGATCAGCTCAGACAGACGTCCCTGGTGGCCGAAATGCCTGTTTTTCCGGCCGATGGATCGATCACGGTGAAAGACAATGTCGTCCTTGTCAAGGTGTCGGATCTGTACGAATAGGAACAGCCGGCTCCTGTTTTGTGCCGGGTAAACCGCCCGACGGCAGCGAGAAACTGTCGGACTGAAAGAAACGGATCATTTCGTTGGTAAGGCTCGCGGTTCCCGGGATTTCGCCGATTTCGGAGCGGTGAACCCAGACAGCCTCGGATAATTCGTTCTGATCGAGACGGATGGTCGTGTCTCCTTCGACCGAGCAGTAAAAGCCACAGAGAAGAGCGCAGTCAAAGCCCCAGGGCTGCGATTTGTAATAGGAAATGTTCTTCACCCGCAGACCGACCTCCTCCATCACCTCACGGCGAACGGTATCCTCGATGGCTTCCCCGATCTCGCAGTAGCCTGCGATCAGGGATTGCCCCTTATAGGCACGGGAGTAGGCATTGTAGACGCTGGACTGATGTCTGTCCGCGTAGCGTGAGAGAATGATCCGGTCGCCGTCCGTGACGCCGATGATGACGGCGGGGTTGATGCGGGGGTAGATGGTGTTCCCGCAGGAGGGGCAGCGCATGGCGCGCTCCTTTTTGTCCGGGACGCAGGCACTGCCGCATTTTCCGCAGAAACGGCTGGAAAGATACCAGCATCGCAGATGCCAGGCGGTGGCGCCCGCAAAGGAGTATGCTTTGGGGAGGCCCCGGCGGAAAAGCCTTGTGGAAAGCCAGGTGAATCCGGCCAGAACCGGCGCGCCTTCTCCGATATCCAGAAAAACCGCCGTCTCATCGATGCGGAAGAGAAAACGCAGCATCGGCAGGCGCTCGGGAGCATGCCGGGTATAATCCAGAACACGCGGAAAAACCAGCTTCGGAGCAGCGGGATAATCGTCCGAAATCGGGCGGTCGATCAGACGGCCGGTTTCGTCAAAGACCCGAAGAAGTGCCTTCCCTCCCTTTTCGGAGAAAACGAAGACCAGATCGTCCGGCTGCGGTGCATCCGGTGTATATTCGTTGTGCAGCTGACACGGCGCGATGTCCTGAAGCATACGACCTCCATGCGGAATCAGATTCTTTTCCTGTATCATAACGGAAAGGCGGCCATCTTGACAAGACCCCCAAAAAAACCGTAAAATAAAGGCATTCGCATCAAGGAGAGAAGGGAGAGATTATGTACAACAAAGTATCCGCAGATCTCAATTTCGTGCAGAGAGAGAAACAAATCGAACAGTTCTGGAAGGATGAGGATATTTTCAACGAATCCCTGCGAATTCGTGAAGGCAGACCGATGTACATGTTTTATGACGGTCCGCCGACCGCAAACGGTAAGCCGCATATCGGGCATGTGCTGACGCGCGCGATCAAGGATATGATTCCGCGCTACCGCACGATGAAGGGCTATGACGTCCCCCGCAAGGCCGGCTGGGACACGCACGGCCTGCCGGTTGAGCTTGAGGTGGAAAAGCTGCTGGGCATCGAGGGCAAGGATCAGATCGAAGCATACGGCATCGAGCCGTTTATCAAAAAGTGCAAGGAGAGCGTCTGGAAATATAAGGGGATGTGGGAGGATTTTTCCGGCACCGTCGGCTTCTGGGCGGACATGGATCATCCGTATATCACCTACGACGACAGCTTCATTGAATCGGAGTGGTGGGCGCTGAAGGAAATCTGGGACAAGGGTCTCCTTTATAAAGGGTTCAAGGTCGTTCCTTACTGCCCGCGCTGCGGCACGCCTCTTTCCTCGCATGAGGTTGCGCAGGGCTATAAGGTGTTAAAGGAACGCTCGGCGACGGTTCGTTTTAAGGTCAGGGATGAGGATGCGTATTTCCTGGCCTGGACGACGACCCCCTGGACGCTGCCCTCCAATGTCGGCCTGTGCGTCAATCCCGATGAGACCTATATCAAGGCAAAGGCCGCGGACGGCAGGGTTTACTACCTTGCAAAGGCCCTTGCGGATACCGTGCTCGGCGGGATCAGGGAAAACAGTGACAGCAAGCAGGAGGCGGACGGGGCATCCTACGAAATCCTGGAGACCATGACCGGAAAGGATCTGGAATACAGGGAATACGAGCCGCTTTATGAATGCGCGGCACAAGAGGCCGACAGACAGCATAAACGCGCGTTTTATGTCTGCTGCGACGATTATGTCACGATGAGTGACGGTACCGGTATCGTGCATCAGGCGCCTGCTTTCGGTGAAGACGATGCCAGAGTCGGCCGGAAATACGATATGCCGCTGGTTCAGATGGTGGATGAGCAGGGGAGGCTTCTGCCCGGGACGCCGTTTGCAGGCATGCGCTGCAAGCCCACGGAAAAGGAGATTCAGGAGGGGGCGGTGAGCGCGGATCCGGAGGTGTTAAAGGATCTTGACAGGCGCGGGCTCCTTTTTGCCGCACCGAAATTTGAGCATGATTACCCGCACTGCTGGCGCTGCAGCACACCGCTTATCTACTATGCCCGCAGCTCCTGGTTTATCAAGGTCACTGCCGTAAAGGATGATCTGATCCGGAACAACAAGGAGATCAACTGGATCCCGAAGAGCATCGGAGAAGGACGTTTCGGCGACTGGCTGGAAAACATCCAGGACTGGGGGATTTCACGCAACCGTTACTGGGGGACGCCGCTGAACATCTGGGAATGCCCGGACTGCGGCAACCAGACGGCCATCGGCAGCAGACAGGAGCTTGCCGACCGGACCGGTGATCCCGAGGCGGCCGCAACGGAGCTGCACCGTCCCTACATTGACCGCTACACCATCAAGTGTGACAAATGCGGCGGGGAGATGAAGCGTGTTCCCGAGGTCATCGACTGCTGGTTTGATTCCGGAGCCATGCCTTTTGCGCAGCTGCATTATCCATTTGAAAACAGGGAACTCTTCGAAAAGCAGTTTCCGGCGCAGTTCATTTCGGAGGCTGTCGATCAGACCCGCGGCTGGTTTTATTCGCTGCACGCGGAGGCGACGCTTCTCTTCAACAAACCGGCATTTAAAAACGTCATTGTGCTTGGCCTGGTGCAGGATGAAAACGGCCAGAAGATGTCCAAGTCCAAGGGCAACGCCGTCGATCCCTTTGAGGCGCTTGAGACCTACGGAGCCGATGCGATCCGCTGGTATTTTTACACAAACAGCGCACCGTGGCTGCCGTCCCGTTTCTCCGGAAAGGCGGTTCTGGAGGGGCAGAGAGGCTTCCTGGGCACACTGTGGAACACCTACGCGTTCTTCGTGCTGTACGCCAATATCGACGGCTTTGACGCCGCGAAATACCGTCTGGACACGACGAAGCTTGGCATGATGGACCGCTGGATACTCTCGCGCCTGCACAGCACGATCGGAGGAACGGATGAGGATCTGGAAAACTATCGCATTCCGGAGGCCGGAAAGCGCCTTGCCGCGTTTGTCGATGATCTTTCCAACTGGTATGTCCGCAGGAGCCGCGAACGGTTCTGGGCCAAGGGAATGGAGCAGGACAAGATCAATGCCTACATGACGCTCTGGACCTGCCTGACCGAGATCTCCAAAGCCGCTGCGCCGCTGGTGCCGTTTATGACCGAGGAGATTTACCGCAATCTGGTCTGCACCAGCTTCCCGGATGCGCCGAAATCCATTCACCTGTGCAATTATCCGGCCGCGGACAGCGCCTGCATCGACAAGTCACTGGAGGCGACTATGGAGGGCGTCCGTGACATCAAGGTGCTGGGCAGCGCATGCCGGAATGCCGCGTCGATTAAAAACAGACAGCCCGTCGCACGGATGTATGTCCGGATCGGCGAGACGGCCGGGGCGGAGGGAACAGCCGTGGCAGAGAGCCCGGAGGCGCAGATGATCATCCGCGACGAGCTCAACGTCAAAGAACTGGTCTTTGCCGAGGATGTCCGTGCGTTTACGAGCTACAGCTTCAAGCCCCAGCTCAAGACGGTCGGCCCCAAATACGGGAAGCTGGTCGGTGCCATCGGGAAAGCATTGAAGGAGCTGGACGGCAATGCCGCGATGGACGAGCTCAACGGAGCCGGCACGCTGAAGCTTTCGGCGGGCGGCGAAGACGTGGAGCTGACCAGGGATGACCTGCTGATTGAAATGACGCAGAAGGACGGTTATGTTTCCATGGAGGATTACGGCATCACGGTGGTGCTCGATACGAATCTTACGCCGGAGCTGATTGACGAGGGAATCGTCAACGAGGTGATCTCCAAGCTGCAGAACATGCGTAAGGATGCCGGCTTTGAGGTCATGGACCGCATTGAGGTGTCCGTGACGGGCGACGACCGTGTGGCCGCTGTGGTGAAAGCCAATGAGAGTCCGATTGCCACGAAGGTGCTTGCGGATCTCGTGAAATATGACGAAGCGCTCCCCGGAGCGAAGGAATGGGATTTCGGCGACGAGAAGGTGACGCTCGGCGTTCGTAAAAAGTAGAAGGAGGAAGCAACACATGGAAAAGAAGACAGCTGTGAAAACCGACATTGTGACCAAGCGCGACGAGTTTGACAAGGAGCTTTTCAAACGAAGCGTCCTGTACAATGTGAAAACCCTGTTTCGCAAGACGATCGAGGAAGCGACGCCTCAGCAGGTCTTTCAGGCCGTGTCCTATGCACTGAAGGATCAGATCGTCGATATGTGGATGACTTCCCAGAGAGCCTCCATTGAACAGGATGTGAAGATTGTCTGGTACATGTCCATGGAGTTTTTGATGGGACGTGCACTGGGAAATGATCTGATCAACATGCGTGCCTACAAGGCTGTCCGCGAGGCGCTCGATGAGCTGGGCGTGGATATCAATGCGGTCGAGGACCAGGAGCCGGATCCGGCGCTCGGCAACGGCGGTCTCGGAAGACTTGCGGCATGCTTCCTGGATTCGCTCGCCACCATGAACTACATGTCATACGGCTGCGGTATCCGTTACAAGTACGGCATGTTCCGCCAGGAGATTCAGGACGGCTATCAGGTCGAAAAACCGGACAACTGGCTGGACAACGGCAATCCGTTTGAACTGGTGCGCCCGGAATATGCGAAAGAGGTTCGCTTCGGCGGTTATGTCAATTCCTACACGGATGAGAACGGCAGGATCATCTTTGAGCATAAGGGTTATCAGGCGGTTAAGGCGGTTCCCTACGATCTGCCGGTGGTGGGATACGGCAACGGCTTTGTTGCGACGCTGCGCATCTGGGACGCACAGCCCAAGGAGCGATTCCATCTTGATTCCTTTGACAAGGGCGACTATCAGAAGGCAGTGGAAGAGGCAAACCTCGCCAGCCAGCTCTGTGATGTGCTGTATCCGAACGACAATCACGTGTCCGGCAAGGAGCTGCGCCTGAAGCAGCAGTATTTCTTTATCTCGGCGTCGGTACAGGAGGCGATCGATCGTTATCTGCGCCATCACAAGGACATCAGGAAGTTTTACGAGAAAAACGTGTTCCAGCTCAACGATACCCATCCGACGGTGGCTGTCGCGGAGCTCATGCGCAATCTCATGGACGAGCACGGTCTCACCTGGGATGAGGCGTGGAACGTGACCACGAAGACCTGCTGCTACACGAATCACACCATCATGGCGGAAGCGCTTGAGAAATGGCCGATCGATCTGTTCCAGCGGCTGCTTCCCCGTATCTATCAGATCGTGGATGAAATCAACCGCCGGTTCGTCGACCAGATCATGAAGAAGTACCGGGATATTCCGTCGATGGATGTCTCCGAGAAGATCCGCAATATGGCCATCCTCTATGACAATCAGGTCAAGATGGCACACCTTGCGATCGCCGGAAGCTATTCCGTCAACGGCGTGGCGGCACTGCACACGGAGATCCTGAAGAAGCAGACACTGAGGGATTTCTACGAACTGGATCCGAAGAAATTCAACAACAAGACCAACGGAATTACGCAGAGGCGTTTCCTGGCACACGGTAACGAGCTGCTTGCGGATTGGCTGAATGAGAAGATCGGCGACGGCTGGGTCACGGATCTGTCCCAGATCGCAAAGCTCAAGGAGTTCGCGGACGACCGCACGGCGCAGAAGGAGTTTATGGAAATCAAGCACAAGAACAAGAAGCGCCTCGCCAGGTACATCAAGAAGCATAACGGCATCGTGGTGGATCCGGACTCGATCTTTGACGTGCAGGTCAAGCGTCTCCATGAGTATAAGCGCCAGCTGCTCAACATCCTGCATGTGATCCACATCTATGACATGATCAAGGATCATCCGGGAACGGACTACTATCCGAAGACCTTTATTTTCGGCGCCAAGGCAGCCGCAGGCTACGCAAACGCCAAGCTCACCATCAAGCTGATCAATTCCGTTGCGGAGGTGGTGAACAATGATCCGGCCGTCAATGATAAGCTGCGCGTGGTGTTCATTGAGGATTACCGTGTTTCCAACGCCGAGATCATCTTTGCGGCAGCGGATGTTTCGGAGCAGATCTCCACGGCTTCCAAGGAGGCGAGCGGTACCGGAAACATGAAGATGATGCTCAACGGCGCGGTGACCATCGGAACCATGGACGGCGCCAATGTGGAAATCGTCAAGGAGGTCGGCGAGGAGAACGCGTTTATCTTCGGTCTTACCTCCGATCAGGTCATCGCCTACGAGAACAACGGCGGCTACAATCCGGAGGAGATCTATCAGCAGAATCCGAATGTACATCGCGTGCTTGATCAGCTGGTGGACGGCACCTTCTCCAAGGGGGACCGGGAACTGTTCAGGCCGTTGTATAATTCCCTGCTGAATACCCAGAATTCTTCCAGGGCGGACACCTACTTCATCCTTAAGGATTTTGAGGCCTACGCGGAAGCGCAGCAGGAAATCTCCATCGCTTATAAGGACAAGAAGCGCTGGGCAAAGATGGCGATGCTCAACACCGCATGCTCCGGGAAGTTTTCTTCCGACCGCACGATTCAGGAGTATGTGGATGAGATCTGGCATCTCGACAAGGTGCGGTTATAAGATCCGCCAGGGGAGGTTTGCAAATGTCACCGATCACACTTTCAGACGCCGGCGCTTATCTTCTGGATGGCTATCTTGTCGTGGAGGACGGACCGGAGGCGCAGGACATCATTACCGGGCGCACCGGTGCACCGATGGACAGGGAGCGCGCGATAAAGAACACCATTGCCTGGGGCATTCTGGACGCGCATAACACCAATCAGGGAGAGGATCGCGAGGAGGCGCTGAAGATTCGATTTGACAAGCTGACGTCTCACGACATCACGTTTGTCGGGATTATTCAGACGGCACGCGCATCGGGACTGGAAAAGTTTCCGATGCCCTATGTGCTGACCAACTGCCACAATTCCCTTTGCGCGGTCGGCGGGACCATCAACGAGGACGATCATGTATTCGGGCTTTCGGCCGCCAAAAAGTACGGCGGTGTTTATGTGCCGCCGCATCAGGCGGTGATTCATCAGTTTGCGCGAGAAATGCTCGCAACGGCCGGCGGAATGATTCTCGGAAGCGATTCCCATACCCGTTACGGCGCACTGGGCACCATGGCGGTCGGCGAGGGCGGACCGGAGCTGGTCAAACAGCTGCTGCAGCAGACCTGGGATGTCAAACGTCCGGAGGTGGTTGCGGTTTACCTTGACGGGGAGCCGGTTCCGGGTGTGGGACCGCAGGATGTGGCTCTGGCAATCATCGGCGCCGTTTTTGAAAAGGGATATGTCAAAAACAGGGTCATGGAGTTTGTCGGTCCCGGTCTGGAAAAGCTCTCCGCCGATTTCCGTATCGGGGTGGATGTCATGACGACGGAGACCACCTGCTTGTCGTCCATCTGGCAGACAGACGACGTGATTCGTGATTTCTACGACGTTCATGGGCGGGCCGGTGATTACAAAGAGCTGCGGCCGGGTGATGTGGCCTACTACGATGGGCTGGTGCGTGTTGATCTTTCGGCAATCCGGCCGATGATCGCGATGCCGTTCCATCCGAGCAACGCGTATCCGATTGAGGAGGTGAATGCAAACCTTGCCGACATTCTGGCAGACGTTGAGAAGCGGGCCAGAGTCAGCTTCGGCGATGCCGTTGAATTTTCCCTGCAGGACAAGATCCGCGGCGGAAAACTGCAGGTAGATCAGGGAATCATCGCCGGCTGTGCGGGCGGCGGATTCGAGAATATCTGTGCGGCTGCCGATATTCTCTCCGGACATGACATCGGCACGGATGTCTTTACGCTGTCCGTGTATCCGGCTTCCACACCGATCTATATGGAGCTGTTGAAGAACGGCGCCGCAGCGACGATTTTGAAGACCGGAGCGATCCTGAAGACGGCGTTTTGCGGACCCTGCTTCGGCGCAGGGGACACGCCCGCCAACAATGCGTTTTCCATCCGACATTCCACCAGGAATTTTCCGAACCGCGAGGGTTCGAAGATTCAGAACGGGCAGATCGCCTCGGTGGCGCTTATGGATGCCCGTTCCATTGCGGCGACTGCAGCCAACAGAGGAATCCTGACTCCGGCCACGGAGTTTGACGGGCAGTTTCATCAATGGACGTACCATTTTGACGCGGACATTTACAAAAACCGCGTATTTGACTCACACGGTCAAGCGGATCCGGAGACGAAGCTGGTGCTGGGACCCAATATCAAGGACTGGCCGAAAATGGTTCCGCTGACCGAGCATCTGCTGCTTCGGGTCGTGTCGGAGATCCATGATCCCGTGACGACAACGGATGAGCTGATTCCTTCGGGAGAGACCTCCTCCTATCGGTCCAATCCGCTGGGACTTGCGGAGTTTACCCTGTCCCGAAAGGATCCCGACTACGTCGGACGCGCCAAAGCAGTCTATGCGGAGGAGACGAAGCGCAGGGAGGGAGCTGACTTTTCTTCGATGGATTCTGTGCTTGCTGCCGCCGTGGAGGCAATCCGGCAGGAGTATCCGGATGTGTCGGAGCAGAACACCGGTATCGGATCGACGATTTTTGCCGTGAAGCCGGGAGACGGTTCCGCCAGAGAACAGGCGGCTTCCTGTCAGAAGGTGCTGGGCGGCTGGGCCAATATCGCCAATGAGTATGCGACCAAACGCTATCGCTCCAACCTCATAAACTGGGGGATGCTGCCGTTTCTGATTCCTGACGGGGAATTGCCCTTCCGCAATCTGGATTATCTCTTTATCCCCGGCATACGTACGGCGGTGCAGGAGAAATCAGAGGAAATCAAAGCGTATACCGTGAGCGGTCAGGGACTTGTTCCGTTTACCTTAAAGCTGGGCGATCTGACGGACGAGGAGCGCAGGATTATTCTTGACGGCTGTCTGATCAATTACAACAACACGTTGCTTAAGGCGGCAGGATGAAGCGACTGAAACGAATTCTTCCGTTTCTGGCCATGATTCTTGCCCTGACGGGCTGCGGCGGAGAGAAGCAGACAGCAGTTCTCCCCGCAGCGCAGGAGAAGGATCGCATCGAGAGCGGGAGCGATCCGATGAAAACCGCATCGCAGGAGCAGGCGAAGGATGAGATGAAGAAGCAGAGATCGGAAATCTCTGCTTTCTCCTTGTCTCCCGAGGAGTGGTATCACCGCCAGATCCCGGGTATTCTGATCGATCAGGGCGGGTATGCGCCGTCGGATGAAAAGATCGCCGTTTTCCGAGGCTCCGTGCTGCCGACGACATTTGAAGTGCGGGATCAGCGGACAGATGCCACTATCTTGACCGAAGAAGTCAATGATCGGTCGGCGGACAGCGCGGGAGATATGCAGCTGGCTTTCGGCGATTTTTCCGCTCTGACGGAACCCGGGGAGTACTATCTGTTTGCGGAGTGGATGGGAGAATCGGTTCCGTTTACCGTGAACGCCGGGATGGGCGAGGAATTGCTGACCGGCGGACTAAAGAGGTATTACCTGAACCGCTGCGGCATTGCCCTGACGGAAGAGTATGCCGGCGAGCATGCGCATGGCGTCTGCCATAACGCGGAGGCTCATACCGCCGGGAATGATTCGGTCGCCATGGACGTCAGCGGCGGATGGCATATGGATGAACGGGCGGATCGCTTTGTTGAGGATGGTGCCCGGATTGTGCAGCATCTGCTTCTTGCTTTTGAGATGAGCGAAGACTCCTTCGGGGACGACACCGGGATCCCCGAAAGCGGAAACGGTGTGCCGGATGTGCTGGATGAGGTAAAAATCGAGATCAACTGGCTGCTGAAGATGCAGGATGCCCGCCTTGGCGGTGTGTATGACTCCGCGCTGACGATCGGGGGCGAGAACAATCTGGCCAATGCGGAGGTTGAGGTGCAGCCGGTGACGCGCGAGGCTTCGGTCGCCTTCGCGACGGCGCTGGCAAAATTCAGCTACGTTTACCGGCGTTATGACAGCTCGCTGGCAACCACCTGCCTGCGCGCCGCGGACCGCGCGTTTTCATGGTACCTCCAGGCGGGCGGAGATGCCGCACCCGGAGAAGAAGCCTTTGCGGCTGCGGCCGAATTGTATCGGGCAACGGGGCAGGAGAATTACAGGGAGATGCTGGCATCCTGTTTTGAAGCCGAAGACTTTTATGACCGTCTGATTTCAAGCGGTCCGTTGTTTATGGGAGCTGTCACCTACCTGCAAACTGCCCAGGAGGTGGACAGGACGGTAAGCGGACGGCTGATGCAGGCGCTGACCGCCGATGCGGAGGAGATTGCGGATGAGGTGAACCGCTCGGTATACGGCGCGCCGGCCGGTGGCTTCAGTGCTGTGCTGAAAGGAGAGCCGGCAGCCGACGACCGGGAAATCGTCAGTTCTCTCCTTCACGGGATGCAGATTCTGGCGGTCTGTGACCATGTGAGTTACAGCTACGAGTATACGAAGCTTCTGGAGGAGAGTATGCACGCGCTGCGCGGCAGGAATCCGGCGTGTAAAAACTATCTGACCGGATTTGAGGGGGATGCGGATACGCCCGCCTATCCCGGAATCGTGAACCAGCCGGTCGAAAACGCTGCGCTTACGGTGGCGGCAGCCATTCTGATCAGTGAGGGGTGGTGAAGTGTGAAAACAACGATCAACGGAATACCGGTTTATTACAGGGATGAGGGACACGGCCCTCTGTTGGTGCTGCTTCACGGCTGGGGATCCAATACGGATTTATTCGACGGGATCTACCGCCTGGCTTCGGGGAAGTATCGTGTGATCGGACCGGATTTCCCGGGAGCGGGACAGAGCGGTGAGCCGGCGGAGCCGATGGATCTGGATGATTATGTTGATTTTGTGAAGCGCTTTCTTGCGTCTGTCGCACCGGGGGAGCGGGAGATCATCTTTCTCGGACACAGTCACGGGGGACGGGTCCTGATCCGTATGGCGTCCGGAATGTGCGACGATCGCGACAGGTTTTCGATTTCAAAGATGATTCTCGTGGACAGCGCCGGTATTGTTCCCGAAAAAACCGGGGAACAGAACCGGAAGACGGCACGCTACAAACGTTATAAGGCGATTCTTACAAAGAGCGGTATTGCAAAGCTTTTTCCGGGGACGCTGGACGCGCTGCAGCGCAGATTCGGCTCGGCGGACTACGCGGCGGCTTCACCGGTCATGCGCCAGACCATGGTTCGGGTGGTCAATACCGATCTGACGGAGGAAATGCCGGATGTCCGCATGCCGGTACTGCTTATCTGGGGGGATGCCGACACGGCGACCCCGATTAATGACGGCAAACGGATGGAAAAGCTGATGCCCGAGGCGGGACTGGCTGTGATTCCCGGGGCCGGGCATTTTTCATTTCTGGATAATCCGAACCATTTCAACCGGATCCTCGCCAGTTTCCTGGGGATCTGATGCTGCCTGTCCTGAGGAGGATGCCATGAATCCATCGACTGCGGTCATTCTGATGTTTGATACGAGCTACGCGATTCGGACCGGTCTGCTCACGATCCTGATTCCGGTGACGCTGGCAGCCCTCGTACTGGGCAGCCGATACCATCTGCACATGCTGCAACTGTCCTCCTATCAGTTTCAGGGGTATTTCCGGTTCCTGAAGTCCCATCTGCGGCTGACGGTCTGCCATGCGGCCGGGACATTGCTGGTTTTGACCGCCATCCTGCTCAGTACGCTCCCCGGGGACGCGAAGGCCGTAGCGGTGATGCTCACCATTGCCGCATCGGTGATGAATGCGGTGTCGTTTATGCTGTTCTGGCCGAGACCGTCCAAAAAGAAATTTGTGATGACAAGCCGGATGTGGCGGCTGGTCGGTTTTCTGGCCATCCTGTGCGCATTGACCGTGATTCTGACGGCCGTTGCGTGGGGGCTGCAACCGGCTGGAATCCTGTTTTCCCTGCTTTTTGATCTGGCGTTTCTGCCGCTGGCTGTCGCTCTGGCCAATCTGATGGCACAGCCGGTGGAAAAGGCAGTGCGCCAGTGGTATATCAACGACGCCAGACGGATGCTCGCGGAGCACCCGGGATTGCGGATCATCGGAATCACCGGAAGCTACGGCAAGACCAGTGTGAAGCATTACCTGACGACAATGCTGTCGGAGCGGTATTCGGTGTTGATGACACCGGGCAGCTTCAACACGCCGATGGGCGTTGTGCGGACAATCAGAGAGCAGTTAAGACCCACGCATGATATTTTTGTCTGCGAAATGGGCGCGCGTCATGTGGGCGACATCAAGGAAATCTGTGATATCGTAAACCCGCATGACGGTGTGCTCACGGCCATCGGCGACCAGCATCTGGAAACCTTTCACACGAGGGAGAATATCATCCGCACGAAATATGAACTCCTAGATGCCGTGGGAGAAACGACCGGCTCTTTCGGTGCTGCTTTCGATGCGCATCCGGGCAGTCTTCGGTTTGTCAACGGCGATGATGAGATTCTTCGGACACATCGGAAGTATCCGGACGAGGTCACCTATGGCCTGTCGAATGACAACGCCTACAGCGGTGAGATCCTGTCGGTAGGGATCGCCGGAACAACCTTTCGCGTCACGTTTCCGGAATCGGCAAATCAGGAGGAAGAGGGGAATGAGACTGCCGCGGGGAGTGCGGAATTCACCATCCCGCTGGTCGGGAAGCACAATGTGGTCAATGCGATCGGCGCGATCGCGGTCGCTCATATGCTGGGAGTCCCCATGGCAAAGTTAAAAATGGCTGCGAGGCGTCTGCAGCCCGCGGAACACAGACTGCAAATCAGAAAGACACCCTACGGTGCGATTCTGGATGATGCGTACAACGCCAATCCGGCGGGGGCACAGGCTGCATTGGAAGCCATGGATGCGATTGCCGCCGATTCCGGTGATACAGGCGGCAGAATGCTGCGGATCCTGGTGACTCCGGGCATGGTGGAGCTGGGAGAGCGGCAGGAAGAATATAACACCGCGTTTGGCAAACAGGCGGCCAAGCTGTGTGATTATATCCTGCCTGTGGGAAAGACGAACAGCGGGGCGATCAGAAACGGCGCTCTGCAGGCGGGATTTGCGGAGAATCGAATCCTTCTCTGCACCGGTCTGACAGAGGCCATGACTCGCATGGCGGCGCTTGAGCCGGGAAAGCCACGCGTGGTGCTGCTTGAAAATGATCTTCCGGATGATTACGGCTGACGCGAATCAGTGGCTTTCAAGCCAGTCCTTCAGCTGATTGATCAATTCTCCGTAGGTTGCGGAATTGTTCGTCAGAACAGATGAAGTCGCTTCCGCAAAGGGCTCCAGATCGGGAGAGTTGATCTTCATGCCCGCTTCCTCCAGAGAGGAAATCAGATCGGTGGTCTGCTGACGGTTCATCTCCCGGTTGGTCTGGGAGGCATGAACAGCGGCTTCCTCAATGATCCGCTGCTGCTCGTCGGAGAAGACCTTCCAGACGGACTCGGAAATGGCAAAGCACATGCCGGAATAGATGTGGTTGGTGATGGACAGGTACTCCTGCACCTCGTAGAGCTTGTTGTTGTAGATGACGGGGATGGGATTTTCCTGCGCATCGTAGGTGCCCTGCCGCAGCGCGGCATAGAGCTCCGAAAAGCCAAGGGGCTGCGGGTTGGCACCCAGAGCAGTCATGGTCGCCATGATGATCGGATTCTCCGGCGTGCGGATGATCAGTCCGTTCATGTCATCAGGGCTCTCTATCGGTCCCTTTGAATTGGTCACGCAGCGGAAGCCGTTGCAGAAATGTGTGAGAACGCGAATGTTGTACTTCAAAAGACCGTCTTCTGCGGCTGTTTCGATGCCGCTGTCCATAAAGGCCCAGGCTGTGTCAAAATCGTCGAACAGGAAAGGAAGCGCGGATATGCCCATTTTCGGCTCGTAGGTGGCAAAATTGGAAGCGTCCGAGATGACGATGTCCACCTTGCCGGACTTGAGGGTCAGGGAATCGATCAGATCCGCGTCGCTGCCGAGCACACCGCCGCCGTTTACGGTAGCAAGGACGGCACCGCCGGTTTTGTCACGGATTTCATCCGCAAACTGCTTTGCGGCGATATTGCGGGGATCCGCCTCTCCGGTGGACACGCCGATCTTAAGCGTCAACGGCTTATCGGGTGTCGGCTCGGCTTTGGGCTTCTCGGAACCACAGCCGGACAGACCGCCGATCATCAGGGTGGATGAAAGTGCAAACACAAGCAATTTCCATTTTTTCATGCTGATCCCCCTATACGGAATGACCATATACCGGATTTTTCCAAAATTCGCAATCCGCTGCGATGCCCAAAATGCGGGCATCCTGCTGCTTGCTCATACTGGGGACGCGTCGCAAACTCATGCAGCGCTTCATGCAAGCATGAACGCTGCATGAGACTTGGACGCTAGTATCATATCATATCACGGAAAAGGATTCAATTGATTTGTGGAAAATGCAACCAACCGCTTTTCATCAGCGCCCTTTTGTGGTACAATACAATCGGAGTAAGTAGTGAGACTGATCAGGAAAGGAGGCTGCCATGATTATCGTCAAGATGAATGATGCTGCGGTAGAATGCAGTATTGCAGCATCCGAGTTACAGGAGTTGGGGCTGACTCCCGAGGGGATCGGCACGAATGACGTAAGAAGCACGGCTTTCATGAGTCAGCTGAACAAGGAAATCGGAGCGCAGCTGGGCTTTGATCCGGAGACCGACATTCTGATGATGTCCAAGAACATCATGAACGACGGCAGTTTGCGTGTGTTTGTCATGAAGATGTCCAATGACGACATTCAGGCCGCAGGGGACAGGATCCGTTCTGCTGCCATTGGCGTGCTCAAGGAGGTCACACAGGAACACATCGACGAGATTAAAAACAGCGTCGGCTCCGACAAGGGACGGGAATTAAACGAGCTGCTCGGCGCGGTGATGCGCCAGCTCGCCGCTGTCATGGCCGGCAGCGGTCTCACCGAAATGCCGGAAAATCCGGAGATCATTTCGAGACCGGCGGTGAATTATGCCCGCTACCTGGCCAGACTCTCCGATATGCGCACCTGCATCCGCCTTTGCAAGGCACTTGAGCGGCTGCCGATCGTTGATTCGGTTCTTTTTAAGGATAACGGCGCCTACTATCTGGCGTTGGGACTGCAGACCGACCGGGACGGGACGGTGTTTGACCTGCGGCGCACCTGCATGGAGTATGCATCGGAGCTTTTGATCAATTCTCCGGAGGAACTGCACCTCTCTGAAAACGCGGAGACAGTGATCGCTGAGAATGCGCAGAAAGTATTGGCCGGTCTCTGAGCAGACGGCATGAAACCTCTATTCCGACAACACACAGAGATCTATTCGTTTTCCGGAATCTACGAAGAAGAGAGTTTTTGGCGGAAGTTACCGGCATCTGCGGGTGACTTCCGTTTTTTTGATCTGACGCATCTGTCGGGGACCAACGGATATCTTTCAGAGGAAGCAAAGGCGGAGATCTGTGAATTGTTTACCGCGACAGGCGGGATTCATTACATTGATTCCGGCAATACGCACTATATGACGGGATTATTGACGGCGCGAATCGACGAACCCTTCCGGCTCCTGCTGTTTGACCATCATCCCGATATGCAGAAGCCGGCATTCGGATCGCTGCTTTCCTGCGGTTCCTGGCTGAGATCCGCCATAGAGGAAAACAGGAATCTTCGTTCGGTGGTGATGGCGGGCGTGGACGAGGTGCTTGCCGGGCAGGTCATGGAGGCGGATGGCGGAAAATGGGAAATCGACGGGGAGACAGGCCTCTGGCAAGGCAGCTGGCAGGACAGACCGCTGACGCGAATACCAACGGACATTCTGGAAACGACCGAATCCGGGAAGCTTTTGGCTTATTTGTCGGGAGACGGCCTTTTACCGCTCTATCTGTCCATCGACAAGGATGTGTTTTCCGCTGATGAAGTGAGAACAAACTGGGATCAGGGCAGCCTGTCCACAGAAGGGTTTTTCCGTGTGCTGCGGGCGCTCTGTGAAGGCGAAACGCCCATTCTCGGAGTGGACATCTGCGGGGAATGCGACAGGAGAGCAGGCAGCGAGGATTACCGTCGGGCACTTATGCAAAATGATTCCTTTAACGGAAGAATATACTCGATTCTGTGCGGAGGAGAAGCATGAACCTGAAGGAACTGAGAGCCGGAGAAAAGGGCCGGATTCTGACAGTCGGCGGAGAGGGGGCGCTCAGACAGCACCTGCTCGACATGGGCGTAATTCCCGGAGCACCGGTCAGCGTGGTGAAATTCGCGCCGATGGGGGATCCTGTGGAATTGATGATTCATGATTATGAATTGACCCTGCGGCTGGCCGAGGCGGAAAAAATCGAGATCGAGCCAATCGACGAAACCTGTGAAAAGCCGGAGCCGGAGCATATTCAGGCGGAGCATCCCGGTTTGGGAGAGGAGGGAAGATTCCATCCCAAGGGAAGCGGAGATCCGCTTCCTGACGGGACGATTCTTACCTTTGCCCTGGTCGGCAACCAGAACAGCGGGAAAACATCCCTGTTTAATCAGCTTACCGGATCCAACCAGCATGTGGGAAATTTCCCGGGCGTGACGGTTGACCGCAAGGACGGGCCGATCAGAAATCACCCGAATTCGCGCGTCACGGATCTGCCCGGTATCTATTCGATGTCTCCCTACACAACGGAGGAGATTGTCTCGAGGGATTTTGTCCTTCGTGAGAAACCGACCGGTATCATCAATATTGTGGATGCAACCAATATTGAGCGCAATCTGTATCTGACCATGCAGCTTCTGGAGATGAATTTTCCGATGGTGGTTGCGCTCAATATGATGGACGAGGTGCGGGAGAACGGCGGAACCGTCAACATCAACAGATTGGAGCAGATGCTCGGCGTTCCGGTCGTGCCGATTTCCGCCGCGAACAATGAAGGGGTTGATGAACTGGTTTCCCATGCGGTTCATGTGGCGCATTATCAGGAAAAGCCGCTGAAACAGGATTTCTGTGATGAAAATGATCACGGCGGCGCTGTCCATCGATGTCTGCATGCGGTTTCACACCTGATAGAGGATCACGCGGTGCGGGCGGGACTGCCGGTTCGTTTCGCGGCGGGCAAGGTGATCGAAGGGGATGCGCAGATCATGGAGAGCCTCGCGCTGGACAACAATGAAGAGGAGATGATCGAGCATATTGTCCGGCAGATGGAGACGGAAAGAGGTCTGGACCGCTGCGCGGCCATTGCCGATATGCGGTTTGCCTTTATACGCAAGGTCTGTGACACGACGGTGAAAAAACCGAAGGAGAGCAGGGAACGTACAAGAAGCGAGCGAATCGACCGGCTTCTCACCGGTCGCCACACGGCGATTCCCTGTTTTATCCTGATCATGGCGCTGGTCTTCTGGCTGACATTTTTTGTGATCGGAAGCGGGCTGCAGCAGATCCTGGAATACCTGATCAATCTGCTTACGGAGGGAACGGACCGGGTGCTGACGGCCCTGGAGGTCAATGAGGTGCTGCACGGTCTCATCATCAAAGGTATCTTTGCGGGAGTGGGCAGCATTCTTTCCTTCCTTCCGATCATTCTGACGCTGTTCCTGTTTCTGTCCGTCATGGAGGACAGCGGCTATATCGCCCGGGTAGCCTTTGTGATGGACAAGATTCTCAGACGGATCGGTCTGTCCGGCCGCAGCATCGTTCCGATGCTCATCGGATTCGGCTGCACGGTTCCTGCCGTGATGTCGACCAGAACCCTGCCCAGCGAGAGAGACAGACGGATGACGATCCTGCTGACGCCTTTTATGAGCTGCACGGCCAAACTGCCGATTTATGCCTTTTTTGTCGACGCATTTTTCCCAAGGTACGGAGGACTGGTGATGATCGGTCTGTATCTGCTGGGCATTGCCGTCGGCATTCTGGTGGCGTTTGTATACCGGAAGACCCTGTTTCGCGGAGAGCCGGTTCCTTTTGTGATGGAGCTTCCCAACTACCGGATGCCGGGTCTGCGCAACGTGGCGCTGCTTCTGTGGGGCAAGGCGAAGGATTTCCTGCAGCGGGCATTCTCCGTCATTCTTGTCGCCACGATCGTTGTGTGGCTGCTGCAGAGCTTTGATCCGCATCTGCGTCTGACCGATGATCCCGGAAGCAGCATTCTGGCAGCGATATCCGGGATTCTGGTGCCCGTCATGCGCCCGGCCGGGCTTGGCGACTGGCGGATCTGCACCTCCCTGATCAGCGGGTTTATGGCGAAAGAGAGTGTCGTATCCATGCTGGGTATCACGTTCGGACAGCAGGTCAGTACGGCGATCACTCCGCTGACGGCGGCCTCGCTCCTGGCCTTTTCCCTTCTGTATACGCCCTGTGTGGCAGCGGTCGCTGCAATTCGCAGGGAGCTTGGCGAAAAATGGGCAGCCGGTGTGGTCGTCTGGCAGTGCCTGATTGCCTGGATGGCCGCAGTGATCGTTCAGTGGATCGGAATGCTGTTCAGGTAAAACAGCATTTTGTTGAAAATTGCTTGACTTTTGTCTGATAATCCGCTAGAATGTATCCTTGCGAGCAGGAATGGCGGAATTGGCAGACGCGCACGGTTCAGGTCCGTGTGAAAGCAATTTCATGAGGGTTCAAGTCCCTTTTCCTGCATAAGTCCCGGGAGCCAGCTCCCGGGACAAAATTGCGGAAGTGTCGGAACTGGCAGACGAGCAAGATTAAGGTTCTTGTGACGGATACGTCGTGTGGGTTCAAGTCCCATCTTCCGCATTAAATTTCATCATGTTTCACCAGGAGCCGCCGAAGTGCCGGGAACCCGCACTACGACGGCATTTCTGTACCCTCACAAGGGTCGTCACGTTTCGTCTGATTTCGCCTCGATATGTGTAGGTTCAGCCGTTCTACAGTCAAATTTGCAGTCAAAACTGCAGTCAGACTCTCGGGAAGAATGCCTATTTTACGGGCTTTTTGATCCGGAAATGTGAACCAACACAATAACATGTGATATTTTATAAATCCTCCTTTGTATCGCAGTCAAAATCGAAATCCGCTATCCCTTGCTGCGTGCAGCTTTGAAAGGGGTGCTGCAGTCAGTATTGCAGTCAGAAAAAAGAGAGAGAAGCCCGTGATTTCGGCATTTTCTCTCAAAATTCCTGAACCCACACTGATTTCGCTTGATCTTTTTTATTCTCTTACATATCGATGCGGATATCGTTCATCACCTGAATCTTCGTGTCATCAACCACGTGACCATACAGGTTCATCGTCAGCCCGTAATCCGCGTGTCCAAGCAGTTCCTGTACTGTCCTGGGATTTACGCCCTGTTCGATCAGGCGTGTAGCAAATGTCGCGCGGAACGCATGCATCGTGAACTTCGTGATCCCTGTGCGTTTGCAGATCCTGCCGATTTCACGGTTTACCGGGGTATCAAGGAGCAATCCGCGCTCAACGCCCTGAAAAATACACTCATCGCCCTCGG
>JAIKYU010000069.1 GCA_024682835.1 Lachnospiraceae bacterium | reverse complement strand
GGAAAATCCGTCATTAACGCAGGTCGAGTTGTCAGAAATGATGGATAAGTCCAGAAGAACAGTACAAATGCTAATGAAAGAGTTGCTGGACGAAGGCACGATTGAAAGAATCGGATCCAAGAAAAAAGGTTCATGGCTTGTGAAATAATAAAAACCTCAGATATTAAAGATATGTCGTTCAAAAGCCTGTTTGAAGAAAAAGAGTTATCGTATCTTTGACAGAAAAAAAGATGATTGAACAATGAATGCAAAAGATATATTAAAAAATTATTTTGGATATGAGTCCTATAATCCCGGACAGGAGGAGATTATCGAAGCTCTTCTTGAGGGAAAAGATGTACTGGCAATTATGCCTACCGGATCCGGGAAGTCGGTCTGTTATCAGATTCCGGCACTGCTTCTCCCGGGGATTACCATCGTCATTTCGCCGTTAATCTCACTTATGCAGGATCAGGTCACCGCGCTGAATGATGCCGGGATCCATGCCGGGTATATCAATTCCTCTTTGACGGAGGCACAGATTTCCAGAGTATATTCTAATGCCGGTAGGGGTGCATATAAGATTTTGTATGTTGCACCTGAGCGGCTTGAAAGCTATGAATTTGTAGAATTCACATCCAAAGTAGATATTTCCATGGTGACAGTGGACGAAGCGCATTGTATCTCACAGTGGGGACAGGATTTCAGGCCAAGCTATCTGAAAATCGTTGATTTCATTGAACGTTTGCATAAGAGACCTGTCGTGAGTGCTTTCACGGCGACTGCCACGGAGGAGGTGAAAACAGACATATCCTGTGTTTTGAAGCTGCAGGATCCGAAGGTTGTAGCAACAGGATTTGATCGTGCAAATCTGTATTTCATTGTGGAATCAATAAAGAAGAAGGATGATTATGTACGAGAGTACATTCAAAAGCATCCGGATGAAAGCGGGATCGTATACTGCGCAACTAGAAAAAACGTGGATTCGCTGTATGAACTCCTTTCAGGGGAAGGGGCTTCCGTAGCCAGATATCATGCCGGCATGAGCAGTACGGAGCGGAAGGACAGTCAGAATGATTTCATATATGACAGATCGCTCGTGATGATCGCCACAAATGCTTTCGGCATGGGAATTGACAAGTCAAACGTCCGATTTGTTATCCACTATAATATGCCGCAGAGTATGGAGAATTACTACCAGGAGGCCGGACGTGCCGGCAGAGACGGAGAGCCATCGCAGTGTATTCTGCTCTTTTCCGCACAGGATATCATGATAAACAAATTCCTGCTGGATCATAAGGACTTTACGGATATTCCCGATGAGGATATCGACCTGATCAGACAGCGGGACGCTCGCAGACTCCAGATTATGGAGGGATACTGCAGAAGCTCCGGTTGTCTCCGGAATTACATCCTGGCCTACTTTGGCGAGAAAAGGGACACGCCTTGTGATAACTGTGGAAACTGCCATCGGGAATTTACCGAGGTCGATATGACGGAGGATGCGAAGCAGGTCATAAACTGCGTATGGGAGACGAAAGGCAGATATGGCCTTGGAATCATTCTGGGAACGTTGCTTGGTGCAAACAGAGCGCGGTTAAAGGAAACCGGCACCACCGATTACAAGACCTATGGCGCATTAAAAGACCGATCAGAACCGGAATTGAGACTTCTGATCAACCAACTGCTTCTGGATGGATATCTGATTCAGACCACTGATCAATACAGCGTGATTCGCATCGGGAATATAGAGCCGTTAAGGGATGCAGGCACTCGGATTCTGATCAGAACCTACAAAGACAAAGAGCCCGACAGACAGACGAAAACTCGGAGAAAGAGGAGCACAGATGCGCTCACAAAATCCGGTTTCGAGTTGTTTGAACGTCTTCGTCAGCTCAGGCTTACAATTGCCAGAGAAGAGGGGATGCCGCCCTATATTGTTTTCGGCGACAAAACGCTGATCGACATGAGCGTGAAAGTGCCCCGTGACAAAGCATCCATGCTTCGTGTATTCGGGGTGGGGCGGGCAAAGTTTGAAAAGTATGGAAGCAGATTTCTCGAAGAGATCGATGCATTTCAGGATGAAAACCCGGATGCGGTTACTTTCCTTCCGGATGGAGAAACCGCCTCAGAGGAGCAGGTAAGACCTGCAAAAAAGCAAAAGAAGCATAAAGTTTCTTTCTATCTCAAGCCGGGAGATGCAGAGCGGTTTGAATACAGAGACTTATATACGATCCCGGAGCTGAAGGATGAACTGAACAGAATCGCTTCTGCAGACGATGCGAAACATCTCTTCGGAACAGATATTTTCCGGTTTCTCAAAGAGATGGGATACGTGGAAGAGCGTCAGATCAACGGGGAGTTTAGACAGACACAGACGGATCTGGGGCTTGCAAAAGGAATCGTGAACGTCGAACAAACAAGCAAACTGGGAACGGTTTATACGGTGTTGGCGTATCCACCGGAGGTACAGAAAGAGATTGTTGAGCATTATGTGACAGGGGGACAGTCCCGCTGACATTTTTCTTAAGACGAGAGATAAAGCATTTATCCTTTTCATCCATGAGATGGATTGCTGAGTGTGTAAAGTGTTTTCTTTGTCTTTATGCCGTCTGGAAATGTCTCAGTATACATCGCTACAGAATAGATTGTTAAGGAGAATTTGGTATGCCCCTTCAGATCATTCGAAATGACATCACCAAAGTGAAAGCAGACGCCATCGTAAACTCGGCGAACACGAAACCCATCTATGGTTCCGGGACAGATGAGTCGATCTACCGGGCAGCCGGGGCGTCGGAACTCCTGGCAGAACGGAAGAAGATCGGCCCCATCGCCCCGGGAGCGGTAGCGGTCACGCCGGCCTTTGCCCTGAAAGCGAAGTACATCATCCATACCGTGGGACCGGTGTGGATCGACGGAATGCATGGGGAGTTTGACATCTTAAGGTCCTGCTATACCGGGGCCCTGGAAGCAGCTCAGGAGCTGAAATGTGAGAGCATCGCTTTTCCCCTCATCGCCACCGGCGCGGATGATTTTCCCAGGGAGCAGGCCCTTCGCATCGCCATGGACGCCATCGGAGCCTTTCTGATGCGGGACGGAGTAGAGATGGCCGTGAAGCTGGTGGTGTACGATCAGGCGGCTTTCAGACTCTCCAGGGATATCTTTTACCAGGTAGAGTCCTTTATTAACGATGCGCAGGTCCTCGAGGCGCACCGGAGAGCGTATGGGACTGAGACGGATCCGGAGAAACGGGGATACCGAAGGAGGTACCGGGAGGTTACAGGCACCCTGCGAAGACATCCGGACTTTTTTCGCAAAGATCCGGATGACGAAGATACCTTTGACGAGGATACCTTTGACAGGCAGCGTTTCACCAATGACGGCAGTGAAGGATTCGCCTTTCGAAACCACCTGATAAAGCTCCTGCAGGAAAAGGGGATCGACAACCACATCGCCTACAAAAGGTCCAATGTGTCCAGGAAAGTCTTTTCCAAGATTCTCTGCGGAGAGACGCTGATCCCGCAGAAAAAGACGGTGTTGGGGTTTTGCATCGGACTCCGGCTCACCATCGAGGAATCGCAGGCGCTGCTGGCCTGTGCGGATATGGCCTTTAATCCATACAACAAGCGGGACAGGCTGGTGATCCAGTGCATCCTGCATGAGCAATACGATGTGAGAGTGGTGAACGAGATGCTCTATGCCTGCGGCCAGCCCCTTCTGGGGACGGAGAACTGACAGGGAGGGCTACGCAAGAAAGCATACGCAGTGCCTTTTGGCCGGGATCGACAGGTCCGATCTGGAACTGATGGATCCGGAAGAGCGCGCGGAAGTGCTGGAAGACGCCGGGCTGGATCCGGATGATTTTGACCTCTGATCAGGGGAGGATTTTCCCGTAGACGTCCTTTACCACCTCCGTCACTCCGTGATGGGTGAGGGATTCGATACAGTCCCCGCAGTTCTTTTCGATCATTTTGATCAGGTACTTAAGCTCCGCCACAGAGGGACCGACCGCCACGATATGAAGGTGGTTCTTCTGGGTGGTGCGGTAGATCTGACGGATATAAGCCGTGCGGCCGGTGATATAGCGCAGGATATCATCGACGCGCCCCGGCTGCGCGACGATATCCATGAGCAGGATGATCTCGTCCGGGCGGTAGATGCAGGTGTTATACGCACGGATGATGCCTGCCTGCTCTAGTTTTTGAACGCGCTTTTTGGCCGCTACCCGGGAGATCCCCAGGGCATCCCCCAGCTCCTGATAGCTTAATCTGGCATTTCCCTGCAGGAGATTCAGAATCTGTTCGTCTTTTTTGTCCATGGCGTATCCTCCGGTCTTGCTTCTTTTCCCGTATTATAGCGCAAAATGGATCATTTTGGTTACGATATGAAACCGGATGGTTACGATTCGTAACCGGTTTTGTTGATTTCCCGGATGCCCGCTTTTATGATTGTCTCATCAGAGTCGACGCTGATTGGCACCATCAAACAATGAATGAAAAAGAAGGAGGGCATCGTATGAGCCAATCAGGTGAAGTGGAAAAGGGAATGCAGGAAGTCATCGGGATCATGAACCGTCTGGAGGGAGTCAGCCTGCACCGGAAGGTGGGAGGTCATTTTCGGTTTCGGATGCATCTGACGGATGAGATGTATGACGCTCCCGTGGATGCGCTGGAGCTGTCCGCCAGGCCGCTAAACTGTCTGAAGCGGTCCGGATACGATACCGTTGGAAAGCTGGCGATGGCCATCGATGGCGGAACGGATTTAAAGCACATGCGGGGATGCGGAAAGGACAGCGTGCAGATGATCATGATCAGACTGTTTATCTACCAGTATGAGAGTCTGAGGCCGGAGCGAAGAGAGGAGTATCTGCGGGAGATCGCGGTGATGAATGCGTATGCATTGGAAAGCGGTGAATAAAGAGTCCATCAACGGACCAAATGCAAAGAAGGAGGAGAAAACCTTGCGTGGTAGAAATCTTTGGTTGGCCGGGATGATGGGCCTTATCGTGGGAGATGCGCTGGGAGATCCGGTGCAGTTCATGAGCAGAGAGGAAGTCAGGTGCCGGAAGCAGGGGCCGGTGACCGGTATGGAGCCGGCGGAGCAGTTTGGTATGCCGGAGGGGGCATGGACGGATGACAGCAGCCTCGCCCTGGCCACGGCAGACAGCATTCTGACACTTGGAAGGGTGGATCCGGAAGATATCATGGAGCGGTTTGTTTCATGGCTGGAGGATGGGGCATATACCCCACTGGGAGTGGCTTTCGACATTGGAAATACCTGTATGACATCGATAAAAGCCTATGAAGTGTCGAGGGATGTAAGGACCTGCGGAGGCACTTCGGTATGGGCCAACGGGAACGGGTCCCTCATGAGGATCCTGCCGGTATGTCTGTACGCTGCGGAATGCGATCTGGCGGTCGAAGAAGCTGTCGCGCTGGTAGAAAGCGTTGGAGGACTGACGCATGCTCATCTTCGGGCCGGGATCGCCTGCGGACTTTACTATTTTTGTGTCAGGGCAGTTTTACAAGGCAGATCTTCTTTAAAGTCGGCACTGAAGGTTGGGTTGGAAGAGGGATTTCGCTTCTACGAACGTGATATTTTGAACCGGGCTGAACTGGCCCACTATGGAAGATTGCGAGATCTGGAGACGTTTGGCAAAACCCCGGAATCGGACATCCGAAGCTCAGGGTATGTGGTGGACAGTCTGGAGGCTGCCGTTTGGTCACTGGTGCGCTCAGACAGTTATAAAGAGTGCCTGCTGACGGCTGTGAATCTGGGAGATGACGCGGATTCCGTAGGTGCGATCGCAGGGGGATTGGCAGGACTGTTCTATGGGTATGATGCCATCCCGGAAGAGTGGCGAAGCGCGATCATAAGACGGGAATGGATTGAGGAGTTGCTTCAGAAGGAGTAGGATTGTGACAGATTGAAGGAGCAAATATGTTAGACAAAAATGGATTTGATCTATGGGCAGATGGATATGATAAAATGGTGGGGCTGTCGGATGAAGGCAATACGTATCCTTTTGCCGGATACAGGAAAATACTGGGCAGCATATACGCACGTATCATGGAAAAACCAAAT
>JAIKYU010000023.1 GCA_024682835.1 Lachnospiraceae bacterium | reverse complement strand
CAGAGCAATGGTCTCCCCGGGCCTGACATGCAGTTCAAAATGCTTGAGGATATCAATTCCCTTGTCATAGGCAAGCACACATCGTGATAGTCCACCCGGCCGCTTACCCCGGACAGCTCCACGCTGTCCGCCTCATCATCGATAGACACCGGCTGGTCGATGAGATCAAAAACCTGCTCCAGATTGGAGGAGACCTGCGCCAGCTGCTGGATGATCATGGCAATCTGCGAGAGCGGCCCGGAAAACTGCGTCATATAGTTGGTAAAGGCGACCACGGTACCGGCCCCCACCAGTTCAGAGCCGGAGAGGATCATGGACAGGGACAGTCCGTAGAGCAGGAGCGTCCCAAAATTCCAGAAGGACATGACGGTGGGAGAATTCAGCTCGCTCAATCTCACGATTGACAGCCACACCCTGAGGCTCTCGTCATGAATCCGCGCATAGATTTCCCGGCTCTCCGCGGTACGGTTGTAATTCTTGATCACCTTTTCCCCCATGATGGATTCCACGATCAGGGCTGCCCGGTTGGAATTCTTGGCCCTCAGGACGGAAAACAGGCGTCTTACCGCATAGCGCAGCAGCATGACGATCACGATCATGGGCAGAACCGCTGCAAACACCACCCCTGTCAGCACCCGGGAGAGGGAGAGCATAAAGACCGTCGCCATCACGATCTTCACCAGATAGATCAGCAGCATGACCAGATGATTGGTAAAGAAATTGGCCAGATCATTGACATAATCGGTCACGCGCACCACGATCTTACCGTTGGGTCTGGAATCAAAATAGTCAAAAGGCAGGCGCTGCAGCTTGTAGAAGGCATCCCGTCGGATTGACGCGATGGCCTCATGTCCGATGATCCCCATATAGCGTTGATGAATCCAGGTGACCGTGATCTCCATCGCAGCCAGCGCGGCCATCCCGCCAAGAGACGTCCACAGAATACGGTAGGAGTGCTGCGGAATTGCCGCATCAATGATCCGCTTCAGCAGAATCGGGGTCAGCATAGACGCCGTGGAGGACGCGATCATCAGCACCACAACAAACAGAAAGATCCCCCGATAGGGGCGGATATATCCCAGCACCTTGACAAGCTGCCGCATATCAATGCGCCGGTTGATTACTTCATCCTGGTAATAGGTATTCCGCCCGGCCATCAGTCCATTTCCTCCTGCAGCTCCTGGATCCGGTACACCGCCGCAAAATGTCCGTTCAGCGCCATGAGCTCCTCAAAGGTGCCGCGCTCGATGATCATTCCGTCCTGCATATAAAGGATCTCATCGCAGTCCCTGACCGAGCGGAGCCTGTGGGCGGCAATGAGCAGCGTCCTGTCGGGATAATGCTCCTTAATGTCCGCCAGCAGATGGCGCTCCGTAGCCACATCCAGCGCGGAGGTGGAGTCGTCCAGCACCAGCACCGGAGAATCCTTAAGCAGTGCCCTGGCAATGGAGACGCGCTGCTTCTGTCCGCCGGAAATTCCCAGCCCCCGTTCTCCCACCACGGTCTCATATCCCGCCTCCAGAGCCATAATAAAGCTGTGGGCCTGCGCATGCTTGGCCGCCCGGGTGACCTGGCTCTTTTCGATCTCCGGTTCATAGTAGGCGATATTGGCATCAATGGTATTGGAGAAGAGGAATACATCCTGAAACACAAAGGCAAATTCCCTGCGCAGCGCATCGAGCTCATAATCTCTCACATCTCTGCCGTTGAGCAGGATATTGCCGCCGGTCAGATCATGGACACGAATCAGGGACTCCAGGAGCATACTCTTGCCGCTGCCCGTCCCGCCGACGATGCCCACACGCCTGCCGTAGGGGATCTCAAGATTGATTCCTTTCAGGATCTGTTTTCCATCCAGGACAAGCGAGGCATCCAGCACGGTAATGTCAGCCCTCTCCGGATGCTTCACGGTATGCCCTCCGTCCGGCACCCTGGATTCCAGCGCCATGAATTCCATCATCTTACGGCCGGATACCAGCTGCTGCTGCATCTGAAACACCATATTGTTGAGCTGAGAGATGAAATCCATGATCCTGAGAATATAGGTGGTCACCGCGGCGAGAATTCCCACCTGCAGCACCCCCCGGAGCACCAGCACGGCGCAGACCGCGATGCTGGCGATATAGGCTCCCTGCTTGATGGTATTAAACAGCGCCTCAAAGCCGGAGGAGAGCTTCACCTGACGAATATACGCCTCCTTGAGCCTTTGATTGGAACGGTCGAATTTTCCGCGTTCCAGATCCTCGTTGGTGAAGGACCGAACCAGACGGACTGCCTCGATATTCTCCTGTACGGTCAGGCTCATGTCGGCGTTGCCTGCGCGGATTTCCCGGAAGTTGCGGCGGGCCTTCACACGAAAACCCAGGAGTGCCGCGGAAAAGAAGGGTGCCACAAGAAGCGGCACCACCAGCAGACGTGCGTCGATCCCGGCAAGAATCACGGATACCGCCACCAGCACAAACACCGCATCAAAGAGATTGGGGATAATCCGGCAGAACAGCTCCTTGAACATGATGGTATCGGAATTCAGCGTAGTGACCAGTTCTCCCGCGTTGAGTCGGGAGAGCGTCTCCGAATCCAGCTCCATCAGTTTACGAAAGGTCGCCATTCTGAGATCCGTTTCCAGATTGAGCCCGATGACCTGATTCATGACATTACGCAGATAGACCAGCCCGATCCGCAGCGCCAGCAGGAGGATGAATACCGCCGCCAGATGAAGAAAGAGCTTCAGCGTATGCACCTGGCCGTATTTCCCGGAGAGCAGAAAGCGAAAGACGCTTTTTTCTCCGGACGGATCCCCCTGACCGATGCAATAATCGATGAACATGGCCGTAATCAGAGGCATGAGCAACTCGGCTCCGAGCGCGATCACGCTCAGAACCTTGTTCAGAATATCCCAGAACAGATTACGCTTCCAGTATCGGAAGCCAAAGCGAAAGACATCCATGGGAGAGGATCATTCCAGATGAAAGACCAGATGCAGATCCTCCGTGACCGGCGAATGATCCGGGTTGGTATCCATGATATCCGCCATAAAGTCCCACCATTTTCTGTTGATGGGCTCGTCTGCCTGCTTTGCCCACTCCTCCTCACTCTCGATCTCGATGGTACCGTAGAGCGTCAGCGTATCCCTGTCGAGGAAGATGGAATAGTTGCGGCCGCCGTGCCGGTGGATGCTCTCCCGCATCTCCGGCCAGAGTTCATTGTGGCGCTTTTCATACTCAGCCTCCATTCCGGGATACAATTTCATCTTAAAGCCTTTGTGTATCATGATCTCTCCTTTCCCTCCTGTCGATGTAAACCGTGTTTCATGCTGCCGAAATCAATCCTTGTAGAGCGGATATTCCTTATGCTCCGATACCGTCCGGATCGACTCCAGGGATATTCCCTCGCCGCAGTTCTCCATGTAGATACTGCCTGTCGCACCTGCCGTGGGGCGGTAGATATCGGTCGTCTCTCCTCTGTGAGGGTTTTCCATGGTGATCCGCGCAAACCGGACGTCACGGATTTCATGCCCCGCTTCCGCAAAACCGACCAGTTCGATAGACGGACAGCTGTGCCAGTCCATATGTCCCGCGTTGTTGTCCAGATAGCGCCCCAGCAGATACAGTCCTTCGAAGCGGCAATTCTCGATGACGGGAATCTCACGGGCCGCCTCTCCGTCATCATTGAAGCCGACGGAATGAAGCATCACATGAGACGCGGTACAGTCTCTGACGACGACATCCCGCACATATCCTCCCCGCTTGCGCGTTGCCTTGATCTCGATTCCGGACCAGGTGGGCCCCATCTCGCAATCCCAGATCCGGATCCCCTCAACCCCTCCGGACATCTCGCTGCCGATGCATAGCCCATGACCATATCGGCAGACACTGTCAAAAATCCGGATGTTTCTCGACGGTCTCGCAATGCGGTTGCCTTCCGGATTCTTGCCCGACTTGATCGCCACGGAATCATCCTCTGTAAAGAACTCACAGGCAAACAGTGTGCAATCCGTCGAGGAATCCGGATCCCAACCGTCTCCGTTCCATACCCCGCGGGAGAAAAACCGGCAATGATCGGTCACAATCCGATCGGAATAGATGAAGTGCAGATTCCATGAGGGGGAAAACCCGACGTCCAGGCCATGGATCCAGATATCATGGCAGTTGCTCATGTTAATCAGCCGACCTCTGGCTCTGTGCGAGATGGTCTCCGGCTTTTCATATTCGCTGATCCGATCCCCCAGCGAGGCGATGTAGGCTTCCAGCCGCTTCGCCTCATCCTGCGCGATGTCCTTGGCCAGTGCGGCCCCGCCGCCCATGATACGGCCCTTTCCCCGGATCACCACATGAGCGCAGCTGCAGGGTGCGTCATGATCCATCCTCCCCAGATTCAGCAGGCTCCGATAGCACTCCCGCTCATGTCCTTCAAAGCGGCTTGGGATTTTCGGCAGATAATCTCTGCGGTCCTCCGTCCCCTGGAGCGTCGCCCCCTCCTCCAGAATGAGCTCCATGTCACTGTGCAGGTCAAGGGCTCCCGTAAGCCATACTCCCGCCGGAATGTATACTGCCTGCTGCGGTCCGCAGTCATCTATGGCGCGCTGGATCGCCACCGTATTGCAGGTCTTCCCGTCCCCCACCGCGCCATACGGCTCCCGGGAAATATCGAGGCGCTCCTTGACCGGCGTCGTGCGGCACTCCAACGACAGCCTCCCATCCGGCAGGCATACCTGCGCCCGATAGGCGTGATCCGGTGCGAGACCGTCAAAGGTACAGTGGGTGCGCTGCACCTGAGCGCATCTGACCGGTTCGCCGATCTTATCCCCGTCGTAAAGCAGGACACGATAGCCTGTCCCGGCATCCGCGCACTCCGGCTTGTCCCAGAACACAACCAGCTCCGTGTCCGTCGCACGTACATCAAGCATGAATTCCATATGAACCTCCCGCGATCCGGCGGTTTCCCCGGATTCCCTTTAGTCTATATGTTCAAGTGTACTTGAAGTCAAGTGGTTTTTTCCAATCCGCACCATCTATGATAAAAGCCCCGGTTGACAAACATACCCCGTCAGTTCATAATGGGTTTAGCAAGACAGCCGACAAGGGAGGTTCTCTCTCCCCGACCCGGCGAACTCAAGTGACTTTAGTGAAAGCCGCTCGTTTCGTCAAGAAGCCGAGCGGCTTTCGCTATTTCATCATCTTCAATATTTACTTAATTATAATGCTTAATCGTACGGCAGGGCTTTTAGAAACCACAGGAGGATGATCATGGAAGACAGAAGGCATTCTTCATCAGATAAAGCAGCACCCCTTTTCTCGGTGTCACCTCCCTATGAGATGGCATACAGAAATGAAATATCCCCAAACCCGGCAGAGCCCCACTCGCATA
>JAIKYU010000022.1 GCA_024682835.1 Lachnospiraceae bacterium | reverse complement strand
GTAATATCCGTAAGCGGAACCGTTCTGACCTTCCTGAATGCCAGCGCATTGATCACAACGGAAAACAGCACATTGACTGCCACTGCGAACGTCCATGCGGCCGCATAAGGATTCCTGATAAACATGAATCCGTCCGTCTCGATGACCCTGATGGCGGCATCGGTGAGCGGGATTCCCACCACCAGTGCGATCACAAGCGCGAGGATTCCGGTGGCCAGAACTTCCCTGACCAGATACCCGGTCACCTGTGCATTGGAAAAGCCGTTTACCCGCATGGTAAGCAGTTCCCTCATCCTGTGTGCTACCAGGATATTGCTGAGATTCAGCAGTATCATAAAGGACAGGATGACGGAGAACGCAATGACGATGATCACAACCGCATTGTAGAGATCCACCACGGACCGGTATCTCTCCTTCAGATCCCCCGCTCTCTCCACATTTGAAACTCCGGGAAGCTCGGATAACCTGTTCGCGATCTCCTTCACATCTCCATCCGTGACTTTAATCAAATAATTGTTCTTCACAGGCTCTTTGTCAAAGCATTCCCTGTAGTAATCACCGGTCATGATCAGCATCTTGCCCATATGGAGCATGTATTTCCCCCTGACCGCAATCCCGGCATTCGTCAGACTTCCGGTGATCAGGTTGATCGTACTGCCCTCTGTCAGACCATTCCTTTCCCTCATCTCCTCTGTAACCAATGCGCCGTCCGCGGGGATTTGAACCCCGTTGCCGCCAGCATCCTTCAGGGAGTAGAATCTGCCAAACGCCTCCGCGTCATCCACACACAGGCCGCTTGTGAGAAGCTCTGAATCCCCGTCGATGATGACGCCGCCGAAGGAAGGCAGATACAGGGTGTCATACTCCTTTACAGCCTCTTTGACTTTTTCCCTCTCCTCGTCGGTGATGTTCTCCGACTCGGTAAGGGAAATATCATAGAGCCAGATTTCCTCCATCTGCCGGTCGAGGGCGCCGTTGTAGGCAAGCTTGATATCCACGCCAAAGCCCACAAGGAAAATGCATACGATGATGATGACAACAGAAACAACCTCTCTTCCGACGTCCGTGATCAGGTTGCTTATGATCAGTCTTATGTAGATCCCGCCGGCAGCGGCGCTTTTCTTCTTTTTTCTGGCCGGTGAAACCGGTTCATTGCCGCTTATCAGCCCCACCGCCGAGCACCTGATCACCCTCCGGCAGGACCAGACCACGGCGATACAGGTGATCAGAACGATGCCCGCAGGCATCAGGATCACAGGCAGGATGTTGTGGGCATTCTGCCCCAGCGGAAAGATCATCTGATCCCTGAGCGTCTTTGTGACGATAGCTTCAAGGCCGAAGGCTCCGCCGATTCCGATCACGGCGCCCAGCGCCGCACCGGTTGCGCCAAAGAGCACATACTTGTTCATGATCTCTGAATGATACATGCCAAAGGCCTTGCAGGTTCCGATCTGTTTCGTCTGCTCTTCCACGATGATGGCCATGGTGAAGAAACAGACCACAATGATGATTCCGGCATACAGCGGCGTGAACGCCAGAAAGAAGCTGTCGATCGCCGTGATATAGGATTGATTCTGGACAAAGGAAGCGTTGGCGTCCCTTGTCTGGATCAGCCATCCGCAGGGCGTCTCCCTGGCTTTGTCTATCTGATCCCGGATCTCTGCCAGCTTGTCCCGGACTTCCTTTTCCGCTTTGTCATACTCCGCCCGTGCATCCTGTAACTCTTTTTCGCCCTTTGCCTTCTCTTTATCAAACTCCGCCCGGCCCTTCTCAAGCTCCTCCTCATACGCCGCGATCTGAGACTCCGCCTCCGCCTTTCCGGCGTTGTACTTGCTTCTGGCATCCGCCAGCTGCTTTTTCCCTTCTTCTTTCCGGCGCTCAAATTCTGTCCTGGCATCCGCAAGCTGCCTGCGCGCTTCCGGTTCCTTCCTGGCAAGCTCTGTTTCCCCTTCGGCCAGTTTTTCCTTCGCCTGCTTTAAACTGAACCAGCCCTGATCGAGCTCCTGCCTGCCTTCCTCCAGCTTTCGGTTCCCCCGTTCAAGCTGGTCCCTGGCATCCGCCAGCTCACCAAGCTGACCCCTGTAATTGTCCACCCCGATCATCGCGTCGAGGTCATGCTTCTGTTCGTCGGTTAAAAATGCGAATACATCATCATAGGCACGAAGCACGAGCTGGCATCTCGTTACCGTATCCTTGTTGCATGCTTCACGGAGGTCATCACAGGCTTTCGCCATTGCCGAATCTCTTTCATCATGACTGAAATCCCTTAAGCCCTCCAAAAAAGGGAGAAGGCGATTTCTGATCAGGCCGTCATTCAATATGCCGTCTATCTGACTGGTGATTTCATGAAACCGGGCTTCGCCTTCCTCGAGCCGTTTTCTTCCCGCCTCATACTCCAGTTCCTTTTCGTTTAAGAGTTTTTCGGTTTCGTCTATCTTCAGAAAGCCGTCAAAAAGCTTCCACTTTGCGTCAGCCAGCTCCTTTTCCATGGCGGCTTCCGCATCCGCAAGCTGCTTCTCCCCATCCGCGATCCCCTTGTTATACTCCTCTTCGCCGTCCTTTATCTTCTTCGCGCCGTCGGCCAGCTCTTTTTCCGCCTTCTCTTTTCCCTCACTGATCTTTGCCTGCGCATCATCCAGTTCCTTTTGCGCTTCGGCTATCTTCTCATCGAATTCCTTCTGACCGTCATCGATCTTTTTCTTTCCCTCTGCAAGCTGATCCCCCGCCTTCCTTTCGGCATTCTGAAACTCCTCATCCAGTTCCTTCTGCATACCGGCGATCCGCACATCTGTCTCGGTCCGGGTATAGGCCTCCACCTTCTCTTTGATCCCCGCCACGGCTTTCCCGTATTTACCGGAAAAGGGATCCTGTTTCAGATCCGCATCAATCAGCGCATTTGAATAATCAAAAGCGCTGTCAGTGGTGTCAAAGGAAGACGCGGGCAAAACAACATAATTCGTGGTTGTTCTGGCCATATAATCCGGGTGCCCCACCACGCCGGTGATCGTAAACCTCTTATGAACCAGAATGTCGGAAAAACGAGCGGAGGAAAGTGTCAGTTCCACCTCGTCTCCGATTTTGCCGTCCAGCTTTTTCAAGCCCTCGTCATTGATGGCGCACTCATCGGAAGCCGCGGGCATCCGCCCCTCCATGACATTCGGGACACTGATCCTCTCCGTGACGGAGATGACGGTCACACCGAGCTTTCTGCCATCATCCGTGATCAGACCGGGCAGGGAAATCTGACCTTCCGCGTCCTTCACCCCGTCCAATTCCCTGATGCTTTCTATCTCATCTTCCTTGATTCCGAGGCTGCAGACCACGTCCAGGTCATGATAATTCTGAGATTCTATATAAGAGACCGCAGATTTTTTCAGACCGTCCGAACAGAAATAAAGCCCCACGATCACAGAAGTGCCGATCAGCACAATGGTCACGATGGAAAACCATGAGACAATCCGCTTCTTTATATTTCTTACTGCGTCTTTTAACCAGGTTTCTTTCATTTCATACCTGAAATGCGGGTATGTACTGTCCCGGCCACCTTTCTTGCCATAAATGTCCCGCCCCTTTAAGCCAGTTCTGCCGTTCCATAAATATTACATTCATCTCTTTATATGGAATCTTATTCTTCTCCATCCAGATATCAAGCATAAACTCACTGAGATACGCAGCTTCTCTCGCCTCAGCGTAGGTATACCCTGTAACATCTATTCTTCTGTCACATTCCAGAATGATCGGAAACAGCCAGGTACAATACGCGTCAAACCATTCCCACTTCATGACAAACATATTGAACAGGTGCCCCATGTCCGGTTCATCACCTCATCATATGAATCCAGATACGCCGGGCTCAATTCACCGATCACCTGTCTTAAGACTCTGAAATCCTTTTCAAACGTGTAGGGAAGATGCAGAAAATGTGACTCCATCGTCTCGATGCAGTACCTGCGTTTATTGGGAACGATCACCACATCCTTTTCCAATTCCTTTTCCAGGGATCGACCGGCGGCTATACAGTCGAATTTATCCTTTCCGATTCTCTGCAGCAGTGTTTTATCCGTGAAATGCCTGCGGTAGTGTGTTAACCCGATGTACCTGCATTTCAGATTTTTCCACGCCCAATAGGCTGCCGTCAGCTCACACAATCTCCGGTTCCTGTCAGCGATATTGTCGCCGGTATGATCCTGCAGAAAACCGTCAAACGTATCAGAATGACTGCCGGCCTGTATCGGACGATACACTGTATCCGAGGGCATTCTATACTCTTTATTGGTTGCCACAAGCACGATCAGATCTTCCACTGTTCGAACCTTTCCCGTCCCATTGCATCCCGAATCCGGCTTCATTTCCTTATTTTCCGCACGTAATAATCATATCACAAACGGTGTTCATTGCACCTTTTTCCCGTTCGGGTTATAATCCAGATAATCCGAAAGCTTGCAGCAGGAACCCCTGCTGAGAATATCTGGAGAAAAATGATTGAAACCAGGGATCACAGCGGCCTTGCCGGCCTGTCATGAGGCCGAAAATCTGAGACAGCTCCTCCCGGAATTGAAACGGGCATTGGAAGAGACCGGAGAAGCATACACGATCCTCGTGATCGACACAGCGGAACCGACAGATGAAACGCCGGAGATCTGCAGGTCCGAGGAGGTTTTTTATCTCCCGCAGCGATATCCGGGATTTGCAGGAGCGACCCGGACGGCGGCGGAATATGCAGACAGTGAAATGTTCCTCACCCTGGATGCGGACGGTTCTCATGACCCTTCGTACATCCCCTCCATGGTTCGTATGTATAAAGAAGCCCGGTGCGATCTCGTGATCGGTTCCAGATATACTCCCGGCGGAGAGACCGATGACCGATGGGATTCCGTGTGGATGTCCCGTTTCCTGAACCTTGTGTTTCGGAGGATCATCGGCACGGATGTAAAAGACATTTCATCCGGCTTTAAGATCTACAACACGGAAAAGCTTCAATCCATAGAGATCACAAGCACCAATTTTGAGATCCATCAGGAGGTCCTGCTCAAGCTTCTCCTTCGTTTTCCCGATCTTAAGGTATCTGAGTATCCAATCAGGTTTCACAGGCGTATATTTGACAGATCCAAAAGAAAGCTTGTAAGGTTTATCCTGAGCTATCTTCAGACTGTTTTCAGACTGATAAAGCTGCGGCGATCCGCCTCAAAACACGACTGAATGAGGTCAGTCCCGTCATTTGCTGATCCCCTTTTTCATCCACCGGATAAGTTTTTTCCACCTCTCTTTATTCCGTGAACGCCTGTATTCCGCTTCACTTTCATAGTAATTCAGGACGCCCCTGTTTTCCTCCTGTCCGACAAGACAATATCCTGACGGATGACCCGGCGTCACAAAGCGCAGCTCACTCTTTCTGTACGGATTATACAACTCCTCCGCCGTATTCTGGTCCAGAAAGGACTCCTTTGAATAGAGATCGTTCCGGACAAAAAAGGCATTCGCACCGGTAAGATTGGTTCCGACAAGAACGTAGCCCTTTTGTCTGCCAAGCAGTTCCATTGCCTTTAAGGACGCGCCTTGCCAGTCTGAATAATCCCATCTGTGGTTACGGTCATACGCCTGTTTCCAGTTCAGATCCGGCGGAAACTTGCCGTTATACTCTATGCTGACGAGTCTTGGATTTATCGACTTTATTGCATCCCACACATACCAGTCATTGCCGTCTAGGTCTATACATAAAAAATCCGGATCACATTCCTTTTCATCTGAGTTTCTGTATTTTTTGATCAGTTCATCAATGTTTTCCCGTGAGATAAATACATTTTCCACTTTAAGGCGCCCGTCCTTTATCACGGGCCGGAACCTGTTCTTTATCTGTCTGCATGAAGCAGCATCTCCTTCCAGCCAGAGACCATGCCAGCCGTGATGTAACAGAAAATGCGAATTGCATTCCAGTCCGATCTGCACCCCGAATTCAATGAACTCTTTTGTCTGCGTCCCGATTCTTCGGAATATCTCCTATATAATTCCGTCTTCATCATTTTCGGAAAAGACCTTATATCCGGAGTTTTCTATCGCAAGCGGGTTTTCCATGCGTTTCTCCGTGAGCCTGTTCCAGCATAAGCCTCCCACTATGGTTCCTTTCATCATCAGCTTCGCCATATCGAAGGATCCCCCTGTTATGCTCTTTTCTTTTTGCGCAGTTCTCTGATCATGTTCAATCCGTCCAGCAGACACGCATTCCTCATGCGATACAGCAGGATAAAATACACCGGTACAGACACGGTAACAGCAACAACGACAGAAAGGAAAATGCTGTCAATCAATCCGGCTGCTCCCAGCGAAACGATCACCACCGGTATCACACACAGGAGATACTGATAACCCTTTCCGAAGATGTTTTTCATATCCAGATATTTCCTGACAAATACAAACAGACATATCATTTCTGTTATTTCAGAACAAACAGTCGAAATGGCCGCTCCTCTGGCGCCGAGAAGCGGGATCAAAGCCATATTCACAATAATGTTGAACAGAGCTGTAACCATCGTAATGATGATCGCCTCTCTCTCCTTATTGCGCGGGATCAGATAATGCATCAGCAGCATGCCGTTTACCGGAGATAACAGTGTGCGGAATGAGAGGATCATGGCGGACGGTACCGCGTTTATGAAGCCTTTTCCGCTCAGGATCAGGACGAAATTCCGGCTGAAAATACAGGATCCGGCCGAAATGGGGATCCCGACCATAAGGATAAACTGAACCGCCTTTTTCAGCAGGTCATGCGCTTTTGTTTCATCCTCATTTTGTAACACATAAGCCATTCTCGGCAGGATCACGGTAGTTACAGCCGAGATAAATGAACAGAGAACCGCACTGATCTTGTAGGCGGAAGAATACAGTCCGACCTCCGTATCATCAGACAGATACCCGAGCATCACCGTGTCCATTTCCGTGAATATCTGGATAAACATGGTGACAAGAAACAGAGAAAGGATCGGTCTCATGTGCACACACAGACCGCTCAGACGGGGCATTTGGAAACCGGTATACTTTTTCACATACATCAATCCGGAAAGATTTGCCAGACCGGCAGAGATCACCTGAATGAGAATATACAGACTGAGGTCTTCCTTTCTGTGAACGAGCAGAAAAACCGCCAGCAGGGAGGCAAACTGGATAACGATACTTCTTACCGCCAGATACCTGTAATCTTCAACCGCAACAAACATCCATTCGATACTGAGAACAGAAAGCAATATCGTGATCCCATACAGCCCGATCTCCGTTCTGTACCCATCGGCTTTTGCGCTCAGGCAAAGGAAAACCGCCAGAAAAACATACGCGAAAAAGGTAAATATCAGATTCAAAACGAGAAGCTCGCTGAAAATACGCGACAGTTCCCTCCGGTCATCCCTCCTTTTCGCACATTCGCGGATTCCGTAGTATCGAATGCCCAGCATGGAGATCATCGCAAAGATCCCGATGATTGACTTGGCAAAACTGATTCTTCCGATCCCATCCGCCTCAAGTATTCTCGAAACATAAGAATAGGTGATGATC
>JAIKYU010000154.1 GCA_024682835.1 Lachnospiraceae bacterium | reverse complement strand
GCTCCTCGTATTCAGGTTCATCGTCTCCGCCAACGTTTGCGCTCTTTATACCCACCCGAAAGACCGCGCTCTTCCCCGCGCTCGATGCAGCAGTGTACTCGTAGCTTCCTGTGGCATCCATCTCCCACTTCCAGCCGGAGGACGTCGTCCCGGAGGCCGCATCGGTGCGCCCGTCCATGGTAAGCTGGAGCTTCCCGTAGCAGAGGCTCAGATCCAGCTTCTCAGTGACACTCGCAAGGATATTTGCCTCGGTCAGGTGCTGACTACGTGATACCGTGTAATCCAGCTCGCTCCCGGGTTTGATCGTCAGCTTCTGCCTGGCAGCCACGATCTTCGCATCCAGCTCGTTTGCCATCACCGGCTCATAAAACGCAGCGGGACCTCTTCCCTTATCATCCAGATCCTGTCCCGGATGCGCCCAGTCAAGCAGCAGATCCTCCGCGTATACAGCCAGCTTCTTATTGCCCACAAACTCATCCGTCAGGAAATGCACGGCATCCTCGCTGCGCGCAGGATCAATCGCAACCGTGATCCCCCACTTCTTATCCGCCGTCGGAAGCTTGTCCAGTTCCTCGTCCGAGATGGAAGCCTTGACCAGCGAAGCCGGACCGATGTCAGTGCCGTCGTAGACCTTTTCAATCGGCGGCGCAACCGCCGTCAGTGTGATCTGTATCTCCCGCTTATAAACCAGGGCGCTGCCGATCAGATAATGCTCCCTGCGTGGATTCTCGCCGGGATTTTCAAGTGCCCGCACCCGGCAGACGACCCGGTTGCCCACGTCGTCCTTGCCCGGTGTGTAGGTGGAATCATCGTTCCATTCGGTCCACCCGTTTGTCCCGCCGTCATACGTGTCCCAGTCAATACCACCGGCGTCATACACCGCTGACTCGACGCTGCACCAGGAGTACTGCAACTTTTCCTTCGTCGCGTCAAAGGGTTCACGGGGATGCTCCGCCTCTATGAATTCCGCAATGGCGTCCGTCGCGTAACAGATTCTGGTAACCTCGCCAGGAGCTAAAGCGACCTTTCGTTCAATCAGAATTTTGCCCTGCAGGGCCGGCCTGGGTTTTAACGTCCAGTCGGCGTAAAGCGTAACCGGCGCCTCCACATGCTGCGCGTCGATATCATAGGCCACCGTGCAGCCCGCATCGGTGAACCATCCTGAGAAATCCTTGTCGTCCTGTGCCGGCTCCTCATAGCCGTCCCACTCCGCGGCATACTGCCCCCATTTGACAAATCCGGATTTCTCCGCGGACAGGCCGTCGGCAAATTTTCCGCCGTTTGCCTGAAGCTTCACCTCGTACTTCGCATAGACCGATACGGCTACGGACACGCTGGCGCGTGTTGTGGCCGTGGCGCGCCGGCGGATATAGTATACGAGACGGCTCTCGGCATTTTCCTGATAATCCTTATAATACTGGGCATCCACCGGTATCTTCATGCCGTCTGTCGGCGTGTCCCAGGGGATGTAGGACGGATCGGTTTCGCCGAGGGTGAAGTTGTTGCCGATGCAATACTCATACGCCCCCGGACCGGACAGCAGAATCTCTCCGTCTTCGACGTTGCCGTCCGCCAGAAATTTCATGTCCTTTGTGACCTGGGGCTCCCCCATGGAATCGGCGGACTTCATATCGATGTATACGATGGCATAGGAGTCCTCCGCCTCCAGGGTGAAGGTGCTGCTGCAGGTCACCGTCACCTTCAAGTATTTGCCCACGAGATTGGCATTTGAGACCGTAAAGCTGCGCTTATGCGGGTTGACAAAGCCGGTCACGTCCACATGATTGCCATCCGCATCCGTGGAATCCCAGTCGTAAATCAGCGCCGCATGATCGCTGATATCCCCGACATCGGCTCCCAGCACGGAGGCCGTCAGGGTCCCGTCAAATTCCGCGCTGCCGGTAATCTCCACGTGAATCCTGGGATTAAACGGCAGAAGCTCGATTTCCGTGTAATCACTGACGTTTTCATGGTTATCGTCTCCGTACCGGAATTTGTATACACCGGGGCCCAGATTGTCCAGCGACCCGTCAAAAGGAACATCCTTCCCCTCTACCGCATCAAAATAGAGCAAGCCCCAGTCGGCATAGTTGGGATCGATCGCCGCCGCGTCGCCCCGCAGGTGGATATAGCCATTGTCGTTCTCTACCCGGGTCGGATCCTGCTTGTTGAACATCGCGGGAAGCGGTGCCGCCGGCGCAGCGATACCGGACTTGCTGATTGTCCATTTCTTCGTGTAGGCCACCGCAGCTTCCTTGGACTCCTCCCTGTTCCGGTCCCCGTAGCCGCAGTTGAAAAACCAGGCGGTGTACTCCGGGTGCACCAGCTCGAAGGTCACGGAATACTCTCCGGCCTGACTGGCCTCATAGGTTCCGCTGGCAAATTTGTAATACGTGTTAAACCACCGGGGATCGGACATATACCGCTCAAACGGTTTATAGGTCTCCCCGGTGTAGGGGAAAACGCTCGGATCCGGAGAGGGCTCCGCGATCATCCGGATGAGATAGAAATCCAGAGAAGCCGTCTTCATGGTTGGTCCGCCGACACCCGCAACCTCATAATCGAAGAAAATGATGGATTTTCCCCATTTGATGTCCGCCGGCGCGATCCCTTCCATGGAAAACTTCACCACACCGCTGACATTGCTGGTAACCTTTACAACCGCGTCATTCAACTCCTCGTTGTCCTGCACCACGCTGATATTTTTGATCGCATTGACCGTACTTGTCGTCCGGGTGAGCCAGTCCGCCGTCCCCGTCACCTCCTGCATGCTGCGCTCGGTCAGTCCGTCCTTATACCAGAAATTGGAGCCGTCCCAGTAATAATAGATATCGCTGTTATCCGTAAAGAACGTGTCCACCGCTTCCGCCTGCATCGCTCCCGTGCCGATCGCGTCGGCCAGCCGGTTCGGCAGAATCATCGCACACACCAGAAGAAGAGCCAGCAGCTGCCGCCCGTATCTTTTTCCCATCCCGATTCTCCTATTGCTCTTATTCATGTCCCGGACTCCTTACCTTATGTCAATCGTAAAAGCGCATAAACACTCTTCTATTATATCGGCTCATCCGGCCGGATTCTTAAGGAGGCGCCGAAAAAACGCCTCCTTATTGTCGAATGTAAATCATTATTCCAGCCACATTCGCACGGCCGCTTCGCAATCTTTCTTTCCATATAAGAATTCGATGATTCCGCGCAGGAAACAAGGGCGATGCGACGTTTCATTCCACCGTCACAATCACTGTGATCTTTCTGGTGCCGACTGAGGCCGAAAGGACGGTTCTGCCTCTGCTGCGGGTTCTTATCACATTCTCCTCATCCACAAAAGCCACGGCGGGCCTGGAGCTCTCAAACACCAGC
>JAIKYU010000153.1 GCA_024682835.1 Lachnospiraceae bacterium | reverse complement strand
TCAAAGCCCTCGTTCAGCTGATCCAGTTCCTCGATCAGCGCGGCCTTGGTGTCGATCGTCGCATCAAAGGCATCCATGTCCGGCGCCTCCGGCCGTGCCAGGGCATCATGCTGCTTCTGATTCTCCGCCTCGATCTGCTTTAACAGACTGATCTTCTTGTCCAGACTGTCCGCCATCATGGCAAGATAGGACTGCGTCATAACAAACTCCTTCCGGTCAGAGCGCCCGCCGCAGGCAGCGGGATGACATAAAACAAAAAAGGAACGGCGTCATAACAGGAATCCCGTCATGACGCCGTCTGTGCTTTGTGTTTCTCACCTGACACCGGCGCGTTTCATCACCTCGATCCAGGTGTCCCGAATGGCGTGCAGATGTCCGTTGAGTTCCTTGACGATTTCAATGTCCTTCTGCACGTTGGCCTCGATCAGGCGGGAATCGATGTAGGTATACATCCGGTCAAAATCCTTGGCGACCTCATATTTCATGTCCAGCGTGGCCTGCAGGTACGCGATGATTTTCTGCACCTTCATGATGTTTTCATGCGCCTTGGCATTGTCCTTCACCTCCAGCGCGCTCTCCGCGATATTACAGAATTTGATCGCGCCGTCATAGAGCATCAGGGTGAGCTCCGCCGGTTTGGCTGTCGTCGCTTTGGTGTTCGCGTACTGTGCATATGCCTGTGAAGCCAGTGACATGATTCTCTTCCTTTCTTATCGTTTCGCCTGTGTCAGCCGCCGAAGTAGCCGGAAAGCGCACTCTGGGTGCTGTTCAGCTTGCCCATGGTCGATTCCATTTTTCCGAACTTCTTGTAGTACTTGTCCTCCGCTGCACCAAGCTTTTCATTGGCATCCGCGATCTTGTCATTGTAGGAGCTGTACTGCTTGTTCATCATCTTGTCCTCGTAGAGCGTGTAGGAGGAGCTGAACTGCGAGACGCTCATCAGATCGGAAAGCTTTCTGTACAGCGTCTTGGACAGGGTGGTGAAGAAGTTGGTCACCAGATCCGGATCGTTGGTGATGAGCTGGTTCAGCTTGTCCTCTGCCGCCTTGACGTTGTAATTCTCGCTGTCCTTGTCGCCGTCAATATAAAGTGCGTATTTCTCGTTTTCCTTGGCTTCGAAATAGCTGAGCGTATTGATTCCGAATGTAGACAGGGTGGCGTTTACATCCTCGCCCTTTCCGTTCTTGACGGTATAGACGCCGCTCATCACTTCCTTCATTGCCGAGGACACGTCCCCGAGGGTCCGGTCTCTGGAAAGAAGTCCGTCCTTGATCTTCTTCTCCCACTCCTCGACCTCCTCGTCCTCCATGGCCTCTTTTTCATCCTTGGAGAGCATCTTGTAGCTCTTGGCGTTGTCGGCGTGATAGAGCTTGTCCATCTCGTTGATGAGCTCGCTGTACTCCTTGACGAACTTCTTGACCAAATCATAGGTGCCGCTGTTGTCCTGCTTGGTGGTGAGCGTGATCTCGTCGTAGTCGCCGTTGGCGTTCTTCGTCGTCTCGTTCACCGTGATGGTCAGGCCGTTGATCTCGAAATTGTTCTTGTCGCTCGTATACTCGATACCGTTCAGCTCGATCAGCGCGTCCGAGCCGGCCTCATACTTGCCCTTGAAGCCCGCCGCATTGGTGTCGAGCCCAAAGGTGCTCAGCAGACCGGTATTCTGTGCGACGCCGTCCTCCTCATAAGCGCTGAGGGAGAAGCTGGCCTCTGAACCGCTCTTGTTGGAGGCAATGTAGAAGCGCTGCTGGTTCTCGTCAAAGTTGACGTCCAGTCCGGCGCCGTCCTGGCTGAGCCCCTTCAGCTTGGTGACCAGATCGTTGATGGTCATGTCCCCGCTGATCTCAATGGTCTGGGGCTCGCTGGTGCCGAAGGTGACGTTGAACTTCTGCGTGTCCTGAACGGTCTGTTTCTGATGGTAAGCCGTCTTCTCATCGTCAAGAGAAATCGTCCCGTCATTGATCCCTTTCAAGGTATTCAGCAGTTCCGCTTCGTCGGCAATATCCTCATAGCCGGGGGTGAAGCCTTCCTCATAGGGATTCTCAGCATCATCCGTAACATTGATCTTCTGGTAAACCTTAAGGAACTGATTTGAAATATCCGCTTCCGGATCGGCTTCCTTCGCGGCGTTTATCGCCTCTTCCATCTGCGACTGCGTCACATAAGTGAGGTTTCCGTCCGTTCTCACCGGATTGCCGGTGTCATCAACCTTCAGGAAGAGCTGCTCGCCGCTCTCCGCATCCACTTTAGCCTGATAGGTGGCCGCGCTCCGCTCGACCGTGTCCGTGTGTGCGGAGAAATTGGCGCCGGCCAGATCCGAGAGCTTCGTGCTGGCTGTGACCTTGCCGTCCAGACCCGCCTTCTTGGAGATCGTCGAGCCGGTCAGGTAGGCGTTGCTCGCCATGCTCTTGACCTTCATCTTCTGTGTGGTGTTCATCGCCTTTGCACCGGTCACCACCGTCACCGCGCTGGGACGGGAGGCCGTGGTGGTCTTCTTGGTGAAGGCGTCCGTGAAGCGCATGGAAGCCAGGGTGCCGTTGTAGAGATCGGTCACCTTCTTGTTGAGCTCCTTCCACTTGTCCTGCTTCCAGGAAAAACGCTTCTGATCGTTTTCCAGACTGGTCACCTTGTCCTGCTGCCTCTGGGTCAGCGCCTTGATGATGGACTCTGTGTCCAGTCCGGAATTCATGCCGGTAATTCTAATTGGAGATCCCATAGTACACTCCTTTCATCATCCCTGATCGTGCAGACTGCAGGTTTCCTTTCGCAGTCCGCCGGGATCGCTCCGCGATCCCCATGTCATTCGGTACACCCCTGTATCTCAAATGGTTCCGTCCGGTGCCCGGCCGTCCGGCCCCATCCACGACATGAGATCCGTTTATCTCTTCTCGTCGACCATGATGCCGGCCAGCTCCCAGACCTTGGCGATCATGTCCAGAGTCTTGTCCGGCGGAAACTCCTTGACGACCTTCTTCGTGTCCTTGTCCACCATTTTGATGGTCACGCGGTTTGTGCCCTCGTGAATGCCGAAGACCGCCTCCTCGTTGCCGTTGATGTTTTTGTTGAGTTTGGAAATGGCTTCCTTGATGCGCTCGTTCTGCGCTTCCTGCTGCTGCTCGTTGAGACCGCCCTTTTCATCGCCGCCCTGCTGTTTGCCGGCCTCCTGAACGGGAGCAACAGTCAGATCTCCGGCGGGCGCCTGCGACTGCTGCGCGGCATCCTGTGCCTGCTGTGCATCCTGCCGCTCCGTCTGAGGTCTGTTCGCGATGGGCTGCACGATCGGCTGAACCGACTGATACACGCCCAGATTGTTGATAGCTTCCATTGCCATGGGTTTCACCTCCTTGTGTCAGCGGCCTTCGCACCGGCCGTCCCCCTTTTTTACATCATTTTCGGGTGCCCAAAAACACCGTCAATGACAGACTTCTATATTGTCTATCGGACATCGTCCGGATTACTTTAGGGGAAAACGAAGAAAAACATAAAATATCATATGATATTTTATATAATTTTCTCGATTCTCCCAAATTGCTTCACATCGCTCGTGATTCCAGACATCGCCCCATTACGCCCCGTCCAGTATTTCCGGCAGTACCCGGTCGTAATCAAACTGTTCGCAGACCCGTTCGCAGCCGCGCCGGGCGATCTCCTCCCTGTCCGCGTCATGCTGCAGGAACCAGTCCGCATAGAACAGCATTTCCTCCGGATCCCTGGCGAGGATCAGCTCTTTTCCGTTTTGAAAGTATTCCTCCAGCTCCTGCTGCCAGGTCGAAAGAAGGAACCCTCCGGCCGCCATCACGTCCAGGGCTCTCAGCGGCATGCCGGTCCGGATCGTCCGCAGCGTGATGTTTAAGTTGATTTTGCTTTGGTAAAACACCTGCGGCATCTTTTCCAGATAGGAGGCATACCCCAGGCTGTTCACCCCTGGTAACGGCGGGCTGTTCCAGCGGGTATAGAGATCGACCTGTCCCGGGTGCGCCCGGCCCAATGCTTCCAGCATGGAAAAGCGGTCCATCTCCGTCGCCTGCGTGCGGAGCATATCCCGCACCAGCTCGTCGTAGTCGATCTGATAGACTTCCGGTACCGAAAAGCTGAGATGCCGTCTTATTTCCGCAATCATTTCATCCGTGATGACTGCCGGATCTCCGAGGAGATCCCGTCCGAATACACCGGTCTGCAGCTCCAGCGCATCCTCAATCATCCCCCTCAGAAAGACCGGCAGGTCGCCGGCAATATCATTGTAGAAATTATTCTTGTCCGCATAGAGGCCGCCGACAAAACTGATCTCATGTCCATACCGGTCACACGCATTCCGCATCGTCTTCATCCGCCCGGCATTGACGGCCAGGGGAAGATACCGCACGGTTCCGATTCCCTGATCCCGCATCCGTTCATACAGGGCGCGGTCGAAGAGATAGATCGTGTTGACCCGGTTGCGGTTGGTTGTCGAGGTCAGCGGCAGATACGGTGAATCAAAGGTCCAGGAGAGGTACGGCACACCGGACTGCTCGCACACCTCGCTGATGATCGGGTAAAAATTAAAGCTGAAGACGACATCCCACTGCGGCGCGGACTCCCGGACACCGCGAAAATCCCTGCCGTCCGGTCCTGCGGCCTGAGAGCAGAAAAGCGCCTGCCTGGTTCTTTCGGAAAACAGTTCATCCACAGACCGGCAGTTCCAGAGATGCTTCCAGATTCCGACCGTGTGTCCCAGACGCCGCATCGACTCCTGACAGTCAGGTCCGGTGAATTCATTCCAGTCAAAGTATAGTATCCGCAACCGGTTATCCCTTCTGCTAACAGAGGGAATTACCGCCAAGCGATAATTCCCTCCCGTTTTCTTCGTTGATCTGTGACCTGCGATTCTGCCTTTTCTCCTACAAAAAAGCTTCAGATAAAACAGATCTTTCGGAACATTTGCTACTTAGCTTAACCCATCAGATCCTTCAACTGCGCAAGTCCGCTGATCTCCACGGCCTCCGCGTTTTCCTTCTGGATCTGGGCATAGACTTCCTTGCGGTAGATCGGCACCTCCTTGGGCGCCGCAATCCCCAGCTTGACCTGGTCTCCGCGAACCTCCAGAATCGTGATCTCAATGTTGTTGCCGATCACGATCGCCTCGTTTTTCTTTCTGGATAATGCCAGCATTATTTGTTTTCCTCCGCCTCGGCCTGTTTTTTCCTCTCCTCGAGGATGTCAAAAATCTTAAACTTCACAGGGCAGTTTTCATCGTCGATGATGATCTGCACGCCCTTGCGCGTGTCCGAGTTGATGAGGATCGGTCCGCGCAGATTGATGGTCATCTCCTTGAGGTCATGCGGGATGGTCATCGTCACAAGCACGAGCAGCGTCTCATTGTCGATCGGCTGAATGTCCTTGAGCACATCGTCATCCACCTCCGGATTGTAATCCTCTTTAAGAATCAGGGGATTGATGACCGGCATTGCAAATGCAGGTTCGTCCAGAGACTGGAGCCAATGGATGGATGCCGGCTTCTTCTCCTCGTCAAACAGGAGAGTAAATTTTGTCATATCCGGGAACCCGATGATGCCGCCGGGAAACGTGATGATTTTCTCGTCCTCGATATCGATTTCACCGAAAATCTTTGTCTGAACCCTCATGATAGCCCTCCGTTTCTATGAACCGCATTGCAGACAACGCCTACAACATCATTTTATCACGGGTTGCAGGGGGGTGCAAGGGAAATTCTTCGCGCTCCCGCGATCGCCGCCGGACTCGCAATCCGGTGCTTCGCACCTTCTTGCTCGTCCGTCTTGCGCGCCAGATACCTGAGCAACCCTGCGTGCTTGACGCGGGTTGCTCAGGTGCCTGGCTTTGCCTTTTCAGATGTAGTCCATCAGGCTTTGCTGGGAGATCTTGCCGGTGGCCTGCAGGGCCGCGTTGTATACCGTCTGGGCGGTCATCAGGTTGGTCGCCGTCTCCGCCATGTCAATGTCCTCATTATCGCTGGCCAGCGTCTTGAAGGTCGTCACCTGATTCATCAGACGCGTCTGAACCAGCTCCAGTCTGCGGGATCTGGTGCCGTTGTCGGTCACCGCAAGGTTGGCCACATCCAGCGCTTTCTGCAGCTCCGTGATCTTATGCTCCAGCTGCTTCTGAATATCATCACGACAGTAACTCTGGGCCTTTTTTGCGGCTTCCCACTCCATCCGATACTGTGCGATGGTCGGCGTGGTGGTATCCGTGGCCCTGGCCATCTGGCTCTCAATCTGCGAAATGGTCAGTTCCAGGGCCTCCAGCTGTTTCAGCGATCCGTTCAGATCATCCATGCAGCGTCTGACATCCGTCGTGAACACATCCTGCGCCTGCGTGTTGACGTCGATCACCTGCGAGTATCCCACGTCATAGCCCATGACATGACCGTAGTTGCCGCCGTTGTAGTGGATGGTCTTCGTATTGTCATACGGATTTTCCGTCTTGCAGTCGAAGAGATTCTCCGGCCGGATATCTCCCTTATTCCACTGGGATTTGGAATACGTCACCACGATGGAATCCTCGCCGGGGATATCCTCGAGAGACGACAGCTTCTTCCTGAGCGCGTCCGACAGGATCAGTTCCCCGGTATCCGTGTTGAGCCAGAAGGTCTCATCGGAGGATCCGCTCATGGATGCCGCAGTCTTGTACACATCATCAACCTCCGTCGCCGTCGAGGTCGTGGTGATCACGCAGCAGGCGGGATTCGGATCGGTGGTGTTGGGCGAAATCTTCGTCTCCTTATAGGAGGAATGAACCGCTCCGTTGGAAGAAAGATTGATCACCTGATCCGGCGAGCCGGATTTCTTGAGCTGGAACGTGCCGTCACTGTTCCAGTGGAGGTTAAAGCCGTTGTAGGTGGCCGTGTCGTCCCCCTCCTCCGTCACCACCTCCGGCAGGGTCACGTCAATCGTCGTCGCCGTCCCGTTGTCTGAAAAGGAGACCAGCAGCCTCTTCGGATTCCCGTTGGCATACTGCTCCTCGATGCTCGATGCAGCGGGAGCCGTAAAGGCTTCGCGATAGTAGAGATTCACATTGGCCGCCGTATTTGCCTTTTC